>JBNMQK010000004.1:0-68260 GCA_051278005.1 Oleispira sp. | reverse complement strand
CATAGAATAATTTAAGTACGCACTCTCGGCATAATCTTTTAACGTTTGGCGTTCTATGCCATCGTCTAGGTAGCTGCTTGAACTACCAGACTCATCAATAATATCAGTCATTTGTTTAGTTCAACCTTTAATTAATTTCAGCCTGATTGCCGCTATTTTCTAACCAATTTTTACGATCGGCTGCGCGTTTTTTCGATAACAACATATCCATCATTTCCATCGCGCCATCACCTTCATTTAATGAAAGCTGCACTAAGCGACGGGTATTCGGATCCATGGTTGTTTCACGCAACTGCAGTGGGTTCATTTCCCCCAGTCCTTTAAATCGCTGCACGTTGGGCTTACCGCGTTTTTTCTCAGCCGTAATACGATCTAAAATCCCATTCTTTTCGGCTTCGTCTAACGCGTAGAAAACTTCTTTACCAATATCGATACGATACAAGGGTGGCATCGCCACGTAGACGTGACCTTCCTCTACTAATAAGCGGAAGTGACGAACAAACAGTGCGCACAACAAGGTCGCGATGTGCAGACCATCCGAGTCGGCATCGGCGAGGATACACACCTTGCCATAACGCAGACTTTCTAAACTTTCAGTGCCTGGGTCAATATCTAACGCCACGGCAATGTTATGAATTTCTTCTGAACTTAAGATCTGACCCGAGTCGACTTCCCAAGTATTTAGAATCTTACCGCGCAACGGCATAATCGCTTGGAATACACGATCACGTGCCTGCTTAGCCGAGCCGCCAGCAGAGTCCCCTTCCACCAAGAAGATCTCGGTACGCTCTGATTCTTGGCTGGTACAATCCGCTAACTTACCTGGCAGTGCTGGACCTTGAGTAATCTTTTTACGAGAAACTTTTTTCGCTTTGCGTAAACGATTTTGCGCACTGGCAATTGCCATTTCCGCAATCAGTTCAGCGTCGTTAGTATGTTCGTTCAGCCATAAACCAAACGCATCTTTAGTGACACCCGAAACAAACGCTGCTGCTTCACGCGATGATAAACGTTCTTTGGTTTGGCCCGAAAATTGTGGGTCGGCTAACTTCGCCGACAAGACATACGAACAACGATCCCAAATATCATCGGGCGTTAGCTTCACACCACGCGGTAATAAATTACGGAATTCACAAAACTCACGAATCGCATCTAATAAACCCGAACGGAAACCGTTAACGTGTGTTCCCCCTTGTGCGGTAGGAATTAAGTTAACGTAACTTTCTTGAATGCACTCGCCACCTTCCGGTAACCAGAATACTGCCCAATCACAGGCTTCGGTTTTACCCTGCATCGACCCGGTAAAAGGTTCTTTCGGTAAAACATCTAAACCCGCACCGTGGATTTTTAAATAGTCGGTTAAACCATCTTCGTAATACCATTCGGCATTATCTTCAGCGTTCGGTGTTTTAAAAGTGATTTTTAAACCGGGGCACAAAACCGCTTTCGCACGTAGATTGTGCTTAAGGCGCGGGATCGAAAACTTAGGGCTATCAAAATACTTAGGGTCTGGCTTAAAGCGCACACTGGTACCCGAACGTTTTTTACCGCAGGTATCAATCACTTCCAATTCCAACGCTTTATCGCCATTTTGGAAACCAATACGACTGACTTCACCACCGCGCCAGATTTTAACTTCTAACAAGGTCGATAGCGCGTTCACTACCGAGATACCCACGCCGTGTAAACCACCGGAGAACTGGTAATTGTCATTGCTGAACTTACCCCCGGCGTGTAGCTTAGTTAAAATCAGCTCGACACCCGATACCCCGTGCTCAGGGTGAATATCAGTCGGCATACCACGACCATCATCGACAGTCGTTAACGAGCCATCGTCATGAACGGTCACCGTGATCTCAGTAGCGTGACCGGCTAAGGCCTCATCCACTGAGTTATCGATGACTTCTTGTGCCAAATGGTTAGGACGGGTGGTATCGGTGTACATCCCGGGGCGTTTACGCACAGGATCAAGGCCACTTAAAACCTCAATCGACTGAGCGTTATATTCTTTATTCGCCATTTATGCCTTTATCCCCTGATGGTGAGTAACGCGGATAGAATTTTGCAGCCAGTATACTGAGGCCGATAATAATTCCTAGATCAAAAATAGAAATGCTTACATTTCAGAGAGTTAAAGTACCCAGATAGTGCAATATCGTGTAAAGCGGCACAATAATGGTATCAAAATTCACTGTTGATAAATCACATAATATTTGAAGATTAACCTATATGTAAAGAATACAATAATGATACCGATCTAATTTTTGCCTCAAAATAAGGTTGACACTTATTTTTACTAACACGTTATAAGCGTGATAGCAGTATAGACGATTAATACCGCTAAAATCCTCATGTTGTATTTTCTGATATACGATTAGATTGAACCTCGTCAGTGATTACCGCTTTAGCGTAATAATGGCTCTTTGCGACGTTAAATGATCTAATAATAAGGCGTTCATGCTATGGGAAGTAGGCGTTTATTATCTAGATATAGATGAGAGTTGTTATGAAAGAGATTGTTGTAAACGATAAAATGCAAAAAGATTATGTCTATAATTTGCAAATGCCTATTGGGGAAGATTTTGATGATAAATTTTCTCCTGAACTAACGCCTAAGGAAATGCTAGAACTTGGCATTTTTGGTGGAAAGTATCTAAATGATTGTCAAGATGAGTTCCCTAAAACTTGGTTTGCTCATGCTAAGTTGAGTCCTCTTAAGAAAGATATAAGCCTTAACTATTTTTCAGTTGATGCCTCACAGCCATTATCGGAATGGATCAAGAAAGGCTGGATTCATCAACAAGATCCTAGAGGATGGTTTCAATGGTATTGCAGATACTACATGGGACGCAGGACAGAAGTTGAAGATATGCGTCAGATAAAACGCTGGTTTGCTTTTAGACGACATTCTGGAGCCGTTAAAAAATTCTGTGAACCCTATGATTACAGCTGTCGAAAAAAGCAACGACAAGCCCTTTTGCACTGGGCATATGACTCAAGAAACATTTAGCTTTTTAAGCTATATATCCGCGGGATCTAGAATATTAATTTTTTATAAAAAAAGGGAAATCGTGAATACTTGGGATCAAGATAAATATCTAGAAGCATGGAACTTTGTCTCTACCATCCATAATGGACAAACAATCCCTGGGAGTGATATACCTTACATTAACCACCTAGGCCTCGTCACGATGGAAGCAATAGCCGCGATCGCACATGAAAACATAAACCAACCTAATCTTTTTATTTTATGTGCCCTACTCCATGATTCAATTGAGGATACCTCAATTGAATACAACGATATAAAATCTCTATTTGGAATTAATATCGCCGATGGTGTGTTATCACTTACCAAAGATAAAACATTGCCGTCTAAAAATGAACAAATGCTGGACAGTATTAATAGAATAAAAAAACAACCCATTGAGGTGTGGATGGTTAAGTTATGTGATCGCATCACAAACCTGCAGGCACCACCAAAAAACTGGGGTAAAGATAAAATTGTTCAATACCACAGTGAAGCACGGCTCATATTAAATAACTTAGGCAAAGCAAGTCCGTTTCTTGCAAAAAGACTAATGACTAAAATTAAAAATTATGATCAATATTTATAACCCTTTTTTCTAGTTATGCTGATATTGAGCTAACCAAGATAAATATTGACTAAACTCTATTGGTTTTTGATAATAATAACCCTGAGCTATGTTACAGCCATGACGCTTTAGGATTTCCCCGACCGCCTTAGATTCTATTCCTTCAGCAACAATTTTTAAGCCTAGATTTTTAGCCATTTCGATTGTTGTTCTAACAATGGTTAAATCCCGCTCTGAACTTTCTAAATCTTTAATAAAACTTTTATCAATTTTAAGTTCATTAAAAGGTAGCTGTGAAATATACAATAAAGACGAGTACCCTGTCCCATAATCATCAATCGCTACGTGTATTCCCATTGAGGCTAGCTCATTCATTATGTGACTTAGATGATTAAAATCATTCACCATCACAGACTCTGTCAGCTCGAATGTTAAACTGGAAATAGGAATATCATACTGACTAATTATTTCTTTAATATGAGTTAAAAAGTTCGGTTCTGATATGTCTTTACCGCTGATATTAACCGACACATTATAATTTGCATAACCTAAGTTAATTATTTCTTCTAAGTCACGACAAGCTCTATCCGCAACCCACAGTGTCAACTCGTTAATAATACCCGTATCTTCTGCCAATTTAATAAAAACGTCAGGGGCAATAAATCCATAATACTTATGCTTCCAACGTAACAATACTTCAGAACCATCGACTGTATTTTTATTTATATCAATTTGAGGTTGATGAAAGAGTTGTAATTCATTATTTCTAAGAGCTTGCTGCAGGTCTGATGCTAACTCTAATCTCTTGGCAACATTCAAGGCTTCTTCTTGGTGATAAACCGAAAACTCTACCCCTTCTCGCGCTCCCTTCTCAAGTGCCTGATAGGCCTGCTTAATAATATCGGAAGGTAATACTTCTTTCTGCTTTTCTAAACGAGAAACACCAACTCTGGTTGAAAGGTTGATGAATAATTTTCTAATCTGCGCTCCTTTCGCTACATCGCCCTGCAAAGATGCCATTTGTGTTTTCAAACATTCATGCTCTTTATGTGAAGTAAAATTCACATCGACAAGCACTGCAAAAACACCTTCATTGATTTTTGCTAGCTTAATGGTTTTATTTTTATTATATTCCAACACCATAAAGTTATCTTTATGGCGTAGCGTTTTTTCAATAGTATGAGCGACCATAAGCGTTAGGTCATTATTATCGGCATTACTTATATAGGGTAATAAACTTGAGAATCCTGTAATTTCAATAATGCAAACGGCGAAATCAGTATCGTATTTAAACAATTCTTTCATTTTAATTTCGAGCAAATGGGTATTAGCCAACTGAGTTTCAGGTTCATGAGTTACATTATATATGGTTTTCTCTTTTTTATATTGCATGCGGCTTGCAAGTGCCATAGCTATTATAATAATTTCAAACAATACGCCAATCATCAGTGCATGGTGGATTATAAATGAATCTTCAATGATACCTAATAAACCCAAAGGTTGAAAAGTGGCACCTAAGATAAGCGGCACCCATGAAACTACATATAATTTTGCCCATAGGTGATTAATTTTATATTGCTGAACGATAAGAGATATAGTGGCGGGGTATAGAAGTGCCATGTTCAAAAAGAAAAAAGGAGCGACTATATACTCTGGTAAAAATAAACTAATAAAAGCAAACACAATAAGATAAATGAGATAACAATTACAAAACCTGACCGTTCGTGTTTTATTGTGACGGGCATTGAAAAATGACAACGCAAAAGACATAACAAATATTATTATTAAAACACCTATTGCCGCCATATTTCCATGGAAAATCCTAAGAAGACTTTCTGGCCAAATATAATGACCAAAGCCGATCACAACGCCTAGCATCATCAAAATTGAAGTGATGTAGCCGACGTATAATAAATATACGCTGTCTTTCAATCCTAAAAATAAGACCAAGTTATATAAAGCTATCGCAACTAAGATACCTATGAAACTTCCCCAAATCAGAAATGTAAACCGTACTAGGTTATAAAAATCATCTTTAAGGTATAAGTTGATGGGCGTTTTTGCTACACCTTCCGTGGCAATACGAATATACAGTTCAACCGTTTCTTTTTGCTCAAGCCTCATTTCATATGACGGAATACTACGATTCAGCCTATTAAGATTAGATGCCTGCCACCCTAATTTTTTTTCTTTGACCCGCTTATTGGCTAACACTTGATACACGGTCAGCTGCTCAAGCATAGGGTTTGAAAAATGACTAACGATATCAACCCCATGCTGATTGTTATTACGAATAACAAAATGAATCCAATAGGTTTGCTGAGTGTAACTCCAAGGTATCTCACTAAGCGGCTGTTTCACTAGCGCTGATTTATCAGCCAGGAGCTGGTCCAATGTTAGCTCTTCACTTGTATCAATTAAAAACGCTTTATCGACTTGAAAACCGTTCTGTCCGCTTTGTATTGTATTTTGCGTAGGATCAGAAATAGCAATAACATACTGATAAACCAACATAATAAATATGGCTAGCATTATATATGCTAACGACTGTTTTAAAATTCCCTTAGTCAAGATAGACCTTTTGCAAATAGTAAATATACATCAATATTAGCATAGGGCATCAGATCTGGAGTGACTCACCACTATTTTTGTACGCTAACGAACGGTCTTTACGCTATGCTTACTATTCGATAATAACCTTAAGAATGTATTATAATATGCAAGCCATTTTTGTTATTCCTTAATCGCATTAACACGAGATACTGCTTGAATGAGTCATTCTAAAGTTACCCTTGGCCTTAGTAATCCTAAGAGTCCAACCAATGTCGGCGCCGTTCTAAGAGCTGCTGGATGCTTTCAAGCCGACAATATTTTATATACGGGTATACGCTATGACCGCGCGGCGGCATTTTGTACTGATACCCAAAGTCAAAGCAAAAATATTCCTCTTGCTAGCGTTGAGTGTTTATTAGAAAGTGCCCCAGAAGGAGCTAAGATCGTAGTCATTGAATTGGCAGAGAATGCCGAATCATTATCGAATTTTCAGCATCCAGAAAATGCTTTTTATATTTTTGGCCCTGAAGATGGCAGTGTAAAACAAAAGGTTGTCAATAGAGCGGATAGTGTTGTTTATATCCCAACTCACGGATGCTTGAATCTTGCTGCCACGGTCAATATTGTATTGTATGATCGCCTTGCCAAATCCAACCTGCCTGAAGAAGGTAACGAACTCATTCGAAAAAGTCGTGATATGAACAATCGAATCACAGTAAAACGCTAAACACCGTTAGCGCTGAATAAAATAAAATATAGAGGATAACCTTTGCATAAAGCCCTCATAGCTATGGTTGCCGCCAGGTTCTATAAAACTAGGGCTGTCACTGTAATTTTCGATTGCCAATCGATAGTCCAAGGTTTCATCACCTGTTTGTAATAATAACAGCTGACCGCTAGGTCTACTCAGTTTCTCGATATTTAGCGCTTGCAGCTGTTCAATATGTTTCAACTCTAATAGATACGTTTTGCCATCATAGAAATGTTCATTAGGCCCTAAATACTTATCAAAGAGTTCATAAGGACGAACCGCTGGATTAATCAAGACCGCTTTTATATTCTCTTGTTCCGCAAGATACGTCGCATAAAAGCCGCCCAATGAACTTCCCATCACAAATACCTGATCGATTCCCTCTTGCTGCTTCAGTTTATGAATCGCATTCTGCGCTTGCTTAATCGCGACGGAAGGCTCAAACGATAAGGTCGGCACACACAGCTGATGTTGCATTTGATGGTCAGCAAAAAATTGAATTAATTCTTGGGCTTTTTTAGACTTTGGAGAGCTTAGAAAACCGTGTAAGTAAACACAGGCAATATTACAAGGAAGTATCATGATAATGGGAGGGTAACCTTATTAAATTTTTTTAGTATCCTTTACCGGACACATCAACTGCAAACTCAATACCTTCTACCCGTGATACCTCAGTTTCAATCGAACCATCATGATTCAGTTGTAAACGACGATAGCCTGGGGCGCGCATATCAATATTAAAATCTATCGACTTTGGGGTAAACTGGATGCAAGTGGAAGGGGTAGATAGCATACGAATTCCATCAACCATACGATCGCTGTCCTGATGAACATGACCCCATAGAATACACTTTACCTTGGGATATTTACGGGCGATTTCCATCAATTTTTCACCGTTTTTCACCCCAATTTTATCCATCCAACCACTGCCCATTGGAATCGGGTGATGGTGTAGGCTAATCAAGGTATACAAATCGGGACGTTCTGTTAAAGCACGCTCCAAAAGCTCGAACTGATCATCGGCTAAGTTGCCAAAAACTGCGCCTTCAACTTGAGAATTCAACAATACGAGCTGCCAATGGGGCGTGCGAACTGTGTTTTCTAAATGCTCTGTATCTTGGCAAACAGCCTTCATGTTGGACATTTCATCGTGATTTCCAGGAAACCAAAATGATGGCACGTTAAAAGGCGCCAGTGACTCTTGCAATCGCTGATAAGAAGAAAGTGAACCATCTTGAGATACGTCACCCGATACCACAAAAAAATCGAAGTGATCATTTTCAGATTGAACACTGCTTAACACCTGTTCGAGGCTATTTTGAGTTTCTAATCCCAGTAAGTGACCGTCAACCGCTTCGACTAGATGCGTATCCGTTATCTGAATAAATTGAATGGGTCCTTCATTATCTAGCAAATACAATAGGCGCTCCGTGTACAAAATTTGATGATTTCTCAAACAATCTCTTACTATATAGACTATTTTTGAAACGTCTTTAGAATTACATCACACTTTATTAAATTCGCGAACCATTAACGCAACGGTGCAAAATCTAATGCCACTTCTGCATGACCATATTTAAGGCAATGGGTAAGCCATTCAGCTAAGAATTGATTGAGTTGAGCCTTTTCGTCAGGCATCCGCATTTGCGGATTAGGATATTGGTATTTACCTTGAATACGCTTTTGATTCTGATAACTCGTCACTTCAGCCGAGCGAGCGTCATGGTATATGCGCACAAGCATACAAGGTGGCTGAATCCAGTCTGGGCAAAGACCCCGTTGTACGACTTCAATAGTCGAAGTGTAAGGAAAGCTCTCAATGACTTTTAAATGTATTCGAGCTTCATATTCAGAGCTCTCAGTCGACAAATCGCCACTAATAAAAAATGACTTTTCATAACCAAGCTCAAAATCAGGCATTAGCTTATTCAAGCGAATGTAATTTCCTTCACAAGCCGCGGCCATTTTCTTTAAATCGGGCACATAGCGGCGATTTAATGCCATACCTTCATCCTTCTATTTTTTCATATTCATCCGTCACCCTAACGAAAAGCGGGCATATTGCCTAGAGGAAAGACTTATATAATTTAATAACCAGACTAAACAGTCTTTTTGGCTATATTGTTTTCATTTTCTTGACTTAATAGTGGTTGATTTAACTTTAGCCACTGCAAAGCAATTATGGTCGCAGCATTATTAATCTCACCACTAGCAATACCGCTATAAGCGTTATCAAACGGAATTATACGCACTAATATATCCTCTTGCTCATGATCAAGACCGTGTATCCCTCCCATGCCACGACTATCGATTAAAGCACAATACAAATGTATTTTTTCTGAAGTACCGCCTGGAGAAGACCAGTAACTAGAAATGGGAATTAAGTCGTTAATAACACAACCAGCTTCTTCTTGCGCTTCACGCCGTGCAACGTCTTCGGCTTGCTCACCTTCTTCAATTATTCCTGCAACCACTTCTAATAACCAAGGAGAAGTCCGTGATTCATCTAACGCAGCACCCATGCGAAACTGCTCAGTCAATACCACAACGTTTTCATTGGGATCGTAAAGCAATACGGCAGCTGCTTCACCCCGTTCAAATAACTCTCGGCTAAACGTTGCACTACTGCCGCCCGCAAATAGCCGATGCTGTATTTCAAAACGATTCATTTTAAAAAAACCATTATATAAAGACTTTTTGGCTATTATTTTATAGTCACCTTGACTAAAACTGACGGTTATTTCTGACATTGTGATTCACTATATTATTCAATGGGAACATTATACCATTACAAGATTGACTCCCCTGTAACGCAGTGTTGCTGATACGGGTACAATTTAGCCATGTATTAACAGATTAATCTGTTAAAATTCTGATCAATCTGTTTTACGAGCCGCTTGAGACCTTGTTATGAAAAAAATTATTGCACTAACATCGTTAATATCCTCTGCTTTTTTTGCCAGTAATATTATGGCGGCAGACCTTAACGAAATTTATCAGCTATCACTCACTAACGATGCAGAGCTAGCAGCGGCTAAAGCAAAGCGTGACGCTGGTGACTACCAAGTAAATTTAGCGCGCGCAGCACTGCTACCGCAAATTAGTTTGGGCGCGACTTTAGCAACGTCGGAAATAGAAACCGATGCAGGCTCCGATGACTTCAATACCTTTTCTTATAATGCGACCATTAGTCAGACATTATTCAACCTAAATAGTTGGTACAACTTCAAAGCCGCTGCAGCCGGTGGAGATGCTTCTAATTTAGAATATGTATTAAGTGAACAGCAATTAATTTTACGCAGCGCTGAAGCCTATTTCAATGTACTGCGCGCCAAAGAAAATTTAGAGACGGCTCGTGCCGAAGAAACGGCGGTTAAGCGTCAGTTAGAACAGACTCAGCAACGCTTTGAAGTAGGCTTGATTGCCATCACCGAAGTGCATGAAGCAGAAGCGTCTTACGATTTATCGTATGCTAACCTGATTGGCCGAGAAGCAGCGTTAGATATTAGTTACGAAGCATTAGAACAAATCACAGGTCAGCGCTTTGAAAATCTTGCTCAGTTAAATGCTAACGTAGAATTCTCTAGTCCTAAGAAAGCCGCCAATGAATGGGTTGAAGCGGGCCTAAGTAAATACGCAGGTATTCAACTAGCACATGAAGGTGTTAACGCCGCGGAATATACCCGTAAAGCGAGCTGGTCTAACTACGCGCCCCAAATTAACGCACAATGGAGCTACTACGCCAATGGCGATAGAGTAAGCAGTGAGATGACGACCGACTCAATCAATACTACTCTCGCATTCTCCGCAACAATTCCTTTATTTGCCGGGGGCAGTAATTACGCCAGAGCGAAACAAGCCGCAGCACGATCTACTGAAGCCAGTGCTAATTTAGATTTGCAGCAGCGTACGGTTAAAAACAATATCCGCAGTTTATACCGTAAAGTTCAAACTGATGTACTCACGGTTAAAGCGCGTCAGCGTGCAACGGTTTCTTCTCAGAGCGCTTTAGAAGCCACTGAAACCGGTTATCAAGTAGGCACTCGTAACATTGTTGAAGTATTAAATGCTCAGCGTAATTTGTTCAGTGCCCAGCGTGATTATGCCAATGCCCGTTATGATTATATTATTGATTTATTAAATCTGAAATTCTTTGCAGGTTCATTAGGTGAAGCTGATATCCAGGCATTGAATGCTTGGTTGAAGTAAACTTTTATTAAATTGAACCCAAGACATAAAAAAGCCACTCATTGAGTGGCTTTTTTATGTCTTCTATTTATTAATTTGCATTAATACTATGAATTTGTCACCAAATGCTTCTCATCTTTGGTAGGAAATGAGTATTTAATAACACGCTTAACCACCGTCCAATACTGCTGGCCAAACGTTCCTGTATTGTAAGGAATATTGTATTTCTTACACACCGCCTGAACTTGCTTGGTCATATCAACATAATGATAGGCAGGTACATCGGGAAACAAATGATGTTCAATCTGACAGCTTAAGTGTCCGGTTAAAATATGGAAGGCTCGACTACCTTCAAAATTCGAAGAACCTAAAATTTGGCGATAATACCATTCACCGCGCGTTTCATTTTCACATTCCTTCTGATCAAACGTTTGCGCATCTTCGGTAAAGTGGCCACAGAATATCACACTGGCGGTCCACCAATTGCGAATAAATTCAGCAAGCATATTACCTGCTAATACCGCAAAAAACATGGGCCATGATATTAAAGCGGCCAACAGTGGGAAGAATAAGTACTCTTTAAAAACCTGTTTTTTAATTTTAGCAAAGAAAGAATGTTTTAATGCTTCACGACTAATAGGCAAGCTTGATTCTTCTTTTGGTTTACCGGCAAAAATTCGCTCACCTGCCACTTCATGATACGCAATACCAAACTGAAAAAAGCTACTTAATAAGGTATAAGTAATAAACTGAAAGCGGTTCTTTGGACGCCAGCTAATATCATCACTTAAACGTAATAAGCCATAACCATAATCACGATCTTTGCCAATAATATTGGTATAGGTGTGGTGTTCATAATTGTGATAACGCTTCCAAGATTCACCATCGCCCCAAATATCCCAGTCAAATTTTCGAGAATTAATGTGAGGATCGTTCATCCAATCATATTGACCGTGCATAACGTTATGGCCAATTTCCATATTATCTAAAATTTTAGACAGCGCTAATAAAGCGACACCCGCAACCCAGAATAATGGGTGTAAAAAACCCAATACCAACGCTAGGCGGCCGGCTATATCACCCAAACGCTGAGTACGAATAACGTTACGAATGTAGCGAGCATCTTTCTCACCCACTTTCGCCATAGTATCTTCACGAATGGTATTTAAGTCGTTTTCAAATGCGTGCAATGTTTCTGCATCCGGACGATTACTAGCAAGATTAGTGGTCATATTTTTTTCCTTATCGTCGATTAAAGATCAAGTACTACATCGCCTTGAGCGACGGAGATACACAGCTGAATTTCTTCACTACCGGTATCTGAATATTTTTGCGTGCGAGTATTAAAAACGATGCCACTTTTCTTTTTACAAATACACTGATGGCAAACACCAATACGGCAACCCGAAGTGGGAGTTAGTCCTTGCGCTTCTGCTTGCTCTAACAAGGTATTAATTTCGTCTTTTTCACTAACCGCTGTTTTTTGTGAGGCTTGAAAGTGCACAACCGCGTGTTCATTATTTTTCAGTTCAACCGGTGCGGCACCAAAGAATTCAAAAATTACTTTTTCTTCAGCAACCTCCAGTTCTGCTAGCACTTTTCGTGCTTGCTGAATCATAGGCGCAGGGCCGCAAATATAACTCGTACGTGAATCATAATCGGGGCAATAGCTCTGTAAATGTTCGCGACAAATAAAACCTTCTTTTTCGCCATTAACAAAAGTAATTTGGATACTTGGATATTCTTTCTGCAGCTGTTCTAGTTCATGCTGAAAAACAATGTGCTGATCATTTCGCGAGTAGTACAGTAGGTGAATATCAAGTGCTATCGATTGCTTATTGAGTGCTTTCTGCTGCAGTGCTTGCTGTTGCAACATAGAACGAAATGGCGTGATGCCACTGCCACCGGCAATAAACAGATACTTTTCAGAATCTGGTTTCTTAGTCAAAACTGAATTAGGTAAGGTAAATTCACCCTGAGCAAGCGATATATTAACTAGACTGCTTGGGGCTAACTGTTGACGAATCCAAGGGGTCATACGTCCTTGCTGTTGAATACGAATACTCAACTCAATTAAACCTGTTTTTTTATAATAAGCAGGAGAAGATGAAATACTGAAGCAGCGCAACGTCCGACTACCGTCTTTTTCAACCATCAGTTCAATATATTGGCCCGCTTGAAATTCAGGCCATGCACGATCAATCAACCCTGCTTTAGGTTTAAGCACGAGGGTATACATGTCAGCCATTTCATCGCGAATCTCTATGACTTGAGCACGATAGGCGTCTGTGGCCCATTGAGGCACGAACATCTGTATTAAGGGTTGGTAATAACCAGAAAATGAGCTGTGCTGAGTTAACGCTTGGCTAAACCAAGTCCAGCCTTGCTGTGTTAATGAATTCATGATGGACTCCCTTAGTTTGAGCATACAAGTGTATGCTGAAAATAAGGGAGAATCTACTGACGAAATAGAAAAAGATTATTGCCTAAAGATTAACAATGCAACTGCTCAGCGACCAACTCAGTGAGGCGCGCAACCGCGCCTTGGTTAGCGGCCACGACACGCTGGCCACTGGCGCCCATGTCTGCGCGTAGTTCGGGGCGTTGTAATAGTTGTCGTAAACAGATGGTCAGCTGTTCAGACGATGCTTGTTGCATAGCGCCTTCACACATAAGCTGCTGAGAGATAGCCGCAAAGTTGTAATCACTGGGTCCCATCACCACCGCTTTGGATAATGCACACGCTTCTAAGGGGTTGTGGCCTCCGTGCTCAATAAAACTGCCACCAATAATCGCAATATCAGCACTGGCGAGTAATAACAGCATCTCACCCATGGTATCGGCCAAATACACTTGCGTCATCGCGCTAGGTTGCACATTGCCTTCTTCAAATGATTCACTGCGCCTCACCAAATGCAAACCTCGATCTAAAATCAACGCCGCGACTTCATCAAAACGCTCAGGGTGACGCGGTACTATCGTTAATAATAAATCAGGAAAATCAGCCAATAACTGCTGATAACTGGCCAAAATAAGATCGTCCTCCCCTTCATGGCTGCTCGCCAAGACTAATACCGGCCGTGCTTCTCCCCACAGCGCTTTGAGCGTCTTACCTTGAATTAAAGATTGCTCAGGCACGCGGATATCAAATTTAATGCTGCCCGTCACATCGACCTTGCTCTCATCAATGCCTAATGCAATAAAACGCTCTGCATCATCACGATGCTGCGCAGCAACCAAATCTAACCCTTGCAACATAGGACGTGTCAGTTTCAGGAATTTCGCATAACCTCGGGCTGATTTTTCAGAAAGTCGAGCATTAGCCAAGATGACCGGCACTTGCTGCTTATTGCAGCTACGAATAATGTTCGGCCAAAGTTCTGTTTCCATGATGAGGCAGATACGGGGCTGAATCGTTTTAATAAAACGATTCATTAACCAAGGCAGGTCATATGGTAAATAAAGGTGAACAATACGCCCCGTCTTTAAGTCATCCGCGTACAAGCGCAAAACTTGATCAGAACCAGTGGGCGTTGTGGTAGTAATAGTCAGTGTTAAATCGGGGTTGGCTGCTTGCAGACTGCGCACTAACGGTTCTGCCGCAAGGGTCTCACCCACTGAAACCGAATGCATCAGTATGCCGTTCGCATTGCCATTAAAAGTAAACAAAGAGAAGCGTTCTGCCCAGCGCCGACGGTAACCCGGGTTAGATCCACCACGCAGCCACATACGAAGCAAAATAATAGGAATAGCTAAGGTAAAAACCAAGTTGTAAAAAAAACGAGCCACTCGCAGTTCTCCGATTATTGAACGCCGCTGTACATTAGCATTGTATATTAACAAAACCGCCGCCAAGCTTATATAGCCTGCCTGCTAGTTCCTACAGGCTAGTTTTGATAGACTGACAGCTCTTTAATTTATGTGGCGGATCAAGATGGATTTACAAGTTCCCAACTTCCATCAAGCACAGGTATTAGTATTCGGCGATGTCATGCTGGATCGTTATTGGCAGGGGCCGACATCTCGTATATCCCCAGAAGCGCCAGTGCCTGTAGTGAAAGTACAAGACATTGAAAACCGTGCTGGCGGTGCGGGCAACGTCGCCCTAAATATTGCAACATTGGGCGCTAAAGCGCGCTTATTTGGTATTACAGGCGATGACGAAAACGCCAACGATCTTGAGTCGATGCTGAATAACAAAGGCGTTGAGTGTGGATTTTTGCGTCATGCTACCAGCCCAACGATTACTAAGTTGCGTATTCTAAGCCGCAATCAACAACTGATTCGCTTGGATTTTGAAGAAGCCTTTCACAACGTCGACCTCAATCCGATTTATACCCAGTTCGATCAGCAAGTCGCTACTGCGGGCGCGGTAATTTTATCCGATTATAACAAAGGCGCACTGACCGATCCGCAACGCTTGATTCAAGCCGCGCGCAAAGCGGGCACGCCGGTTTTAGTTGATCCTAAAGGCACCGACTTTTCTCCCTATAAAGGCGCAACGTTAATTACGCCTAATCTAGCCGAGTTCGAAGCGGTTGTCGGTTATTGCAAAGACGATGAAACTTTATTCGCCAAGGGCAAAGCCCTTTTAGAAGAACACGACCTTACCGCACTGTTGGTAACACGTAGCGAAAAAGGCATGACCTTAATTCAGCGTGATGTCGAGCCTCTCACGTTACCGACGCGTGCACGCGAAGTGTATGACGTGACCGGGGCTGGTGATACCGTGATTTCTGTTTTGGCCACGGCGCTTGCCGCCGGACAATCGTTAGAACACGCCACAGCCTTTGCTAACATCGCCGCCGGTATTGTGGTGGGTAAACTGGGTACGGCTACGGTTACCAGTGATGAACTGCGCAGTGATATTCGCAGCGAGCAACACGGCGGCGCAGCTGTCTTCGACGAAGATGAACTCATGCAACTGGTTCGTGAATGCAAAGAACGCGGTGAAAGTCTAGTGATGACCAATGGTTGTTTCGATATTATTCATCCGGGCCACGTTCAATATTTAAAAGAAGCGAAGACCTTAGGTCATCGTTTATTAGTTGCGGTCAATAGCGATGAGTCGGTATCACGCTTGAAAGGCCCTTCTCGCCCGATTAATCCACTCGATCATCGCATGGCGGTATTGGCTGGATTAGAAAGTGTCGATTGGGTTGTGCCGTTTACCGAAGATACGCCGGAGCGCTTAATTACTAAAGTGCTACCGAGTATTTTAGTAAAAGGTGGCGATTATAATATCGAAGACATTGCCGGCGGCGAAGCCGTGATGGACGCAGGCGGTGAAGTGATCGTTTTGAGTTTTAAAGACAACTGTTCAACCAGCGCCATCGTTAAACGTATTCAAGCTGAAAAAGCTTAAAACGTTTTATTATTCTCGAAGCGTTTGGCGTAGAAACTATTACCCTCATGGCACGCATGCAAGTACCAGCCGTTGTAAGTATTCACGGCGCTAGCGCTCCATGTAAGCTCGGCCTTCGCTTCCATGCGAAGGGACGGCCTATTCGTATAACAGTTCTATGCCAAACGCTTCTAAATTATTAGTTACTCAGGCGTTTTCGCCTCTAAATCAGGTTGATTAAGATGATTATCGTAACAGGCGGCGCTGGCTTTATTGGCAGCAACATCGTTAAAACTTTGAACGCTCAAGGTCGTAAAGACATTATCGTAGTGGATGATTTAACCGACGGTAAAAAGTTTTATAATTTAAGCGACTGCGACATTGCTGATTATCTTGATAAAGATGATTTCTTGCAGCTGGTAAAAATCGACGATCCAATTTTGAATAACGTCGAAGCGATTTTCCATGAAGGCGCGTGTTCCTCTACGACAGAGTGGGACGGTAAATTCATGATGGAAAATAACTACGAATATTCTAAAACACTTTTACACGCGTGCATCATTCGTGAAATTCCTTTTTTATACGCCTCTAGCGCATCGGTTTATGGTGCTGGATCAGTCTTTAAAGAACAACGTGAACACGAGCAGCCATTAAACGTTTATGGTTATTCTAAATGGCAATTCGACCAATACGTGCGTGAGATTCAACATACCTTTACCTCTCAGGTTGTTGGCTTCCGTTACTTCAATGTTTACGGCCCACGCGAACAGCATAAAGGCAGCATGTCTTCAGTTGCATTTCACTTTAATAACCAAGTTAAAGAAAATGGCGTAGCTAAATTGTTTGGCGGTTCTGGTGGTTATGAAGATGGTGAACAACGCCGTGACTTTGTTTATGTCGGCGATGTTGTGAAAGTAAACCTGTGGTTTTTAGACAACCCTGATAAGTCAGGTATCTTTAACTTAGGAACTGGCCGCTGCCAGAGCTTTAACGATGTGGCGAATGCGGTGATCGATTGGCATGACGAAAAAGGTACTCACGTTACGAAAGCAACGAAAGAATACATGCCGTTTCCTGAGCATCTTAAAGGCGCTTACCAAAGCTTCACAGAAGCGGATATTTCTAAACTGCGCGAAATGGGTTACGACCAACCTTTTGCAACCGTAGAGGAAGGGACTCGTGCTTATTTGGACTCTCTTAATAAGTAAACACGAGAGAAGCACAATATGAACCGCTCATATCATTAGGTATTGAGCGGTTTTTTTATTTATAACTTCATCTTATCTTTGATTTTTTCTAACGCATTGCGCATATTGTCGTTAGACGACTCTGAAGTAACGTTAGATAATTCATAATCACTGCCCTTCTCTGACTTTGTCATTATAAATACTTGATCGCTGCCTTTTAACATGACCTTAGCAGACCCTCCTGCTTTTAATACTTTATCTAACTCTACTTGAGTATCAGGTTCTAGAGGGACAATCGTGCTCTTTGAATCTTTCATTTTATGTTCCTATATAAATAATATGAGAGTTAAATTTAAAGCTTAGGTAGGTGCCTTTGCTTTACTAACCAATATGATATTCCCAATGCCAGTGTTACCAAAGCCAGTCCAACAATCTGATCTGAAGAAACAAGTTTCAAATCTAATACAATGACTTTACGTGCGACAGCCATGAGCGCTGTGGCAATAACTAATTCTACTGGAATAACATTTGATCCAAGGTATAAACGAATATTGATAAAAATTTCAACGGCTATCAAAACGAGCATGAAAGCGCCAAAGGTTTGCAGAATATCTTCAACATCTAATAAGAAGTAAGGGGGCGTTATAAGTCTGCTATATAAAACATATATAACATCTGCAATGCTCCAGAAAATAACTAACACCATCAATATCGCCAGTATTCTTATCGCAAGTCGAATTAGACGATGTAATACTTTTAATAAAGGATCCGTGTGATCTTCTGGTAACTCTTCGTGCATCATAAAACTTCTCGATAAATATATTAGAGACGGAAAATAAGGATGAATATTGTTTAGACAATATTATCCCATGTCGCTGATCTTATCTAGGCACGTCATACTTAGCCTCCATTCATTTTTACACATGTAATAATATTCACGTAATACGGATTCAAGATTAAACATTGTTATCAAATCTGTAGTAATAAGTTTAAATTATATTCCGTCAAACTGGGCAAACCCAAATTGATCCGTAATAGAAAACTACAACAAGATTTTAATTCTTAAAACGTATCATCGTCGCTATAAACACTCACTGTAACCTCACCACTATTATCCTCAGAAATTATAAAATTAATGGGTTTACAACATACTTGGCAATCTTCAATGTATTGTTCATCCAAGTCGGTTGAGTCAATTAACACGTCAAGGGTTTCACCACAGTAAGGGCACTCGATAGATTTTTCGGTTAATTCGTTCACGCTCTCTACACTCCTAGTTTACGAAAGACATCATCAAAAGATCGAAGACTTAGTTTTACTGGTAAGCGCTTCAAGCACTCTCATAACCTTGTAAGGTTTACCAATAACATTAAGCTGAGGGCTCCACACCGCAATACAAAACTGCCCAGGCTGAATAGCAATGATTCCGCCACCGATACCGTTTTTACCCGGCAAGCCGGTTTTAAAAGTAAACTCACCCGCGTCATCATAAAAACCTCACATTTGCATGACAGAATATATTCTTTTTGAACGCTCTTGGCTAATAACAACTTCATCGGTTATTGGGTTTGTACCACCAGAGGCAAGAAACAAGAAAGTTGCGCGAGTTCTTTGCACGTCATTTCTATTGGACACAAAGGGAAATATAAATCTAGAACAGACGCTACATTATTATGAATATTGCCAAAGCTTTTCATAAAGTAAGTGAGTGCATAGTTTCTATAACCCGTCCTCTTTTCTGACTCTGAAGCTTCAGTACAATATATTTAAATGAGAAGGTCATAACCTATTGCCGTGGCTGATTAAGCGGTTAGCAAGTATTCTTATATTTTACCGAATCAATCATTAACGCCAAACATATTATTACGCAATGAATTTCAGACCCCTCTATAACTGTATACATGATTAAAACTAGAAAACCGTGATAATGATTTTTACTTAAACATAGGCTACTGACCGAGTATTTTTTATTTGCAGTAAGCCCAAGGTAAATAGATCTAAAAAAAAACCCCAGTCACTTTCATGGCTAAGGTTTATTGATACATTATTTGTAATGTGTCTTGGTATCACTAACTCATATGGGCAATTCGCAAATACGTTTCTTGCAGTACCTGCACGTCAATTGCGGCCCGGTGTGCTTTAAGGCCTAGTTCTTTCAATACAGCTTCTTTGGTTGGGTGCCAAAATTCAACATGCTCAGGTTTGAGCAACTTGTTAATTGTTTCTATCCGAAAACGCTGAACGATGCCCGCGCTGTCGAATAAACGCCCTATCCAAGAGCTGTCAAAACTCCAAGCATCTGAATACAGGGTGTGACCGAGCAGCATTTCATTTAACTTAAGCGCAATATCTTCAATACACATACCTTCGGAATACAGTTGTTCACGAGTAATGCCGTGTATTTTCTCGGCTTCTTCGCTCCAATGAGTCCAATCTTCTTCTGGTTTGATCAAAAACGAATGTATCTCTCGGTTTTCTAGTGCAAAACCGACTTCAATAGGATAACTACCGCGGCCAAACCCCGAAGCTTCTAAATCAATAATAAGGGGCGCTGTTTTCACATCGGTTGCCATGGTTATGTTCTGTACAATTTATTTTACTCACGTGTCAGTATGACTATGACATAGCTTAGCCGTTATTTGAGTGAGTAACTATAACCGAGTCGTATTTTTTAATGGCCAATGCTTGTTTTTCGTATTAATTAAGACATTGGCGCCACTCTCATGACTTCCTCTATCGTCGTTAAGCCCAACGCAACTTTTTGTGCCCCACTCAATTTGAGGCTGTGCATGCCCTCTTGCATGGCTTGCTGGCGGATTTTAAGATGATCTGAGTCGCTACCAATGAGTTTACTGATCTCATGACTCATCGGTAACACTTCATAAATGCCCATACGGCCAATAAAGCCAGTATCTCGGCATTCAAGGCATCCTTTTGGATGGTATATTTTAGCCGGTTTGGTCACTGTCCAAGGTGCCACAAGGTCTTTCCAGGTAATATCATCGATTGCGCTTTCTTCTTTGCAGTGTGGACAAAGAATTCTGACTAAACGCTGCGCCATAACACCCAGCATGGTCGATCGAATCAAATACGGAGGCAAACCAAGCTCTAATAATCGTGTAATCGCAGTCGGTGCATCATTAGTATGCAGTGTTGATAAGACTAAGTGCCCGGTTAATGCAGATTGAACCGCCATTTCAGCCGTTTCTAAATCACGAATTTCACCCACCATAATAATGTCAGGGTCTTGTCGTAATAATGCACGCACGCCCGTGGCAAAATCGAGATCAATGCTGTGGTTAACCTGCATTTGGTTAAACGCGGGCTCGATCATTTCAATCGGGTCTTCAATGGTTGAAACATTCACTTCAACCGTTGCCAGTTCTTTTAGGGTTGAATACAGTGTGGTGGTTTTACCTGAACCGGTTGGCCCTGTCACAAAAATAATGCCGTTGTTTTGCGACGTCATTTCTTTCCAGCGGCGGTAATCTTCTTTGCTGAAGCCAAGTTCGGAAAAGTTTCGTACTAAAACACTGGGATCAAAAACACGCATTACCAATTTTTCACCAAACGCGGTGGGCAAGGTTGATAAACGTAATTCAATCTCTTCTCCCGCCGGTGTTTTGGTTTTTAAGCGCGAGTCTTGCGGCTTTCGCTTTTCGGCGATATTCATACGCCCTAGTATCTTAATTCTGGCAACAACGGCTTGAGTAACTTGCGCAGGTAATTCATACACTAGGTGCAAAACACCATCAATACGAAAACGTACCTTGCCGAGTTCACGCCTCGGTTCTATATGAATATCACTGGCACGTTGCTCAAACGCATACTGCAACAACCAATCAACCACATTAACAATGTGCTCGTCATTCGCGTCTGGGGCGCTGGCTTTGCCAAGCTCTAGCATGGACTCTAAATTTTGAATACCACTCATGCCACCATGCTGTGAAGAGGCTCGATTAATGGAGTTAGCCAACTGATAAAATTCAATGCGATGGCGTTCTATTTCGCTGGGCATAACAATAATGCGCACAACTTTAAGGCGCAAGACATGTTCTAAATCTTGCACCCAAGAGGTGATATTCGGTTCGCTGCACGCAACCACTAATTCTGTTTTATTGATTTTTAACGCCAGAATTTTATGGCGCTCTGAAAATGCATAAGACATGACTGAGGTAATTGCCGCCACATCAATATCAAGTGGATCGATACGAGAATAATTTAACCCTGTTTCTGCAGCAGCCCACTGACAAATAATTTCTTCACTCAGGTTGCCACCGGTTTTTTTATTGGTGAGCTTTTGCTTACCGATAAACGCAAACGGATGCATTTTTAATTCGGACTGGCTGCGGCGAGCAAATTGTCCCAGCTGATAATTGTCATCATCTAACATGCCTGCTTTTTTCAAGTTGTCCAGTAAGACGTTAAGTAAAACAGGTCGATCTACAACCGAATTCATGAGCGCATTCCTTTTGCTAATTGCTCTACATGTAAATTCATCAACATCTTTTCTTTTGCGGTCATTTTGAATTTTGCACAGTCATTCGATAAACTAAATAACCAATCCCCGCAGGCCAAACTAAGCTGTCCCCATAGGCGTGATAAATTAAAAGGAGCTTGGCTGGCTTGATCTAATTGACGCTGTAATAATCGAGCATCCGGCAGACAATCAATATGCGTAAATAAAGAAAGTAAATTGTGCAGTAACTTTATCTGAGAGATGGTTTGGGCTTCTCTGTCATTCTGACCATCCCAAATACCATACTCTAAACTGCGTTGAATGCTGGACAATTGAAACGCAAAAAAAGCTTTAAAACACCCAATCACATCGTCCTCTTCATCAAAGTTAGGCATTTTTCCTGCCCAATCTTTTTTAATGGCAGTATACCGTGTTGATAAAGCGAGCAGTCCATAGCCCCGCTCGGCTTTACTAATATCACTCATTAATACGGGGCACTGATCGGCAATCTGTTGTGCGACCTGGAATAATACTGCTGGCTGACCTTGCTTTAATTCTAATTCGAGTTCTAATAAATCGATGCGGTGCTCGTCAGTTGATACTTCACCTTGATCTAATACTAGCTCAATAAGTGTTTCACCCTGGCGATACATCCACACTTTACGTTGAAAGTCGGTGGTAAATAACGGAGTGATCGCCTCTAGCGATAACGTTGGCGATAAGTGATTGTTGGCATCACTGTTTTGAATCAAACTCAGGTCTAGCTCAACCTTGGTTAACGGCCAATCCCACTCCATGCGCTGATGCAAACCGGCCGAACTGGTACCGCGTGTTTTGAGCGTTTGAATAATGCGTTCATCTGAGAGTATGTTAGTCGTATTGAGACCCTCAGAATCACCGCGTTTAACATTAACCCTTCCTTGCTGGCGAATGCGTAACGCTGCCCCCCCTTGGCTTAGCCCCATTTGAGGGGTATCAAAATAACGATTAAGCAACTTAAGTGTTGGCTCGCTAATAAATTGGGGACTGGCTAAGGCCTTTTCTAATAAAGGCAGCTCGCGGGTATTTAAACGCAGCTTTAATTCGATTTCATGATTCATTATTGAATGATAAGACGGATTAGAGCCAGTTACCATACGGCCATGTGGATAAACGCTATTTGTCAGCGCTTTTGCTACTCAATGGGCAGAATGCGTTATGCTTAAACTCATGTTATCGAAGAGGGAGTTTTACCATGTCACAACTTATTTCGCGCTTTCAGCAGCTTGTTGCCGCACCGAGCATTAGCTCTGCATTGCCTAAATACGATAGTAGCAATAAAGCTGTCATTGATTTGTTGGCCGAATGGCTAATACCACTGGGTTTTGACTGCGAAATAATGACGGTGCCAAAAGAACGACTTGGCGAAACCGATAAATACAATTTAATTGCCACCCTTGGCAGTGGTCCTGGTGGACTTGTACTCAGTGGCCATACCGATACGGTGCCATGTAACCCTGAGCGTTGGAGCAGTGATCCTTTTAAACTGACCGAACGCGATGGCAAACTCTATGGTTTAGGCACCTGCGATATGAAAGGTTTCTTTGCGCTGGCGATTGAAGCGATTGAAAACATCCTGAATCAACTCGGTAACCCTAAACAGCTTGATTTACAGCAACCGCTTATTATTCTCGCAACGGCTGACGAAGAAAGTTCAATGAGCGGTGCACGTGCCTTGGTTGATCAGGGAAAGCCAAAAGGTCGCTATGCCATTATCGGTGAACCGACTGGGCTTAAACCGATCCGTATGCACAAAGGCATTATGATGGAGACCATTCGCCTTACGGGAAATGCCGGCCATTCATCCGATCCGAGCTTGGGTATTAATGCGATTGATGCGATGCACGATGTAATGACTGAACTTAAAGCGTATCGCGTGCAACTAGCGGATGAACATCATAATCAAGATTTTGAAATCGAAGTACCAACGTTGAATTTCGGCTGTCTTCATGGCGGTGATAATCCGAATCGTATTTGTGGCAGTTGTGAATTGGCCTTTGATTTACGTGCGTTACCCGGCATGAGCAACGAGCAGTTACGCTCTGAGATGGAAGCACGAATTAAGCCCATTGCCAGCCGCCATAATGTGCAATTTGAATTAGAGTCTTTATTCCCTGGAGTACCTTCCTTTGCCACCGATAAAAATGCTGACCTCATTAAGCTGGCCGAGAAGTTAACCAATCACCAAGCTCATGCCGTTGCCTTTGCTACCGAAGCACCTTTTATGCAGCAACTTGGAATGGAAACCTTGGTACTCGGACCAGGGTCAATCGATCAGGCCCACCAGCTAGATGAATTTATTTCATTAGATCAAATGCAACCGACCGTAGAATTGTTATCACAGTTTATTAATGAGTATTGCCTAAAAAGCCGCTAATAATGACTTAGCGGTCGCTTATTTGTGTGCTTTTATGAATCTCAACTTAATGACAAAGTAGGTTTGTGCTATGTTGCTTAACCTGAATACACCTTAATATATTTGATAGATTAAAATGGATAATAGCCAGTACGTTAAATGGTTTAGACACTCATCCCCCTACATCAATGCGCACAGAGGAAAAACCTTTGTCCTAATGCTAGAAGGTGATGCGATTGCCAATGATAACTTTGCTCACATAGTGCAAGACATTGCTTTGCTCAATAGTCTGGGCGTGCGCTTAGTGATTGTTCATGGTGCGCGTCCACAAATCGACCAAGCGCTCAATGTCCTTAATATTAAAAGCCAGTTTCACGGTGATTTACGCATTACCGATCAAGCAGCACTGAATGCGGTGCGCGCGGCGATTGGTATTGTGAAATCCGATATTGAAGCCCGGCTTTCTGTGGGCTTGCCGAATACGCCTATGCACGGTGCTCGCATTCGTGTGGTGAGTGGTAACTTTGTTACGGCAAAGCCAAAGGGGGTCATTGACGGTGTTGATTTTCAGCACACGGGTGAAGTCCGTCGTATCGATAGAGAAGCCATTAGCCAGCAGCTCGATCAAGGCAACATTGTTTTATTATCCAGCTGCGGTTACTCCCCTAGCGGTGAAATGTTTAACTTAACAGCAGAAGATGTGGCAACACAAACGGCCATTTCGTTAGCGGCTGAAAAGTTAATTTTAATGGGTGAAGACGAAGGTTTACCTTCAGCGGCTAAATCAGAGACACATTCAGGCAGTAATGATGCCGCCGTTATTTCGCAAATAACCACCGCTGAATTATCTCAATTGGCAAGCAACTTATCAGGCGAACATAAAGTGCACGCTCAAGCAGCTTTAACCGCCGTTAAAGCCGGCATTAATAGAGCGCATTTATTAAGTTACAAAATCGACGGTGCCTTACTGCAAGAACTGTTTACTCATGAAGGCGCGGGAACACTGATTACCGCCGACGATTATGAATTGTTACGCCAAGCGAACATTGAAGATGTGGGCGGGATTTTAGAACTATTAACCCCACTCGAAGAACAAGGTATTTTGGTTCGTCGTTCACGAGAGCTATTAGAAACTGAAATAAACCGCTTTAAAGTGATTGAGCGTGACGGCATGATCATCGCTTGCGCCGCGTTATACCCTTATTCAGCAGAATTGGCTGAAATCGCATGTGTCGCGGTTAGCAGTGAATACCGCTCTGGCCAACGAGGCGATCGTTTATTAACTGCGATTAGTGCACAGGCAAAAGCTGATAATACCCACAAGATCTTTGTTTTAACCACGCGCACAGCGCATTGGTTTATGGAAAGAGGATTCAGTGAGGCTGATATTTCAGCCCTGCCCCAAGAACGGCAGTCACTGTATAATTTTCAAAGAAATTCAAAGATTTTTATTAAAGATCTAAATTAAAAACTCGATTGAAAAATTAAGTCAGCACAAGGAAGTGCTGCGCCATACCCCACAACTATCGGTACACCCATCACCATGAAATCTATTTGTATTTTTTTAGGCGCCAATATGGGCTCAAGTCCTATTTATGCGGCCGCCATTCAGCGGCTAGGAACTGAGTTAGCCCAGCGCAATATCACCTGCGTTTATGGCGGATCAAATACCGGCTTAATGAAGTTACTCGCAGATAGCGTATTGGTCGCGGGTGGAAGAGTAATTGGCGTAACCGTGAAGGCTCTGCACGATAAAGAGATCTTTCATTCAGGCCTCACCAAACTGCACGTCACAGATAATATGCACGAGCGTAAATCCATGATGGCGGAGCTGGCAGAGGGCTTTATTACGTTCCCTGGTGGCATCGGCACGTTTGAGGAATTCTTTGAGGTCTATACCTGGAAAAAATTAGGCTTTCATAGCAAGCCGTGTGGCTTATTGAATGTGAATAACTACTTTGGTCCGATGATTCAGATGCTGAGTAATGCAGAGGAAGAAGGCTTTTTACTGCCAGAAGATAAAGATCTGTTAATTCACAGCTATGATGTCATTGAACTGTTGGATCAGATGCTCGAACATTAAGTCAACAATGGGCTGCTTTCATTAACAGCCCTTTTATTTAATCTAATTCGCTAAAAAGTGCTCGCGGTAATACTTCATTTCCGCAATTGATTCTAAAATATCATCTAATGCCTGGTGCGAACCACTCTTCTTAAAACCGGGTAAAATCGAAGGTTTCCAGCGCTTCGCCAACTCTTTTAAGGTGCTGACATCAATATTGCGATAATGCACAAACTCTTCCAAAAGCGGCATTTGCTTCACTAAGAAGCGGCGATCTTGGTGAATACTGTTACCACACAGCGGTGAGTGACCTTTTTTTACATGCAAGGCAATAAATTCTATCGTCTGCTTTTCGGCCTCTTCCATGGTCACTGCACTGGCTTTTACCCGCTTAACCAAACCAGAACCGTTATGAGTTTTCACGTTCCAATCGTCCATCTTATCCAGCTCAAAATCTGGCTGATGCACAGCAATGACGGGCCCTTCAGCGATAATATTCAATTCGTCATCAGTGATAATTGTGGCTATTTCAATGATCACATTATCTTCGGGATCCAGTCCTGTCATCTCTAGGTCCATCCAGACCAAGGTATCTGTTCTACTCATTTTTTTACCACTCTTAATCAATGTAGGTAGTTTAGCAACTTGCGTCCGTCGCGGCCAACACCGACAATAGCGACTATGGCTAAAAGAAAATTAAATAAACGTCAAAAATGGCGTATCGAAAAGATTCAACAAGAACGCACCGACCGTGCGACTCGTAAAGAATCAGACATTACTGAGCAGCTAACTGGCAATGAATTAGGCCCTGAATTACACGGCATAATCATCGCGCACTTTGGTACGCAAGTAGAAGTCGAATCCCTAGATAGCATCGACAAGGGTATCTTTGATGATACCCGTCGTTGCCACATGCGGGCGAACCTCGGTTCTCTCGTAACCGGTGATCGCGTCATTTATCGCATGGAAAAAAGTGAGCTGGGGGTCGTGGTTGCAATTTTACCGCGCGATAGCGAACTGTCGCGTCCAAATCCTTATAACGAGATTAAGCCCGTTGCGGCCAACATCGACTTTATCGTTTTGGTTGTGGCGTGCGAACCCGTGGTACATCCTAATCTAATTGACCGCTATTTAGTGGCCGCAGAGAACTGCAACATAGAACCGATCATTCTATTGAATAAGACCGATCTGCTCGATGATGTCTCAGGCCCTTATATGCGTAATATGATGGCAGATTATGAGAAGCTGGGTTATCAGACAATGACCTTGTCGATCACTCAGGAAGATGGCTTAGAAGATCTGAAGAAAAAGCTAAATGGGCGTATCAGTGTCTTCGTTGGGCAATCAGGTGTGGGTAAATCAAGCCTGATTCAAGTCCTGCTACCCAAGCAAGAATTAAAAGTAGGCCCTCTTTCTGTCGCTAGTAAAAAAGGCCGCCATACCACCACCACGGCACGCCTATATCACTTCCCTGCCGGGGGTGACTTAATCGACTCCCCAGGAATACGGGAGTTTGGTTTGTGGCACATGGAGCCCGATGATGTGCTGTATGGTTTTAAAGAGTTGCGCGATATGATTGGTCACTGTAAATTCCGCGATTGCCAGCATGAGCTAGAACCTAAGTGTGCAATTCGTGAAAGCTTAGAAACCGGTAAAATCAGTCAATTACGTTTTAATAGTTATAAACGTATTTTGTCGACTCTAGGTGAATTTGATAAGGGTTTCTAACGTATTATTAGCCTATAGCGATACACAAAAAGGCTTCTAAGTTAGAAGCCTTTTTGGGGGTATTAGAAAATAATTGTGAATGTATGCTACCAAATACGTTCTTCTTCGTTGGGTGGTGTATCGTAGCTGTTGTCTATACGCTCGCGATCGTCCTTCAACGTTTCAATAACAGAGCCCGACGTATTAATGATCGGCTTCCTTGCGTCTTGATTGTTCTCAGATCCACTTTTGTTAATAAATTTTGGCCGACGGCCACCCGAGCGCGACTCGATGCCTTTTTGAGATTTTCTATTCAACAATACAATCGCAATGCGGCGGTTAATGTCACTTTCTGGGTTATTAATATCAAGCGGGGCCGTATCTCCCACCCCTAAAATTTGCGCAATTTGTGATTTCTTTATACCGGCCTCCATTAAGGCCCTTCGCGCTGAGTTTGCCCGTCGAGCAGATAGCTCCCAATTGACATCATCCTCTGGATTATTTTCATAATACGCATCGGTATCAGTATGCCCAGTGATGGATAATTTATTGTCTACTGTCGTCAACATAGGGGCTAGTTCGTACAGAATATCTTCACTGTAATATTTGAGTTTTGCACTGCCGGCATTAAACATTGGGCGCTTTGTTTGGTCGACAATTTGAATCCGTAACCCTTCCGTTGTGATATCGATCGCCATCTGATTTTTAAACGGACTCAACGTTGGGCTAGCGTCAATCTTCGCTTCAATTTCTGCTTTTAATTGCTCTAAGCCCTGACGCTCTATCGCTTCATCCAAACTTTCAATTTCTTCAGCCTGCAATATTTTTTCTGGATCTAACCTTTCAGAAATGGCGGTATTATCGGCGGTAGTGGGGGTGCCTCCCAGATCTATCACATAGGCACTCGGCATTCGTTGACTCTCTTCGTATCCTTGCGGATCTTGAAAATATCCTTCAATGGCTTCACGCTCTGCTTTATTAGAGGAATTCGTCAACCAGAGCACAATAAACAACGCCATCATAGCAAGCGCAAAATCGGCCATCGCTACTTTCCAAGCGCCACCATGATCTTCATGGCGATTCTTTTTGATACGCCTAACGATAATAGTACGCTGCCCTAAATTCCCCATATTGGCACCCTTACTAACGTCTTAAGGAGCACTGCGATGAGTATCATCAGGTTAACGACCACGAATCTTACTATCCACTTCGTCAAAAGAAGGACGACCATGGGTAAATAATGATTTGCGGCCAAATTCAATAGCTAACAGGGGTGCTAAACCATTCATAGAAGCGATAATGGAAGCTTTAGTAGCATCGTACAATTTAATTTCATCCTCCGCGATATGCTTCATTCGACTACTGATCGGCCCCACCAGCCCATAGGCAAATAAAACCCCCATAAAAGTTCCGACTAAGGCTGCGGCAACATGCTTACCAATAATGGCAGGGTCCCCCCCAATGGACCCCATGGTAATAACAATGCCTAATACGGCGGCAACAATACCAAAACCTGGCAGTGCATCTGCAACCTTGCCCAACGCAGAGCCTGGCTGTTCTAACTCGTGAAAGCGGGCCTCAATTTCTTGATCCATTAATGCCTCCAATTCATGTGCAGCAAGGTTGCTGGATGAAATTATACGAAAGTAATCAGCAATAAAACGCGCTAAAGCATCATTCATTAGTATCGCTGGATAACGGGCAAAAATTGCACTGGCGTGAGGATTTTCAACATCGGATTCAATTGCCATCATACCTTCGCGACGAGATTTGTTGAGAATGTCGTAGATCAAACTCAACACATCAAGGCACATCGCTTTATTAACTTTTGAACCTAAGATCACTTGCGGCATAAGTTTTAGCGTATCGATAACCAGATGGAATGGATTCGATATTAAATAAGCGCCGCCCGCCGCCCCCACAATAATCATTACTTCAAACGGCTGCCACAGTGCTGCCAACTGACCATGAGACAATACAAAGCCCCAGCCAACACTACCAAATACGATAATAATTCCGATTATAAACAGCATGTGAAAATTTCCAGGTTATTCAACGGATGTCCCTAAACGTTAAGATACACTTCAATATCCTTTGAAAATCATGTTAAGAAAACAAGCGGTTTCTAAGAAACTGACTAATAGTACTATAGTACGCTAAGGTTATGTTTGGAGTTTTCTCAAATACACAAATGACATTGAATACACGTAAGACATATTCACTGCCGGATACAGACGATTGGCAAAAAATACTGGAATTCCAATAATTCCTATTATTGCCAAGTACTCCGCCTCACAACCCCCTATGCAACCCGCTGAATATATTGCGTTCACATCTCTCTGCCTTGCGGCCAGTAAAAGCTTGAGTAAACTTGCGATTATCAGCCAAAAAAGGGGGACTGATGAAGATCGTAAAATAAATCAGCGTTAAGCTTCACAGACGCTATTTGCCAGAGTGCAAATAGCGATAGTACAATGTGAGTTAATATTGAATACTATCTACGGATGGCGCTATGTCGACTTACCCACTATTAATTGAACCAGAAGCGCTGCAACCTTTTTTGGGCGATGAAAATTTATTGATTATCGACCAAGGTAAGCTAGAAACGTTTTTAACTGCTCATGTCCCAGGTGCGGTTCATTTAGATTTTAAAGACCTCCAGTTAGGTCAACAGCCAACACCAGGTGCCCTGCCCAGTTTAGCGCAACTCAGTATTGTATTTTCAAATATTGGCCTCACTTTAGATAAGCATGTCATTGTTTATGATGATGAAGGCGGAGGCTGGGCTGGACGCTTAATTTGGATATTGGATATGATTGGGCATTCTCGCTATTCATACCTCAATGGGGGTCTTCACGCTTGGTTACAAGCAGGGTTAGCGACAGATCAAGGTCAGCAAGACGTGATTAAAAGTGACTATACTGTGACCGAATTGACGAATGAGTTTCAATTAACTAAAGAACACATCATGGAGCGCTTAGGTTCTAATGACTTTGCTATTTGGGATGCCCGTTCTGCCAAAGAATACAGCGGAGAAAAAGTCAACGCTGCTCGTGGTGGACATATTCCCGGTGCCGTAAACTATGAATGGACACTGGGCATGGATACTGACCGTGGCTTACGCATTAAAAATTTAGAGGAATTCGATGCTTTATTAAATTCCTTAGGCTTAACAAAAGACAAAGAAATAGCGACGCATTGTCAGACTCATCATCGATCAGGCTTCACCTATTTGGTCGGTAAAATTTTAGGCAGAAATATGAAAGCCTACGCAGGCTCTTGGGCAGAATGGGGTAACGATGCAAGTACCCCTATTAATACTGGCAAGCAAGCATAATCAATTACACCTCTTAATAAAATACGACAGGATTTAATTTTGACTACTTCATTTAAAGAAAAACTATTTATCGCATTTCAATATGCGGTCCCACAACACTTATTATCTCATCTAGTCGGTTGGTTTGCAGAAACCCGTATCGACTGGATCAAGAATTTATTCATCAGTAAATTCATTAAGCAGTTCAACGTCAATATGGATGAAGCTGAGCGCCAGAGTCCCGAAGCTTTTGAAAACTTCAATGACTTTTTTACGCGTGAACTAAAGTCGGGGATGCGTCCTATTGATACCAAAAGTAACTCAATCGTTTCACCTGCAGATGGCGCAATTAGTCAGCTGGGCCCTATCGAGAATGGCCGTGTATTTCAGGCTAAAGGCCATGATTATTCATTGATTGAATTATTAGGGGGCAATAGCCAGACGGCCGATGACTTTATGGGAGGCCAGTTCGCAACGGTATACTTATCACCAAAAGATTATCACCGTTTACACATGCCGGTAACCGGAACGCTACGTGAAATGATTTACGTACCGGGTGATCTTTTCTCAGTCAACCAAACCACCGCTGAAAATGTACCACGGTTGTTTTCTCGTAATGAGCGTATTGTCGCTATCTTTGATACTGAGCTTGGACCGATGGCTTTAGTATTAGTGGGGGCAATGATTGTTGCGGGTATTGAAACAACCTGGGCGGGTCGCATTACTCCCTTCGATCGTAAGGTACGTTCGATTAGCTACCCCGTTCAAGGTGAAAGCCAACAACCGTTGGTCATTGAGAAAGGCGAAGAAATGGGCCGCTTCTTCCTAGGTTCGACAATTGTTGTTTGCTTTGGTGAAAATAAAATGCATTGGCTTGAAGACATGAAGGCTGGGCAACCCTTGCGCTTAGGTGAAGCGATCGGCCTAACCCTAGAGTAAATATAGACATATTTATATGAACGGTGAACGCACTACTTTTAGAGTGTTCACCGTTTTATAGCGGTGACTGTGAATATAATAAAAACTCGCTAGAACTCGCTAAATACTAGCTAAAAATAAAGAAATGATCGTCAGCGTCTTTTATACGGCGAGCCGTCACCTTGAACACCTGCTTAATCACCTCCTCGGTTATCACCTCTTTTGCAGGGCCTTGAGCGACCAATTCACCTTTTTCTAATAACCATATTTCATCCGCAAGACGAATAGCTTGATTCAAGTCATGCAATACAATGACGACGCAATGGCCTTCTTCAGCAGCCTGACGACAGACGGTTTGTAATTGTTGCTGATGTTGCAAATCCAAGCTACTGGAAGGTTCATCTAATAGCCAAAGTCCATAACCGCGACCTTCTGAGGTCATGTTGGATAGCTGTAGATACGTTCGAGCAATCTGGCATCTCTGTTGCTCTCCACCAGACAGCTGACGAAAATCTTTATGCGCTAAAGACTCAATTCCCCATTCATGAATAACCTGGTTAACTTGCTGGCGCTGCTGCAGCTTTGTTAATGCAAAAGGCAGCGTGGCTAATGATAGAACTTCTTCAACGTCTAAAGGAAATTGCAGCTGGCTATGCTGGGGTAAGTAGGCCAGCTTTTGAGCAAGCTGCTCGGAAGAGTAAGTTGCAATATCACGCCCTTGCAATTCAATATGGCCATCGCACGCTAACAGCCGTGCCATCGACTGAATCAAGGTCGACTTACCCGCGCCATTAGGTCCTAATAAAGCAATTATTTTTCCCGCTTTAAACTCGCCAGAAATATCTTTCAGTATGTGCTTGCCGTGACGTTTAAGGTTCAATGTATTTAATGACATTACCATTGCAAACGCCTCCCTTCGCGAATTAACAGCCAGATGAATACTGGCGCGCCCAATAATGCCGTCACGATACCAATGGGCAGTTCAGCAGGCGCAATAATCGTACGGGCAATACCATCAGCAATCACCAATAAGCTGCCGCCTAAAATAAACGAAAAGGGTAATAAATAACGATGGCTAGCGCCTATCAACATGCGCCCAATATGAGGAGTCACCAACCCAATAAAACCAATGATGCCACACGCCGATACCGCCAATGCGGCTAACAATGCAACGAATACAATACTTTGGATTTGTAAACGCTTTACATCAACGCCCATGGTATTGGCTTCCGCTTGGCCTAATAAAATGGCGTCTAGCTTTCTATGTTGTTTCGGCAACCAAATACAGACTATTAATAAAGCGCTGGAACATAAAATCAACCAAAAATAATTCGCGCTGGCTAAGCTGCCTAAAGACCAAAAAGTGATATGACGTAACGCGCTGTCCGTCGCTAAATACGTGAGTAAGCCAATCAAAGAAGCCGCAACAACATTGATGGCGATACCGGCCAAAATCAAGAGTGCCATGCCACCTGGCATATCATTTCTGCCCAGTTTCAAAACAGCCATGGTCGCTAATATCCCTCCAATAAAGGCGGCCACAGGAATATAATAGTGCGCTTGTATATCAACAAAATCAGCCGCAACAATCATTAACGCAGCACCCAGTGCAGCACCCGCAGACACACCGATTAAACTGGGATCAGCTAACGGATTACGCACGTTACTTTGAATCATTACGCCGGCAAGGGATAAACTTGCCCCGATAACAAAAGCTAACAAGACGCGTGGTAGGCGGATATTCCATAAAATATTGTGACCGATTTCGCTATTTAATAAGCTGTGAGTATCAAGAGAACCTAAAAACAGCGCGCTAATACAAATACCTAAACTTAATAAAATGCCGACCAGCCAACCGAGTGGAGATACTAAAAGTTTTTTAATCATGAGTGAACAAGGCTAAACTAGCGCCTTCAAATTACCTGTTAGGTCAATGTATGCCCATTCTATGTCATAGCAACGAGATTGCAGAGGGAAAAAGCAAAGGTTTCCAACTCGGTGAGAAATTTATATTTGCTGTGAAGAAAAATGACCGTATTTATATCTATGAAAACATCTGTCCTCACTTAGGTATTCAGCTCGAGTGGCAAGCTGATGAATTTTTAGACCTTGATGCCAGTATGATTCAATGCAGTAGCCACGGTGCGCTGTTTAAAATAGAAGATGGGGCGTGTTTATTTGGCCCGTGTGCGGGACAGTCATTAATCGCTGTGGATTTTACAATCAATGACGAGCACGTCCATATTATTGTTTAAATAGAGAATTCGAGCGGGGTTTTTATCACCATACCTTGCGGTTGAAATTCAACTTGATACGCTAACACCTCAACACCCGCCGCCATGACTTCACGCAACTTTTCAGCATAAATAGGGTCTATGTGCTCTGCGACCCGAACGTGTTTAATGCCTTCATGGGGCACGCAAAAAAATAAAATACTGCGCTGGCCTTCGGCTTTTAAACGCATGAGTACTTCTAAATGTTTGAGGCCGCGACTGGTCACTGCATCAGGAAAGTAACCGATATTTTCTGTTACTAAATTACTGTCTGAATGACCCTCTTTATGTTGATGCTCATGTTTATTTTGATCTTGATAACCCAGAAGTGTCACGCTTTTTACTTCGATATACGTCAGTGCATTACCGGTGTCTGAGCTTATTAAAAAATCCAGCCGCCCCTCATCAACCTTAGGTTCCGCTTTTAAATATTCAGCCGATAAGACCTGGACTTCTTTAATCTTATTGGCCAACAGAGCTTCTTTAACTAACTGATTCGCTCTGGCGGTATTAATACAGGCTTTATATTGCCCCTCTACTTCGACCCACTCCCAGCTTAGTGGCAATTTACGTTTTGGATTTTGACTATCAAACAACCAAACCCTGGCCCCTTCATCTTTGCAGTTTGTCATCGAGCCCGTATTCGCACAGTGCGCCGTCACAATTTCGCCTGCTCGCTCAGCAGGACTGGTCAATTCTATATCGGACAAAAATCTCTTATAGCGTTGAAGGAGTTTGCCCGTTAATAAAGGACGTTCGTATTCCATCGTACTTATTTCTCCAACGATTTCTGCAGTAAGACCTGTTGTTCAAGCCATGTTTTGATGCGTAATACCGCCTGCTGTAAACGTTCAATATGAGTGGTATAAGCAAAGCGAACATAAAGATTGGCATTTTGTTCACCAAAATCAAAACCTGGCGTCAGTGCGACGCCCGTATCTTGTAATAATTGTTGGCAAAATTGTTGAGTATCTTGAGTCAGCTGACTCGCATCGGCGTAAATATAAAAAGCCCCCTCAGGAATAACGGGAATATGAAATCCTAATTTGGGTAACTCGACTAATAAATAATCTCGTCGTTGCTGCAACTCTAAGCGGCGCTCTTCCATAATAGTCAGTGACTCTTCACTAAATGCCGCCAACGCACCGTATTGCGCAGGGGTTGAAGGGGCTAAAAACAGATTCTGAGCAAGACGTTCAATGACGGGAATGTAATCGTCGGGCACAACTATCCAGCCTAAACGCCAGCCTGTCATACCAAAGTATTTAGAGAACGAATTAATGACAATAACGTCTTCACCCAGAGCGAGCGCGGTTTGTGGGCGCTTACTTTGGGGTTCGTTATCACTGATGCTCCGGGTACTTGCATCATGATAGGTGAGGCCGTGGTAAATCTCGTCTACCCACAACTCACCGCCAAGCTGGCGAGTCTGTGCGGCTATTGTTTCCAGCTGCTCATAAGGGATAATCGCACCCGTAGGGTTAGCGGGGCTCGCCATTAATACGGCTTTGCTCACCCCGTTATTCCAATGCCGTTGTATGTGTTCAGACGTCAGCTGAAAACCCGACTTCGCTGAGGTTGGAATCAAATGACCCTGGGCTTCAAATACTCGCGCAAAATGGCGATTACAAGGATATCCGGGATCGGCCATTAATAACTCATCCCCTGCCTCTAATCGAGCCGCCATCAGTAAGAGCAAAGCCCCAGACGCACCCGGAGTAATCGCAATCCGGCTCGCCGAGACCTCTATCCCATAACGGTCTTGATAAAAATCTGCAATTTTCTGACGTAACTCAGGTAAACCCAGTGCTGGGGTATAGTGGGTTTTACCCTCTTTTAAAGCATTAATACCCGCCTGTACAATCGGCTCAGGAGTATCAAAATCTGGCTCCCCCACTTCTAGGTGAATCACATCAACACCCTTAGCGGCGAGCGCTTGAGCTTGCTGTAAAATGGCCATTACTTGAAAGGGTGCAATCTCTTCAGTACGAGAGGCAAATCCGGTCACAGGTATATCCTAAGAATATTAAAAGAGTAATTAGTCGCGGTATTCTGCCAGATTAAGGCCCACTGGCCAGTAAACTGTTAATTTAATTGACTAAAATGAAACTAACGCCTAGTCATTGGCCCATTTATCTGATAGCTTGCCTCCGTTAAAAAATAAAGCGTTCATCCTCCAAACGAACGCACGGAATAATGCTCAGCTCGGGATTAATTCGAGTTCTGTAGCGATACGAGGCTGCTACAATTATGCCACAAGATAATAAAGCGTTTAACATTACAAACTTTACCCCTTATAAAGAAAAGGTAGGTGAAGAGTATATGAACGTCGAACAACGTAAACACTTCAGCATGATCCTTGCAAGTTGGAAGCAAGAATTGATGGAAGAAGTTGATCGCACGAAAGAACATATGCAATCCGAAGCGAATAATGCTGCGGATCCAAGCGACCGTGCCAGCCAGGAAGAAGAGTTTAGTCTCGAACTCCGTGCTCGCGATCGTGAACGTAAGTTGATTAAGAAGATCAACAAAACGTTAGAACTGATCGAAAAAGACGATTATGGTTTTTGCGATGAGTGCGGTGTTGAAATCGGTATACGCCGATTAGAAGCTCGCCCAACGGCCAACCTATGCATCGATTGCAAAACACTTGCTGAGATTAAAGAACGCCAATTGGGCGTTTAGAAATCTAGCACTTAGACATTCGTGTTTAATCGTTCCCCTGACTCTTTGGCCAATATTGACTATATTGGCCGTTTTGCTCCCTCTCCTACAGGGCCACTTCATTTTGGCTCGTTATTAGCGGCTCTCGCCAGTTACCTTGATGCAAAATCTCATCATGGACAATGGCTTATTCGCATTGAAGATATTGATCCTCCGCGTGAAATGCTTGGCGCAACGGACTTAATTCTAAAAACCTTAGATACCTATGGTTTGTTTTCTGACCAAAACATTATTTATCAAAGCCAACGCAGCGATGTGTATCAATACGCTCTTGATCAACTAATACGGCAAAAATCAGTCTTTCCTTGTACGTGCTCGCGAAAACAACTCGCCGATAGCACAGGTATTCATTTTAGTAATTGTCTTTCTCTCGCTCAAGAATCAGCTCCTCAGCAGTTTGCTTGGCGCTTTGATAGTCAGCAGTCAGCTGCCCATAATCAACAAAGCCATGCTGCTTTTTACGATTACCTGCAGGGTGATTTTAGTCAATCCATTACGGAGTCTATTGGCGATTTTGTGGTGAGGCGTAAAGATCAACTTTGGGCTTATCAACTGGCGATGGTGGTTGATGATTTCCAGCAAGGGGTCACTCATGTTGTAAGAGGCATCGACTTGATCGATTCAACCTTGCGACAGAATATGCTTCAGCACGCGCTGAACTACCCAGTTCCCGAATATGCTCACATTCCTGTCGCCTGCGCTGAAAATGGTCAGAAGTTGAGTAAACAGAATTTAGCGCCGGGACTGAGTCTTGATAACCCAACAGACGCGATATGGCGCGCTCTGTCTTGGCTTGGACAAAATCCGCCAGAAAATTTACACAATGCAAGCGTCAAAGAAATGTTAACTTGGGCAATCGCACATTGGCAGCCACTAAAACTGCAATATGTGCAAAACCAAGCGGCAATTTAAGCACATCAAATATCGATAAAGTAGACAATATGTTACTCTCGGTAACATTATAAACAGATAATTCATAATAAGAGCCTGATATGTACGATTATCGAGTCTCGCTGCTATTGGTAGTCGGGTTATATATTTTTTCACCCGTTATCATTGATTGGTGGCTAGCACCTAATGGTGCTTGGTATCATCCTTTTGCATTTTGGTTTCTATTAATCGCGATTTATATATGGGTAGAATATAAACGAGGCCCCGATGAGCTTTAGTCTTACTCAATTGAGTCTCATCGTCTTTGGCTATCTTTTTTTCTTATTTTTAGCTGCGTACATCGTTGATCGAGGTTGGATTCCTAAGCATTGGGTTCGCCACCCCATCGTTTACGTTTTATCTTTAGGTGTCTATGCCAGTGCGTGGGCATTTTATGGCTCTGTAGCAATGGCCGATCAATACGGCTATGGCTTTTTAGCCTATTATCTGGGGATCAGCGGGGCATTTATTCTTTCCCCTATTCTGCTTAAGCCCATACTCCATATCACCCGTACTTATCAGCTCAGTTCACTCGCAGACTTATTCGCTTTTCGTTATCGCAGCCGCTTAGCCGGCGTCATGGTGACGCTTTTTACTTTGGCAGTGGCATTACCGCTGCTCACTTTGCAGATAGCGGCGGTCGCCGAAAGTATGTACTTACTGAACGCCGACCTTCCCTCGACCACTTTAGCCTTTGGCTTTTGTATCACCATGGTCGTTTTCGCTATTTTATTTGGCGCGCGCCATGTTTCTCCGCGAGAAAAGCACGAAGGATTGGTTTTTGCTTTAGCCTTTGAGTCCGTATTAAAACTGGTCGCTATTACCATATTAGGCATCACCGCATTATTCTTTGTTTTTGATGGTTCAGGGGATATGCAGAGCTGGCTAGCTGCCAATCAAGAACAGCTAATTAGCCGCCAAACTAATTTACAAGAAGGCCCATGGCGAACTCTACTATTGGTTTTCTTTGCAGCGGCCGTTGTCGCCCCGCATATGTTTCACGTCACGTTTACGGAGAACATCAATCCAAAAGCACTGCGCACAGCCACCTGGGGGCTTCCTCTATTTTTATTACTCATGAGCCTTTCTGTACCCCCTATTTTATGGGCAGGTATTTATTTAGAACTGGAAGTGCCCCCTGAGTTTTATGCCCTAGGCATTGGCATGGCACTCAACTCTGAAGTATTAGTCATCATGGTTTTTGTAGGGGGCTTGGCCGCGGCATCTGGGGTCATCATTGTGACGACACTGGCGACAGCCGCCATGTTTTTAAACCATATTGTATTACCTAGCTATAAACCTGGCCCAAAACAAGATTTTTACCAATGGTTATTATGGGTTAGACGATGCCTGATTGGTGCAATACTGGTGGCTGCTTACGGTTTTTACCGCATTATTGGCGCTGACATTCAAATCACCTTACTCGGCATACTTGCCTTTGTGGCGGCTATACAATTTTTACCGGGTGTACTGGGCGTTTTATACTGGCCTAAGGCAAACCGCTGGGGACTTATTGCGGGCCTCAGTATCGGCATTATCGCTTGGGCCTACACGCTATTGCTGCCACTTTCCCACTTAACGCTAGGCTGGCAGTACTCGATTTCGTTACCGGCAACCGACATGAATAATTGGCATGTTGCGGCGATGGGAAGCTTTTGCGTTAATTTAGTCCTATTTATTATCGTTAGCTTAACAACCACTCAAAAAGAGTCTGAAAGAGCAGCCGCAGAAGCCTGCTCTGTTGATACCGTATCGCGCCCAAGCCGCAAGCCTCTTATCGCCGGTAATTCTAATGACATTATTATTTCACTCAGCAAGCCATTAGGACGTTATGTAGCAGAGAGAGAAGTTCATCAGGCACTGGTCGATTTGAGCCTACCCTCTTATGAGGATCGCCCTTACGCATTACGCCGTTTACGCACGCGATTAGAGGCCAACCTATCAGGTTTAATGGGCCCTACCGTGGCGCACGATATTATCAATCGCAACCTGCCCTTTCAAGCGAACGCGGTATTAAGCGAAGATATCTATCAAATTGAACAGCGCATTGAAGGTTTTCATGATCGCTTAAGCGGCCTAGCGGGTGAGCTGGATAACTTACGCCGCTATCACCGCCAAACGCTTGAACGTCTTCCTATCGGAGTATGCTCAGTATCCGATGAAGGAGAAGTGCTTATGTGGAATGCCGCCATGCAGGATCTCACAGGAATCACTCCGAGTGACGTCACCGGTTCTCGTCTAACAGCCGCCGCAGAACCTTGGGGCTGCATGCTGAATGAGTTTTTATGTGATGATGCCATCCACCAGCATAAAAAGCGCATTGAACAGCTAGGACGACCACACTGGTACAACTTGCACAAATCCATTATTAAAGCGGCCGGCAGTCAACCGGGCGGTACGGTTATTTTGGTTGAAGATCAAACTGAAACCCAGATGTTAGAAGAAGAACTTATACACAGTGAACGGCTAGCCTCCATTGGTCGCTTAGCCGCGGGAGTGGCTCATGAAATTGGCAACCCCATTACCGGTATCGATTGTTTAGCACAAAGCATGCGTTATGAAACTGATAATAAAGAAATTCTAGAAATGGCCGATCAAATTCAGGAGCAAACGAGGCGGGTTACCCGCATCGTACAATCGTTAATAAACTTCTCGCATTCTGGACACTTAACAACAGAGCATCTGACCGTCAACATCGGTACCTGTATCGATGAAGCAATTCAGTTATTACTCCTCAGTAACCAAGGTCGGGATATTGAGTACATCAATGAATGCGACGCCCGCTGGCAAGTGGTCGGTGATTCTCAACGCTTAGTACAAGTGTTTATCAATCTATTAAGCAATGCCAGGGATGCCAGCCCTGATTTCAGCAGTATCCACATTTTTGGGCACGTGGACCCATACCAAGTCATCGTGTATGTGGTTGACCAAGGCAGCGGGATAGCTGAAGATAAACTCGATCATATTTTCGACCCTTTTTTTACAACTAAAGAAGTCGGTAAAGGAACAGGGCTTGGGCTGGCCTTAGTTTATAGTATTATCGAAGAACATTATGGGCACATTAGCATCGACAGCCCAGTGCCCAGCCACATACTAGGCTTACTGCAAGGCGCAGACTTACCAAGCGCCTCAGATACAAGTCTCCAACAAAACAGTCCTGGTACCTGTGTCACCCTACGCTTACCCAAAGCGCAGAATAACTTGCTTGAGGATAAATCCGAATGAGCCGTATTTTAGTCGTTGAAGACGAGAAAATTATTCGCCAAGCAGTAAAACGCTTATTAGAACGCCAAGGGCATGAAATTCATGAAGCAGACTCTCTGCATATTGCAAAAGAGCTGACCTTCAGCGATTACGACATGATTATCAGCGACCTCCGCTTACCTGGCGGCAACGGTACCGAGTTAATTGAGCTTGCAGGTGAGACTCCCGTGCTCATCATGACCAGTTATGCCAGCTTAAGATCCGCAGTGGATGCCATGAAACTGGGGGCCGTCGATTACATTGCCAAGCCCTTCGATCATGAAGAAATGCTATTAACGGTTGAACGTATTCTTAAACAACGCAACCTCAGCCGAAGTAACGAAGTATTGCAAGATGAAGTTGCCAAAGAATACCCTGTTACCGGTATTATTGGCAGTAGCTCGCTGATGAATAATTTATTTTCAAAAATCAGCAAGGTGGCTCCGACCGACGCAACCGTGTTGATTCAAGGTGAGTCAGGAACCGGTAAGGAGTTAGTCGCCCGCGCCCTGCATACACAAAGCCGCCGCAAAGATGCACCCATGATTTCGGTTAACTGCGCGGCCATTCCTGAGTCATTGATTGAATCTGAGTTATTTGGCCACGAAAAAGGGGCGTTCACAGGCGCTGCGACTTTACGCTTAGGCTTGGTCGAAGCGGCTGATGGCGGCACCTTATTTTTAGACGAAATTGGCGAATTACCACTCGAAGCACAAGCGCGTTTATTGCGCGTATTGCAAGAAGGTGAAATTCGACGTGTTGGCTCGGTACAAAGTCGAAAGGTCGACGTTCGTTTAATTGCGGCCACTCACAGAAACTTAAAAGAATTAGCCTCAAAAGCTGAATTCCGTGAAGATCTCTATTATCGACTCAATGTATTAGAACTCCATCTACCGCCGTTGCGTGCAAGAGGACAAGACGTAATGGAGCTGGCAGAGTTCATGCTTCAGCGCAGTTGTGAAAAAATGAACCGCGGCACAATGCTATTAACTAACGCATCTCGCCAAGCGATTTCACAGTACCGATGGCCGGGGAATGTTCGCGAACTAGAAAATGCTATTGAGCGTGCAGTAATTTTGGCTGATGGTGATGAAATCACGCCAGAAAACATGGCTATTGATGCCTCCCCTGACCAGTACGTACCGCAAACTTTAAAAGAAAATCTTCTCAATCCGAAAACAAGCAACCATAAAACAAGCCAAGGTGATCTCTCTTTGGACGATTACTTTATGCATTTCGTACTTGAAAATGAAGATGGCATGAACGAAACCGACTTAGCCCGTAAATTAGGTGTCTCACGTAAATGTTTATGGGAACGCCGACAGCGACTGGGCATTCCACGCAAAAAAGCGACAAAGACTAGTTAAGTCATAGACTGGGGTCGCTATTCTCGGTCATAATCCGCCACCAAGGTATCAACTAGACCCAAAAACCTGCTCTCTAGGTAACAAAAATTAGTGCCAGTTTGTTACAATTTTTCTATTGCACTTTATAAGACATTGATTATAAAGAGTTTTTAAAAATTGGCACGTTCCCTGCTAAAGAAAAAGAACTAAGAACAACAATACTACCCAGACAATAAAAACAAAATTAGGGCAGTATGATAAAAGATTGGCGATAATAAGAATAATAACGCTAATTAAGAGCTCTAAATAATAATAAAACCCGGGCTCACTGAGTACCCATTGCTTTACACTCCAAAATGCAGTGTAAAGCAATGAGTCCTTTATTTACCTATCCTTCCTATTTTTAATATCTGCTCCCAATTCGTATTACCTCAAACTCAATAAGTAGATTGCCACAGTGCACTCAAGTCATTTTTCTAAAACGTCAAAATCAAGCTCTTAACATTCATTCAATGTTCAAATATCTCAATAACTTCTTTTTTTGTTTATTTATGGGCCAAGCAAACGCCAATAAACTTACAGATTACCAATATGCCCCCTTATTTAACTACCCATTAACCACCGTATCCGTCAATAAATGCAAGAGTGGCTCATTTTAAGTAAAAACTTACGCAGCGTTACATAATCGTTACCTTTATTACGTTTTAACATTACTTCAAGTAACACTTTGGTGTAACACATTGGTTTCTCTGTGAGATAAAACACATAAGCAATTGATTTAAAAGGGAATTATAATGTTGGCACGATTATAGCTATATATTAGAATATAACGTTAAGGCACTTATAAAAATAACAACGCTAAAACGTAAGATTGAAACTAAACGCAATAATAAAAATAAAATCGCGTTTACGAATATCAAAACACCCATGAAGAGGTGGCCTCATAATAAGAATAATAAAGAGGCGTGGAAAAATGAAAAATTAGTTGTTTTGAGTGCGAAGTGAGCGTTACTTAGCACACTCATAAGAATAAGAATAATAACGGAGCTGTTAGTTCCTGCGTATTCAAAACAGCTAGTTTACTTATCTCGGTTTGGTAACAATAAAAATAATAACCACCAAACCTGAGCTTTACTTCCTTTATTATCCCCCTTTTATTTATCCCCAGCCTTTATATAGCTTCAGATGCTTTGAAAGCGCCAACCCATCATGTAAACTCGTTAACTAACTAATATTGAACAATAATCATAATCGACAGGCGCAAGTTTTTCTTTAAAGTAACTTCCCCCTGCAATCGCGAAAATCCAGGCAACCATAGATGTCCATAGTTAATACTGTAGCGCGCTTTTTCCCTTCTTTAATGGGGGGCCGCAAAGCTAAAAACGCGGATAAAGAGATCAAACCGCAAATTCTGCAGCGCAAAGAGCACGGCATTAGTCGTCGTCAGCTAAGTGAAAATGCACTAAAAGTTTTGTATCGCCTGAATAACGCGGGCTATCAAGCTTATCTTGTGGGCGGTTGCGTGCGTGACTCTATGCTGGGCGCGCACCCCAAAGACTTTGATGTTGCAACAAACGCTACCCCAGAACAAGTCAACCAACTGTTCCGTAACTCTCGCTTAATTGGTCGTCGTTTTAAACTCGTGCACGTATTATTTGGGCGCGAAGTCATTGAAGTGGCAACTTTTCGTACTTCACCAAAAGAAGAACACAACAGTAATCAAGCCCAAACGGGCGATAGCGGCATGATTTTACGCGACAACGTATATGGCACTATTGATGATGATGCGATGCGTCGTGACTTCACGATTAATGCGATGTACTACGCTGTCGATGATTTCACGGTACTTTCTTATGCTGGTGGCTATCAAGATGCTCAAGATAAACTCATTCGTTTAATGGGAGATCCTGAAACGCGTTACCGCGAAGATCCCGTGCGTATGCTGCGTGCTATTCGCTTTGCCGGCAAATTAGATTTTGAAATCGAACAAGAGACAAAAGCCCCCATTGAAATGATGGCTCCGTTAATGGAGCAGATCCCTGCTCCGCGCTTATTCGAAGAAGTGTTAAAACTATTCTTATCCGGCAATGCATTGGTAACGTATCGTCTATTACGTGAATATAAGTTATTTGGTGAGCTGTTCCCGCTGACTGAGCAGTGTGTCGCTCACGACGAATTTGCGGCTCGTTTTGTTGAGCAAACCATGATTAATACGGATGATCGGATTCAATCAGGTAAATCCGTCACACCTTATTACTTTTTTGCCGCCCTGCTTTGGCCGTCTCTACAAAGGGTCCAAGCAGATTTTTTAGAGCAAGGCATTCCACCTCAGCCGTCATTGCATAAAGCCGCGAGCCGGGTGATTGAACAGCAGTTAAAGCGCACGTCTATTCCTAAGCGCTTTACAATTCCCATGAAAGAAATTTGGGACATGCAGTCACGATTAGAACGTAAAAGAGGCAAAAAAGCCGCTGAAGCCGCTGAAAGTAATCGTTTCCGTGCAGCGTATGATTTTGTTCTTCTACGTGAACAATGTGGCGAAGACCTTAGAGGTTTAGGTAACTGGTGGACCCAGTATCAAGAAACTGATGAATATAAAGAAGTGGCCGAAAATCGACAGCCAGAAGAACGTCATACTAAAAAGCGTCGTCCACGTCGTACCAATCGCGGCACGCCGAATGATAGACAACGTTCTCGTAACCCTGAGTCCTAAGCGCTAGGAGATGGATGAATGGCATTGTCTTATATCGGTCTAGGGGCGAATCTTGACCAGCCCCAGCAGCAAATAGAGCAAGCCTTAATTGAGCTTGCTCGATTGCCTAATACCACCTTGATTTCGCACTCTTCGCTTTATCATAGCAAGCCCGTTGGTCCTCAAGATCAGCCTGATTATGTCAATGCCGTTGCTCTATTAGATACGCAATTAGAGCCCCTTGATCTACTTGATGCGTTGCAACAACTGGAACAAGATCACGGACGCCTTCGTAAGCGCCATTGGGGTGAACGCACACTGGATTTGGACATCATTTTAATGGGTAACAAAGTCATTGAGAGTGAGCGATTAACCGTTCCACACCCTTTTGCGCAGCAACGTAGTTTTGTATTGTTTCCCTTGTCTGAAATAAGTCCTAGTCTTATCTTCCCCGATGGCATAGCTTTAGAGCAATTGCTCACTGAGCTGGATAATGATTTAATCCGCATCCGCGATTAATCTTGGCAACAAGTTCGCACCCTTTATGAATTATTAACATCATTAGAATACCTGAGGCACAGCATGAATAATGTCAGTATCCGTACCCTTAATGAATGTAAGAATAAAGGCGAGAAATTCAGCGTATTGACCGCATACGACGCAACCTTCAGCCAACTTGCAAGCGCTGCAGGTATTGAAGTACTTTTAGTCGGCGACTCTTTAGGTATGGTTTGCCAAGGCAAAGACAGCACCTTGCCCGTCACCATGGCTGACATGGAATATCATACCCGCTGCGTGGCTCAAGGAAATAAAGGTGCACTCATCATGGCTGACATGCCATTTATGAGTTACAGCACAGTAGATCAAGGCCAAGCTAACGCTGCGCTATTAATGCAAGCGGGCGCGAACATGGTGAAAGTTGAAGGGGATGATTGGTTAGTACCTTTGGTTGAATGCTTAGCGCGTCAGGGAGTCCCTGTCTGCGCTCATTTAGGCTTAACCCCTCAAGCAGTCAACAAACTAGGGGGTTATCGCGTTCAAGGACGTGATGACACAAAAGCTCAAGCGATGATTGAACACTCTCAAAATCTTGAAGCCGCAGGCGCCGATTGTATTTTATTGGAGTGTGTACCGAGCAGTTTAGGCAAAGCGATTACAGAAGCCGTAAATATTCCTGTTATTGGCATTGGCGCTGGGAGCAATACCGATGCTCAGGTGCTCGTGGTCTATGACATGCTGGGTCTTAATGCCGGTCATATCCCTAAGTTTGTGAAGAATTTCATGATTGAAGGTCGAACGCCTCAGCAAGCAATTGCCGCGTATGGCGAAGAAGTGAAAGCAGGCAGCTTTCCGGGTGTCGAACACGCGTTTTCTTAAACGCTCATGATTTTTATCATCGCCTGTATTCAAAATAAACAATATACACAGCGAAGCTGTATTAACAGATAGACAGTATTTAACATAGGTTGTGGCATGAGTTTATTAACGGTTTCTACGGTCGCTGAATTACGTGAATATGTACAGCACGCAAAATTCAAAGGGTTAAGTGTCGGCTTTGTGCCCACGATGGGTAACTTGCATGCAGGCCATATGCGCTTGGTGAAAAAGGCCTATAAGCAATGTGATATCGTCATTGCGAGTATTTTCGTTAATCCCTTACAGTTTAACAACCCCAGTGATTTAACCAACTACCCGCGCACATTAGAGCAAGATCAGGCTTTATTAGCAGACAATGGTTGCAACCTACTCTTCGCTCCTACCGTCAATGAAATGTATCCGAATGGCCAAGAAAGCCAATCAATTGTGGCCGTTCCCGATGTATCATTAGGCTTATGCGGTGGATCTCGACCCGGTCATTTTAACGGTGTCGCGACCGTGGTCACTAAGTTGTTCAACATGGTACAAGCGGATAAAGCGTTCTTTGGCGAAAAAGATTTTCAGCAATTAGCGGTTATACGTAAAATGGTTGCTGACCTGTGCCTTCCAATTACGATTGTCGGTATTAGCACAGAGCGAAATAAGGATGGCTTGGCTCTAAGTTCGCGCAATGGCTACTTGTCGGCCAATGAATTAGCATTAGCACCTGCTATCTTTAAAGCCTTGCAGGATGTAGCCAGCGCCATTCAACAAGGTAATGATTTTGACTCTACTTTAGAGCAAACTCAGCAGAGATTAAATAAAAAAGGCTTCAAAGTTGACTATCTAGCCCTATGTCGAGAATCTGATTTAAAGCCAGCCACGGCTGAAGATGACAAGCTTGTAGTACTGATTGCTGCCTTTTTGGGCAGTGCACGCCTTATTGATAATTTGCCATTTTCGTTGAATCGGACTAGCGATTGAGGCATACTTTGCACCGCCTTCTATGAGGCTATAAATTAACCAGTGAAAACAGAGGCATTTTTTGCCTGCTGAGTCATTGAGACGTAACCGGATTAAAGGTTTTTTTCTATGCAGTCCACAATGCTGAAAGCCAAGATACATCAGGCTCGAGTCACACAGGCCGTATTGAATTATGAAGGCTCCTGCGCGATCGACGGTAAATTGTTAGCGTTGACAGGCATGCGCGAATTTGAACAAATTCAAATTTACAATATGGAAAATGGTGCTCGTTTCACCACATATGTTATTCGCGGTGAAGATGATTCAGGTATTATTTCTGTCAATGGCGCTGCAGCGCGCTTAGCTCAAGTGGGTGACCGCTTGATTATTTGTGCTTACGGCACTTATGACGAAAAAGAACTGGCTAACTTTAAGCCTAAAATGGTTTATACCAACGCCGATAATACTGTTAGCCATACCAGCTTCGATATTCCTGTTCAAGTTGCTTAATCGATTCTAATTCGATTGTAAACTTGACGACTCATACGCCACATTGACTGTGGCGTTTTTGATTCTGGTTTATTAACAACCCCGTTGAAAGCCAATTGAATACTTTGTCCACTGTCCCAACCCAGCACAAACGCTTATACTTTAACGAATAACTATATTCGACTCATATAAGGATATTTATGAGCACACCGCTGCAACGTCTCGACATTTGGCAACAATTACAACATCACTTCACCGACATCCACCCGCAACATATGGCGGATTGGTTCAAGCAAGATAACCAGCGTTTTGACCGCTTCAATATAGAAGCCGCTGGCCTGACCTTAGATTATTCTAAAAACCGCATCACCACCGAAACCATGGACCTGCTCACTCAGTTAGCCAAGAAGCGAGACCTGCCTGGTCAAATCAAAGCCCTGTTTGAAGGAGAGCTAGTTAACCGCAGCGAACATCGCCCAGCACTTCACACCGCATTGAGAAACTTCAGTGATCGCCCCGTAATGGTTAACGGTGTCGATGTCATGCCAGAAGTACGCGATACCATGAATCGCATGGAAGAATTCTGTTGGAAAGTCCGTCGTAAGCACTGGCGCGGCTATTCCAACAAACCTTTTACCGACGTTGTCTCTATCGGTATTGGCGGCTCATTTTTAGGGCCAAAATTGGCCTCTAGTGCGTTAAAGCCCTACAACGATAACCAAATTAATGTGCACTACCTCGCGAACATCGATGGCTCACACATTACCGAGATTTTGAAGCATCTAAATCCTGAAAGTACACTATTCATCGTTCAGTCAAAATCTTTTGGCACTCAAGAAACGCTAAAAAATGCACTCGCGTGTCGTCAATGGTTTCTCGATAATGGCGGCGAATTGGATGATTTACCGAAACACTTTGCCGCCGTTTCCGCCAACGTAGAAAAAGCGGTTGAGTTTGGTATCGCCGAAGAAAACATATTCCCTATGTGGGATTGGGTCGGTGGACGTTACTCGCTTTGGTCAGCCATTGGCTTGCCACTGGCGCTGGCGATAGGCATCGATAATTTTCGTGAAATGCTGCGCGGTGCTCATGAAATGGATGAACACTTTCGCACAGCACCGATGGAAAAAAACATGCCCGTTATCATGGCATTGCTGGGCGTTTGGTATGTCAACTTTTTTGGTATTAACTCCCAAGCTATTTTGCCATACGACCATTATCTGCGAGGCTTACCTGCTCATTTACAACAATTGGATATGGAAAGTAACGGCAAATCCATTGGCATTGATGGATGCAAAGTAGATTATCATACTGGGCCGATTATATGGGGAGGAGTGGGTTCTAACGGTCAGCATGCATATCACCAGCTACTGCACCAAGGCACCCACTTTTCGCCCAGCGATTTTATTATGCCGATGCGCAGTCATAACCCCATTGATAATTTCCACGCCATGCTTGTGTCAAACGCACTGTCACAAAGCCAAGCGTTATTAACCGGTAAAACTGAGCAACAAGCCATTGATGAATGCTTAGCCGCAGGCATGAGTGAAGGTGAAGCAATCGCATTAGCCGCACAAAAAGTCATTCCTGGAAACCGCCCCAGTAATACTCTTTACTTCCCGAAATCAACGCCTCATTCCGTTGGCGCCTTAATTGCGCTCTACGAACACAAGGTGGCCGCTCAAGGCATGATTTGGGGCGTAAACTCATTTGATCAATGGGGCGTGGAACTCGGTAAAGACATGGGTAATAACGTCTTATCTGCGTTAGAGGGACGAGCCAGTAGTGCAGACTTTGACAGCTCGACCAGCGGCCTCGTACAAGCCTATAAAAAGATGCAAGATTTACTATAAGAAACGGATTAATCCATAACACTTGGCTCATTATCATAATGGGCCAAGTTCATGCTTTATCATTACTCAACTAGAACTATTATTTTTAGATCATTAAATTGTTATCGTTTTTTAGATTTCTCGCCTCATACTCTTGCCGTTTTGCCACTCTTGAACTATTTATTAATAAGCTAACATGCATGCAAACCCTTACTTTAAGCACAGAATAGCAATGAAGTTTCTTCTCCAACTGTCCATCAAATACAAAATTATGGCCATTGCCTTACATTGGGATTTTGGGGCTCTCTGTATACTTATTTTTTTCCATACAATCCCAACAAGCAACCGAAGTTCAAGAATGCACCCATCAATCACAAAAGATAATGGCGGAAAATATTGCTTCTATCTCCGCATTAGTGGCTGACGTAGAACATGCCCAAGAAGTCATTAAGAATTTAGCCAAAGACAGTGCATTAATTGGTAACGCCTCGCAGGTTATTAAAGGCATTGCAGAACAAACCAATTTATTAGCCTTAAACGCAGCCATTGGAGCCGCAAGAGCTAGCGAACAAGGTCGAGGATTTGCAGTAGTCGCCGATGAAGTTCAATCATTAGCGGCTCATACCGAAGAATCAACCAGCGAAATTCACTCCGTTATTGAGCGGACAGAACAAGCGGTTAATGCCATGAAAAGTAACCGAAAAAAAGCAGTCAAGGTTGTAGACCAATCTTAAGCTACCGAAAATTTCTTGATTAATGTCATGACCAACGTCGAGACTATTAATAACATGAACAGTCAGGTTGCTAGTGCAGCGGTGCAACAAAGTGCTGTTTCCGAAGAAGTTAGTGTCAACATTATAAAATCAATGCTATCTCTGAAGATACAGTTGATGGAGCTACAAAGACCTCTCAAGCGTCTTCTCATCTTGCAGAGCAAGCGCAAAACTTAAATAAGATCGTTAACGAGTTCAAGGCTTAAATAAACACGTAAAGTACCGGTCGCTCAAGCTTCCCTATCACATAAGGTAATGACCCTATCAAATCCCTATAAGTCTGCAAAAACCCTCTAAGATACACTCACGAGTCAACCCTAAAACCTAATGAGCAAGAAACGGCCTCAAAGGGTATAATACGTCTCAATTATTGATCCTTTATCATGATTTTATATTATCAAATTTGGAGAACCTTATGACAGATGTTGTTATTGTTGCGGCAACCCGTACTGCTATCGGTACCTTTGGTGGCTCACTGGCGAGCTTACAAGCCACTGAACTTGGCGCGATTGTCATTCGTTCTTTGATCGAAAAAACAGGTATTTCTGTTGACGCCATTGATGAAGTATTAATGGGTCATGTTCTCACCGCTGGCTGTGGTCAAAACCCAGCACGCCAAGCGGCCATTAAAGCAGGCATTCCTGTAACGGCTTCTGCGATGACCATCAACAAGGTCTGTGGATCAGGTCTTAAAGCTCTGCATTTAGCAGCACAAGCGATTAAAGCAGGGGACGCTGACATTATTATTGCCGGTGGCCAAGAGTCTATGTCGAACTCGGCTCATATATTACCCAATTCTCGCAATGGTCAACGCATGGGCAACTGGACCATGGTTGATACCATGATTACCGATGGTCTTTGGGATGCCTTTAACGATTACCACATGGGAATCACCGCAGAAAACATCGCCGAGCAATTTGCAATTCCTCGTTGTGATCAAGATGCGTTTGCTGCGCAATCACAAGCAAAGGCGATCGCGGCCATTAAAGCCGGAAAATTTAAAGATGAAATCACCGCAGTAACTCTTCCTCAGCGCCGAGGCGATGACATCGTATTTGATACCGATGAAGGCCCTCGCGCGGTTACCGCGGAAAAGCTTTCAGGTATGCGCGCCGCTTTTAAGAAAGACGGCAGTGTCACCGCGGGCAACGCATCCTCATTAAATGATGGTGCGGCAGCCGTGATGCTCGCCAGTCGAGAAAAAGCAGAAGCACTAGGTTTACCTATTTTGGCAACAATTTCAGGCTATGCTAGCGCCGGTGTTGATCCAACGATTATGGGAACAGGGCCGATTCCTGCCGTTACAAAATGCTTAGCGAAAGCCGGTTGGAATATTAACGATCTTGACTTAATTGAAGCGAACGAAGCCTTTGCGGTGCAAGCGATGTCTGTCAATAAAGAACTTAAATGGGATACTAACAAAGTAAACGTTAATGGCGGCGCTATTGCGCTAGGCCACCCAATTGGTGCTTCCGGTTGTCGTGTATTGGTAACACTATTACACGAAATGATTCGCCAGGATGCGCACAAGGGTCTGGCGACGCTTTGCATCGGTGGTGGCATGGGCGTGGCGTTATCGATTGAACGTTAATCGTATTTGAAAAATGCATACAAAAGAAAGCGTGTGAGAATTATCTCGCACGGTTTTCTCAGACTTCATCTAAAGCTTTGCAAGTCTCTTGCTTGCTCAACTATGCACAAAGTAATACTCTTTAGAAAAAGGATAATCAGAAAGAGCATAATATGACTGAGATCGCCGAAAAAAAACGCTTTTCATCGTTTGCCGAGTTTTACCCATTTTATCTAAGCGAACACCGCCATCCGATGTGTCGTGCGTTTCACTACATAGGCAGTACAGGAATATTAGCCATTATTGCCTATGCAACTGTCACTGGCAATTACACGGCCTTGTGGTTTATGCCGTTAATGGGCTACGGTTTTGCTTGGGTCGCTCACTTTTTTATAGAACACAACCGCCCCGCCACCTTTAAATATCCGCTGTATAGCTTTGCGGGTGACTGGGTGATGTACAAGGATTTCCTGTTAGGTCGTTTCCGTCGATAGCCTTATGATGGCTCAATATCCAATTCAATAGAATGATTACGCACACCAAAGGCCTCTTTGGTTTGCGCACGTCGTATTAAACCCCACACAATAAAGCCTGCGATTAGATTACCGACCGACGCCCCCATTAATAAACCTTCAAAGCCATAATAATGCCCACCAAACCACGCCAGTGGCACGTAAAAAGCAGTGAGCCTGACTAAATTTAACAGCATTGAAATACTGGTTTTTTGTAGCGCATTTAAGGCCGAGTTTGCACACAGTACGATCCCCATCCCCGCATAACCGATTGGCATAATCATTAGATAATTCACAATTTCATCAATCACAACGGGGTCTTGAGAAAAAATGGTGGCCAAAAAGGGTGACAGAAGCCACAGCGCTAACCATACCAAGATTTGCCAAACTAAAATAAAACGTACCGCAATCGACAGGGCTTGCCAGATTCTAGCGTGCTGGCCTGCCGCAAAATTTTGCCCCACAAATACGGGAATGGTCGACGTTAACGCTAAAATTGCCACAATCGCAAAAGGTTCAATTCTAGCGCCCACACCGAAGGCCGCAACCGATTGTTCTCCCATCGGCGCAATCATAATCAATAAAAAAGCACTCGCCACTGGGACTAATACATTGGTAATAATCGCGGGAATACCCAGCGACATTAAGCGCTGCCAGATACTCACTAATACGCTTAGCGTTAATACTCCCCAATGCAATAAATTAATTTTAGCCAAAGAATACATCATCACGATGACCACAATCAGCCAACACAGAGTACTGGCAAGAGCAGCCCCCGCAACGCCCATCCCCTCTATTGGACCGATACCGAAAATTAAGATAGGGTCAAGAATCGCATTTAATATGGCCGACCCCAACATCATCAGACTGGGTAATTTGGTATTACCCACCGCCCGCATGCAGCTATTGATCACGATCATCAACATCATCACAACAACACCTGGCCACCAAAACTGCATGTATTGCCAAATTAATGGTAATAGTTCTTCATCCGCTCCCAGCAACAAAAATAACTCATCATTAAACACCAGCCCGAATATCAACATTAAAGCAGCAATGGCGAGCGTTAATAATAAAGTAGCGGCCACATAATGTTGTGCCAAGGTATGGTCACGAGACCCCGATGCGCGTGCAATTAGCGCCGATGATGCTATCCCTAAACCAATGGCCAAGTTCATGACGATCATAGCAATCGGCATGGTGAAACTCACCGCCGCTAAGCTTTGGGTTCCCAATAAAGAAATGAAAAATGTATCCACTAAGTTAAAGAAAAATACAGCAACAATGCCGATAACCATTGGTAATGTCAGCTTATAAAGAACACCACCCACTGGGGCTGAAACAATTTCATCTCTCACATGTACACCACTATTTGATATTTTAGCTTTAAATGACGTGCATAATAGCAGATCAAAAATCACACGGTTCGAACTCATTGTTCCATTTACACACAAGAAACTGCGCCCTATGGGTTAAATGCTGTAAAAGCTGAAGCACATACTTTTACAAAAGATACAAAATACTCTAAATTACTCCTCGATCTAAGTGCATTGCAATTAACTGTTCTGCAATGAACAGTCTATAAATTAACACTCTAATTTAACAGTGGCGAAATTATCATGAAAAAAACATTACTATCTTCTAGTTTATTTACCGGTTTATTATTATTGCCAAGTCTCAGCCAAGCAGAGGATATCGATACGCCCAATACAGATTCAGAAACCACTGAAGCACCAGCAGACACAGCTTGGTCGGGTAATGCAGAGCTAGGTTTTATTCAAACCAGCGGTAATAGCGATACTCAGAGTTTTAATGGCAAGTTCAACCTTGAGCGTCAATTAGAGCCTGTTACTACGTCACTCAATTTAGAAGTACTGACCAGTGAAGAAGATGGTGACTCATCAAAAGAAAGATATAATGCTGAAATAGAACATGATTACTCTCTTGGAGAACGTAGTTATGTTGCGTCAGTATTAGCGTACGAAGATGATCGCTTTAATGGTTATCAATACCAAAGCAGTTTGTCGGTTGGTTATGGTTACCACGCCTGGGCTGATGAACAAGGAGAATTAGATTTGGAAGTTGGTCCAGGTTACCGACGCAGTGCATTAGAAGAACGCAATGAAGGTGGTAATAAAATAGAAGAAGAGGCAATTGCACGTGCAAGCTTAAATCTGTTAGTAAACATCGGTGAAAGCGCTAAGTTCACCGAGAAATTTACCGTTGAAGGCGGCGATTCAAAAATCGTATATAAGTCAGACATGGGCATACAAAGCACATTGATTGGCCAGCTAGCCATGAAAATTAATTATCAAGTGAAGCATACGACAGAAGTACCAGAAGACAAAAAGAAGACAGATTCTCTGGTCGGCGTGACTCTCGTTTATAGTTTTTAATCGCTTAAAATGAATGATCTATTCTTAGATGAAGAAGTCACGCAGCCAACAGAGCTGCGTGACTTTTTTGAATGGCATGAAGGTATTAACTACTATGGTTTTTGGACTATTGAAATAAAGAACAAGACACAAGTGAGTATGTACCCCATATGACACTTGGCTTTTATAATAAAGGCAATGATAGGGATGTCTAAAAATTGATGGCATTAATTGGATTGTTTTTTAGTGCATTAATCGCCGCAACACTTTTTCCGATGGGATCAGAAATCGTACTGATTGCGCTGTTAGAGCAAGGCCATGCTATCGGGTTACTGTGGCTAATAGCCACCTGTGGCAATGTGCTGGGCAGCTGCATTAACTATGTGATCGGATATTGGGCAAGTGGATATATAACCAATAAGTATCAGAATGCTCGCTCATGGCGCCAAGGACAGAAATTGTATAATCGCTATGGTGTGTGGAGTTTATTATTAGCTTGGCTGCCCATTGTTGGAGATCCTATTACTTTAGTCGCAGGTCTGGCAAAAACTAATTTTAAATTATTCGTTTTACTCGTCACGATTGGCAAGGGCACACGCTATGCTGTTTTGATCACGCTCGCCCAATTAACGTTTAACTAGATGACTCTAATCTAATTAGTAGCCAATCGCTATTTCAGTTCTGCAGCGGATGATTCGCTAACAGAATGACCTTTAACGTCGTTAGTATCCATTCGAGGCAACAACGTATTCAAAATAATTGCTGAAAGCCCTGCCATCGTTACCGCTGAACCAAAAATATTCTTAACCATTTTAGGCATTTCTTCTAATAAATCAGGCACCATTGCCACACCCAATCCTAGGCCAAATGATACGGCCATAATTAGCATGGTGCGGCGGTCTAAATCGAGCGTTGCAAGGATTCGAATACCGGCAGCAGCAATCGTACCAAACATAACAAGTGTAGCGCCCCCAAGAACTGGCTTAGGCAACTGCTGAAAAATTCCCCCGATAACAGGAAACAAACCCAAAATAATTAACAGACCCGCAACCCAAAATGCGACGTATCGGCTAGCGATTCCTGTTAGTTGAATTACTCCATTATTCTGACTAAAAGTAGTATTTGGAAAAGTATTAAAAATGGCCGCTATCATAGAGTTCACACCATCTGCTAGAACACCGCCTTTAATGCGTTCATCATAAATAGGACCAGAAATAGGCTGTTTAGAAACCATCGACGTTGCCGTTAAATCGCCGGCTGATTCAATGACAGTCACTAAATAAATAAGTGCAACAGGGATAAAAGCCTGTATATCAAAAGAGAATCCATATTTAAAGGGTATAGGAAGTGCGAACCAATCCATTGTCGCAAGCTTAGAAAAATCAACTTTACCCAACCAATAAGCAGCGATCATACCGGCCGCCATACCAAAGAAAATTGCACCCGCTCTTATTATCGGATTTTTACTTTGATTTAAGATAATAATTAAGAGTAAAACCCCGCCCCCTAATGCTAGGTTTTCTAAGCTTCCAAAATCGGTGGCTTTATAGCCACCCGCAAGATCGGTCATACCGACCTTGATTAAATAAAATCCGATAGTGGTAATGACAATGCCAGTAACAAGAGGATTAATAACTGTTTTTAGTTTGTGTAAAAATTGGCTTAAAAATATTTCAATAAAGGCACCCAAAAAGCACACACCAAAAATCAAACTTAATATCTCATCAGGGCCACCGCCTTTTGCTTTCGCAATAAAGCCTGCCGCCAAGATTGAACCTAAAAAAGCAAAACTGGTACCTTGTAATGCCACCATGCCTGAACCGATAGGGCCCACTTTTTTGGCCTGAATAAAAGTACCCACACCAGAAACAATGAGGGCCATACTAATGAGATAAGGTATTTCAGCACCTAGACCCAACACCCCACCAATAATCAGAGTCGGCGTAATAATACCCACAAAACTTGCCAACATGTGCTGTAACGCTGCAACAATAGCCGCTGGGACAGGCGGTCTGTCATGCAGTCCGTACAGTAATTCTGAGTTTTTATCTGTCATTTTGAATTCTTCAAATTTATTTACCACCAAAACATATCAATAATCTGACTGATTGGTCTAGTAATTAATTTGGTCGATTATTCCAAAGGTGACAGTATTTGTTTTACAAAGAATTCTATGACGCCAGATATTCCCGGTGCTTATTCTTGATCTTTTGCCACTCCACAAGCTGAACTGAGGATAATATATTAGGCATAAACTGATCGATTTGATCAATCATATATTGGCTGTGATTAATCAAGGTCATGCTTCCCGCTAGGTTTCGCCTAGGGCTGTGGACTAAGTTAGTACTCACCAATGAACGCATGGTAACTTGCTGCTTAGAGGTTAAATCCAACTTACCTGCTAATAAGTTTAAACGCTGACTTATTCGTTTTTCTGCCTGCTCAACCATCATAATACCCGCTTGCGCCTTCTGCTGGGCAGAAAGTACCTGCTCAATATTAGCGACCATAGCATCACGAAGTACTAACAGTTGACGCTTTTTGTCTAGTGCCTCAATGTCATACTTTCGCATACGCTGAAAATCTTCTCGATAGGTCTTGCGAATAGCCTGCACTTGTAAAGCTTGCTGATCGGTAAGGTCTAACTGATCCCAAGCTAAACGCTGGCCATGCTCACCGCCCACCGACATTGCAACAGAGCCAATGCCAATTGATAGCATTACTGCAATCATTAACTGTTTCATAATCGAACCTTTTATTTTTTATTTGTTTTCTCTACAGTAGATACGTATAGACAGGCGATATAGATGTTTGTTGCTTACAATATTTTAAAAAGTAGTAAAGAAACGTCATTTTGTTCGAGTCAATTAACAAGATGTTATACTCAGACTTTATTCCATCGCAAGATCCCGATTAAACAGATATGAAAGACGATGATGAGTTCTTCCTGCAAGAAATGCAGGGAATTAAAAAGATTAAACAGGTTCAAAAGGCCAACTTGATACAACCGCATAAAGCGACCGAAGCACAAAAGCTTCGTCAAAAAGCGGCGACCCAAGAACAAATAAGTACCGATTTGAATCACCTGCAACATTATGCCGTCGAACGCGTACAGCCACACGATGAACTAGGCTATCGCTGTCATGGAATACAAGATAATATTTTTCGACGATTACGCCAAGGCAAGAACCCCGTTGACGCACGTTTAGACCTACACAGAATGAACATAGACAAGGCTAGAGACGTGGTTTTTAGCTTTTTAAACGATTGTATTAAATACGACCTGCGTACTGTCTTGATTCTGCCCGGTAAGGGAGATCGCAACATCGAAGATCCTGCGTTACTGAAAAGCTATCTTATTCACTGGCTACCCCAGTTACCCGACGTTTTGGCTTACCATACCGCTCAGCCAAAAGATGGCGGTACGGGTGCTTTTTATGTTCTGTTAAGAAACCAGAATAAAAAGAAAGCCGATTGAAAGATGGCGCACCGGCTTATCAAACAATGTAAATTTCTATAAAAACAGAGTATTTTCGTATCGCAAGCTATCTTCATGAATCAAATAATTCTAGAATGATAAAAATTAATTAATAACATCACGGACACACCATGTTAAAAATACTTTCTACCTTGATTATCATAATGGCCACGACAGCCTGCGCAAATACAGGGATGTCAAAAGATCTTTTAAATAAAGATTTATTAAAAGAAGCCCAGCCTTTATACCAGACGTGCTTAGAAGATTATAAAAAGACAATGTCAGATGAAGACGCTAGAAAAGCCTGTACTGAAAAATTAAAAAGCGGTTACGAAAAGATGACTAGCAGCTAAGATTGAAGTATCGCTAAGACTAAAAAAAGGCTAACTGAAATCCGTTAGCCTTTTTTGTTCCATTAACGTAAAAACAATTGATAAGCCGGGTTTTCCGTTTCATTCCAATAGTTATAATTCAACTCTTTTAAGTAATTTTCTACTTCTTTCTGTTGGTTCTTATCTTTAGGCACTTGCAGACCCACTAATACTCGACCATTTGCCGCGCCGTGGTTACGATAGTGGAACAGCGAAATATTAAATTTCTTACCTAAGGCTTTTAAGAACTGTAACAAGGCCCCTGGACGCTCTGGAAACTCAAAACGATAGAGAAGTTCGTCGTTCACCGAATCAGGCGCATGGCCACCCACCATATGGCGGATGTGGTATTTAGAAATTTCGTCTTCGGTTAAATCGAGTACCGGATAAGCCTTGGCGTCTAGCTCTGCCAATAATTTTTGACGAGCATCCTTTTCCGCGCCCACTTTAACGCCCACATAAATTTGTGCCGACTTATCATCACGATAACGATAATTAAATTCAGTAATCGTACGTTTACCTAATAAGCTACAAAACTGCTGGAAGCTTCCAGCACGCTCAGGAATAGTAACCGCGAGAATAGCTTCACGACCCTCACCTATTTCTGCGACTTCTGAAATATAGCGCAAACGATCAAAATTGACATTCGCACCACACATAATCGTCACTAGGTTCGCCCCTTTAATACCTTCGCGCTCAACGTATTTTTTCATACCAGCAACACTTAGAGCACCGGCAGGTTCGCAGACCGCACGGGTATCATCAAAAATATCTTTAATCGCAGCGCATATCTCGTCCGGTGTGCAAGTAATCACTTCTTCAACATAATGACGGGCGATATCCCACGTATTTTTACCAATCTGAGCAACCGCCACACCATCAGCAAAAATACCGACACTAGGTAAAGTGACACGACGGCCCGCGGCTAAAGCAGCCTGCAGACAAGCAGATTCTGTTGATTCAACCCCGATGATCTTAATCTCAGGTCGCAAAAACTTAACATAAGCGGCGATACCCGCGATGATGCCACCGCCGCCAACAGGAACAAAAATAGCATCAATAGGACCGCTAAGCTGACGTAGTATTTCCATACCAATCGTACCTTGGCCTGCAATTACCTCTGGATCGTCATAGGGATGGATATAAGTAAAACCCTTCTCCTCAACCAGGTTTTGTGAATACGCAAAGGCTTCATCAAAAGTATCTCCGTGCAGAATCACTTTTGCACCAAAGGCCTTGCAAGACTTTACTTTAATTTCTGGGGTAGTCAAAGGCATCACTATGGTTGCCTTAATACCCAATTCTCTCGACGCTAATGCCAGACCTTGAGCATGGTTGCCCGCAGAAGCCGCGACAACACCCGCTGCTTTCTCTTTATCAGTAAGCTGAACAACCTTGTTATAGGCACCACGAATCTTAAACGAGTATACCGGCTGCTTGTCTTCTCGTTTTACCCAAATATTATTACCCATACGTTCAGATAAAAAAGGAGCAATATGCAAAGGAGATTCAATGGCTACGTCATAAATATTAGCCGAGAGAATCTTTTTGATATAACGGTCTAATAACTTGGGATTGCCATTAACAGGAGCACGAGCAGTCATGATCTATACTTTTTTTGATGTATGAATACAAGCATTGTAACGAATAAGGATTTACAATGCTTGCGTACGCAATTAGTTTTTCAATAAACTCCCAATATAACAAATCCACTTGAGTCCAACAATGTCATCACCTGCGAATATATTAACCTCAGACCAATTAAAAGCTGCAGTCGGTAAAGCCGCCGCTGAGTATATCAAACCGCACTTGGAGATTGATTCTGTTATCGGCGTAGGTACGGGTTCGACGGCTAATTGTTTTATTGATGCACTAGCCAAGTTTAAGCACTTGTTCGATGGTGCGGTTGCCAGCTCTGAAGCGACCGCCGAACGCTTAAAAAACCATGGAATTCCGGTTTATGATCTAAATTCAGTCGTTGAACTTGAGTTTTATGTCGATGGTGCCGATGAGATCAACCACCAACTCGAGATGATCAAAGGTGGCGGTGGTGCATTAACCCGCGAAAAAATCGTGGCGGTCGTGGCGAAAGAATTTGTCTGTGTAGCTGATGAAAGCAAACTGGTTGAAGTGATGGGTAGATTCCCACTGCCCGTTGAAGTCATTCCCATGGCGCGCAGCTATGTTGCCCGTGAAATGGTTAAACTAGGGGGCGATCCTGTATTACGCAAAGGGTTCGTAACTGATAACGGCAATATAATTATAGATGTACACCATTTTAAAATGGCGCCTGGTGCTAGTATTGCCCCTAAGTTATTAGAAGCAAACGTCAATCAGCTAACCGGTATGGTCACCAATGGCTTATTTGCTATACGCCCTGCTGATACTCTATTACTTGCAACACAAGAAGGTGTTAAGACGATTAAAGCGTCTTAATACCTTAGATTTAACAAGTAAGCCTGACAGGCGCAAGGAGCGAGGCAGAGAATGAAATTGTGGCTTAAAGCACTGTTAATCAGTGTTGTTATATTAGCGGGATCTATTTTATATCTGCCGACGCTGGCCAAGCAGGGAATTAACTCCCTGCTTCCTTGGGCGATGGACCAAGTTGATTTTGAGCAAGGCCAAGCCAACATTAGCCAATTAACTTGGCACTCACTTCATATTGATCAGATTCAATTCTTCCTTCCCTCGCACAATAGTCAAATAAACCTACAAGACATAGAAGTCACCTTTTCTCCTTGGGGTATTGCGTCAGGACAATTGAAAGATGCCACCGTAAAGCGCGCTCGGATAGAGGTTTTACCCAGTACTTTTGATAACAACATTGATAATAAAAAAACAGATAACCAAAACCTCGCCCTTAACACACCGCGAGAGGTTGCGAGTAATAAGACGCCCGCATTTGAACTGCCGAGTCTAGAAACAATCTTTCAGCAACTGCCGATTAATAACGTCACAATCGAACAATTTCAGCTCGTTCATCCGCATGCAGTTATTGATAGCCAAATCGCCTTTAATAAGCAGCAGTTCAGTATTAACAATACAATTCAAACACATCATTTAACAAAAGAACTCACGCATCAATTTACCCTCGATAGCGAAGGCAATATCAAAAGCCTTATTTTTATTGAACAACAACCTAATCCTATTTTCAATTTACACGCCAAATGGCAACTCCCCAAAGATCCGACACAACATGCTATTTTCAGTGTGCAACAAAGTGCAGATGTTCAATCTTGGCTAACGCTTATAGAGCAACAAGACCACGCCAATATCCTAAAGGCAAAAGTCGCTATACAAGCCTGGAATCTCGAACTCCAATTACCCAGAGCCATTACCAGTCAGCAACAAGTATTAAGGGAACTCTCCGCTAACGGTTTATTACAGATCAAGGTAAGCGATTTTAATGTTTTTGATCTTACAAAAAAAGAAAACATTATCGAACATGCTGACTTAGCCATTAATTTAAAGGCAGATATTGATCACCAGCGTAAAGAGCAATGGCAATTCAATTTGGATACGTTTGATCTAGCCGGAGAACTCAATTCTCTAGCGCCAATTAACCTAAAAATTAAACAGTATCTAAAAGAAACTATTTCTGTAGCGTGCGCCTTTGAGAAAGAGAGCCACCGATGCCAATGGCAAGGTCAGCTTGCACAACAATTGACTGGCACGCAACTCACACACAAAACTGAACTGACGCTAGACGGAGAATTTAATAGCCAAATAAACAAGGCTAGCCAATTTATGAGTCAACAGACTCTCAATCTAAGTACGCAACAGGAAAATTCATTATGGCCAACATTTAAAAATGAAAGCCAAGGCGAAATGATTGTTCAAGGACAACAGAACGATAATAGCTGGCATTGGCAATTGAGTTTGCCCCATGGCCTTAATAATCAGAGCCACTATTTAGACACTCTATTCGCGAATAAGCCTAAGGCACACCTTTCTGAGATACATTGGAAACTATTACCCGATTGGTTCATAGAAGGGATCGATAATGAAATCCTACAAGCAAAAGATTTTTCCATCATTATTGAACAACTAAAGTGGCAACATAAAAAAGAAGTATTAGAGCTGGAAAATGCACAATTCAGCTGTAATCTCGACTGGCTCAAATCACAATATTCTCCACAGCTCAGAAGTCAGCAAGCGCTATCACAATTACCTTTAACCTGTGACTGGGAAATAAAAAATCATCCGAGTCATTGGGACCAATGGCCAGTACCTTCATTACTATTTAAAGGTAAACTTAACTTAAATTCACTCGATTTTAAGCAGGCCCAATTAAATACGTCAATGAGTTTATCGGGCTTAGCTAATAGTCTGGACTTAACCTTATTAGCCCAGCATGATTTTAGCAATTTACAGCAAGGTAGCGCGCAACTGTATTTAAATAACTTAAGACTCGACTGGCAGAAAATGGGCATGATAGAAATGACTGAGCTAACCCAAGTTCAGCTTTTAGAGGGCAGCATATCAGCACAAGGCTGGGTACAGTGGCAACAGTACCAAAAGGATATCTTTGATGATTCCAGTCTTGCTTGGCGCTGGCAGCCTGACTTAATGCTGCGCATCGATGATATGTCAGGAGTCTATCAAGAATTAACGACCTGGGAAGATATCGATGTGCAACTTGCGATACGCCGTCCTTTTTATACAGACTTCCGCATCGACAGTCAGGTCTCTGCGCTCAGCATTAATCCAGGAATTAATATCGCCAATGTACTCGCTCGGAGCACCACAACCATTCAATCTGATTTTTCTAAAGCGCTAATCGTGATCGAAGAAGTCCATACAGATGTATTAGGAGGCCGTATTAATGTTCCTTTAATTCGCTTTGATAGCAGTCAAGAAGTGAATGCTTTTGGTATCGAAATAGAAGGCCTAAAAATCGCGCAAATTGCAGCCCTAGAAGCAGGATCAGGTGTAACCGCAAGTGGAGAGCTTGACGGTATACTACCAATCATATTGCTACCTGAAGGGCCACAAATACCGGCAGGCAGCTTATATGCAAGAGCCCCTGGCGGCGTTGTTCAATTTCGTGGATCAACCGCTGATAGTTTGAAACAAAGTGACCCCAGTGTCGGACTGGCCATGCAAGTTTTAGATGACTTTCGCTATAACAAGCTGCAAACAAATATCACCTATCAGCCTGATGGCGCGTTAAATCTAGGGTTACAGTTTCAAGGACATAACCCGACTTTTTTTGACGGCCAAGCAACCCATTTTAACTTAAACCTAGACTATAACCTGCTCGACTTGCTCGAAAGTTTACGCATCAGTAATGATATTGTGCAAAAGCTTGAGAATAAGTATCAATAATGCAAAAGTAACTATTAAATTAAATAAAATAGAAATTAGAACGTATCAATCACTGGAACATACTATGAAAAAGATCACACTCTTAGCACTAATATTAATAACCAGTGCCTGCACTGTAAAAGTTGCTGCACCCGACAAGCCGATTACTATTAATTTAAATGTGAAAATTGAACATGAAGTTCGCATTAAAGTCGAAAAAGAACTCGAAGATTTATTCAGTGAAGATAGCGATCTTTTTTAAGTGCTCATCTAACGAATAGTAAAGTACGATAACAATACAAAAAATATTAGAAAAAGGAAAACATCATGAATTTAAAATCTTTATTTATAACGGCCTCTCTTTTAATGATGAGCCAACTTGCGTTAGCACTAACCCTAGATGAAGCTCAAAGCAAAGGTTTGCTAGGAGAAAATGCCAGCGGTTATTTAGAAATGACACCTAGAGGAAATACTGAAGCAAAAGTATTAATGAATGATGTTAATGCTAAACGTAAAAACCGATATCAGAGCATTGCTGACAAACAAAAAACAGACATCAAAAGTATTGAAAAAATTGCCGGTGAAAAGATTACTAACAAATTAAACACAGGTGAATTTTTTAAAGATTCCGATGGTCAGTGGCATAAAAAATAAGTCATCACATTAACACGTAATAACTTAACAAGGATTAGCTCATGGAAATATCGACGATTATCACGTTTATCGTAATTGCTGCTGCCATTTTTTATATCATCAGTATTTACAATAATCTAGTGACTTTTAAGAACCGATATGAAAATGGTTTTTCGCAAATCGAAGTTCAGCTTAAGCGTCGCTATGACCTTATTCCAAATTTAGTTGAAACGGCCAAAGCGTCTTTGAAGCACGAGTCTGAAACGCTGATAGCCGTAGTAGAAGCTCGTTACGAAGCCATGGCCGGTCTTAGAGCCGTTGCGAGTAATCCATCAAGCGCTGCTGCAATGAATACACTTGCTAGGTCTGAAGGTGCATTAGCAGCGGCAATGAGCCGATTTAATATCACAGTAGAAGCTTATCCAGATTTAAAAGCCAATACCAATATGATGCAGTTAACGGAAGAGCTGAACAGTACTGAAAACAACGTCGCTTTTGCACGCCAGGCATTCAACGACGCCGTCACCACTTACAACATTTATCGCCAGTCTTTTCCGCCAATCTTCTTTGCTAATAAATTGGGTCATACTCAAGATGCTGTGTTATTAGAATTTGAAGAGAGTGTGCAGATTCAAGCGGCACCTAAAGTCAGTTTTTAAATCGAATATCAATTTATACGTATACTTTAATACATATCTTGGCAAGCATGGCTAACAATATCGGTGGTTTTCTGCAGCTTTGTCGGACTCACTTACTTGTATAAAGCGTTGAAGCTACTCTCAGCTGATCACTACACTGAGCGAGAGCTCGTTCAAACCATCGCAGCAATCTTAGAGTGCCCTACTCTTAATTTATTTGATAGGACGATAGAAAATGTATTGCCAAGCCGCTTCGACTGATAGAATGCTATCAACTTTCCCATCCAATAATCTAATAATGGAATTATTTTCATGAAACGATACTTAACTTTTGGTTTTGTACTTGCAGGCCTCGTTAATATTTTTGGCGTTTTAGGCTTTTCTTTAGGCTTTCAAAACGAACTATTAACCAGTTACTACCCACAAATATTTAGCCCTTTCGGTTTAGGCATGATCATTTTATGGGGAATGGCCTACATCTCTGTATCAACAGAGCATCCACGAGCTTCGCGCTTAATCCTTGTTTTCTTTATTGAAAAGATGGTTTACGTTGGCACTGCCTTATACTTCTGGTTCGTGATGAAGCCAGACATTGCCGTTATGTGGAGTGAATCTATCGTGACGACTATCTTCATGGTGATTTACGGGCTGAATGATTTATTGTTTGGTTTGATGTTCTTTTACGCTTGGCTTCAATATAGAAAGTAAACGCCTTTAAATAGCAAACAAAAAAAATACCCGTAAGGCTTACGCCAAGCGGGTATTTTTTTGCGCTAATTTAACTTAGAACGCATACGTATGAGATACGCCAGCAACGATGCGAGCAGCGGCTGTATTGTTAGTATCTTCATTAACGTCAATTGTTTCAAAGGCTAAACTCAAATCAAAGCCTTTCACGCTCGTTTCATAACCTAAACGATAATGAATGTAAGAAGACTCACCATACCAAGACCATTTATCGTCATTATCTAAGATAGACTGCTCAATACTCAAGCGCAAAGAATGTCCTTCGACGACTTCATAGCTGTGCGCTAACATGGCAACAGTATCTCCACCATCTAAATCCCAAGTGTACCCAATATTTAATTCAGTCTGACCTAGGTCAGAGGCAAAGCCTGCGTTTGCATAGATCTCTTTCTCATCAACACTATCTTGTCCATGGTACATATAATACGCAATACCCGCATTAATACTGAACGCTTGGCTTAGCTGAAAGTATTTACCTAGGTAAAAATCCCACTCGATCTCAGTATCTGCGTCATCGCCAGAATCAACGTTAGATGCCCAAGTACCCGCATAGAGTTTATCCCCGGCATAATTAAGACTTAACTAAAGCGCAGGACTATCGTCATTCTGGGTCACACCGTTAGAGGTGTAATCAGAAAAAATGGCAACCGTGGCCGATACTTCAGCTGGCACTAAAGAAGGTAATAACATCGCAGTAGTCACCGAGGTCGCTAATAAGGTTTTTGTAATTTGAATCTCCATTACATTTTTTAATATGTTATTTAATACAACAACAATAACCGCTAATTATTCACCATCATCTTACCCAACAAGGATTGATATAGCGCTTTATCACCAATGACCCCTTGAATTTTTTTCATCGTCATCACGTCCTGCATGCCAATGTCTTTAGCAACACACGTCGGCGCTGTTGATTTGAGATTACCAATAATCATGACGTTTACTTAAACAATAACCTTTCTCAGTCAATTCCCTATCAGTAATCGGCCGCATAACGGGTTTTGCTTTCAATACATGTGTCGGATTAGGATAGGCAAAAAACTGCTTCACATCATTATTCACAGAATTAATACGCAAACGCCCGTGACGATTATTTTCATGGTGATTTACGACCTGAACGATTTATTATTTGGTTTTATGTTTTTCTGTGCTTGGCTTCAATATAGAAAATAAACGGTTCATAAAAATCATTTAGCACGAGATAGATAAACAGCAGGCAAAAAAATACCCGTTCAGCGCAAGCTTAACGGGCATTTTTATCAATTAATTATTTCTGACTTAAAATCAGAAGTAATAATCAATTGTTAGGTACATAGCAGAAAACTTAGACTCGTCATTTGACGCATTGCCAGTATCAGCTACATCTGCATTACTATCTAGATAATTAGACTGCGTTAAATATTCCGCATAAATCCAACCTGGACCATAGTTATAACTAACACCCGGAGCAAATGCGACCATATCATTAGCATCATTACCATTAGTATCAGAAGCAACACCCGTGTAGTCAATATAATAGTTAAATGGACCTG
>JBNMQK010000003.1:0-72540 GCA_051278005.1 Oleispira sp. | reverse complement strand
CGTTGGCTTGAGAAGCCACTTCTTTAACCATCTGTGCGCCCATGTTTTCGAACTTGTCTTTCAATTCGATTTCACGTGCAACAGAAACACCATCTTTAGTGATGATCGGTGCGCCAAATGATTTCTCAATAACAACGTTACGACCTTTTGGTCCCAAAGTTACTCTTACCGCGTCAGCTAGAATATTTACACCCACCAACATTCTTGCGCGTGCGCTATCACCAAACAATACGTCTTTAGCAGCCATGATCTTTCCTTAAAATTTATTTATGTAATAAAAAAGTGAGTGTGATAATTACGCTTCAAGAACGCCGTAGACATCGCTTTCATTCAAAATCAATAATTCTTCGCCATCAATATCGATAGTATTTTGACCAGAGTACTTACCAAAAACAACAACATCACCTTCTTTAACAGCTAATGCCTGAACGGTACCATTTTCAAGAATACGTCCAGTACCCACAGAGATCACTTCACCTTGATTAGGCTTTTCTGCGGCCGCGCCTGGTAAAATAATACCACCCGCAGTAGCGGTCTCTTCTTCTTTACGGCGAACAACAATACGGTCATGTAATGGACGGATTTTCATGGGTTAGACTCTCCAGTTGTTTGGACCCTAATTATTAGGGTCAATAAGGCAAACAAAGACTTAATGTCTCTGTTAAAAATAGATTGTTAATTTATAGGGTCTATTACTGAGAATTCAACGGCAAGACGAAAAAAAATCTACTTATCATCTTTGGTATATTCACCTTCTATAGTGATTTTATCTGGCGCGTCACTCGTCGTAGAATGAACCTCTTTAAATGAGCCTTCTTGAAAGCTACTCGTCGATTGAAAGCTTCCACTTGTCATCATGCGGGGGGTAATAAAAGCGATCACTTTATGGACTAATGCTCTACGCGTTGCAGGCACTAATAATATAAAACCAAATGCGTCCGTCATGAAACCAGGGGTTAACAATAGAGCGCCGGCAAGTGCTAGTAGAAACGCTTCGGCCAGTTCTTGAGCGGGCATCTGACCTTGCTGCATTTTTTGATTTGCTCGAAGCAACGTGCTGATACCTTGCTGGCGCAATAACTTTACACCCACAAAAGCAGTGATAACGATTAGACCAAGCGTCCAACCTATACCGATAAAACTATTAACTTTTAAAATGACAGCCAGCTCGATTAACGGAATTACGATAAAGATAATTAATAGAGGCATTCGCCCTCCTGCACATAAACTAAAACAACTTAACTAATACTCCTATAATTGGGTTCAACTAACCTTATTTCAAGATCATTTTTAAGACTCAGGTATTTTCATCACTTTTTTAAGTAAAGAATCGCCTGTAAATTCATATAAGTCTCAACAGGTTGTCTTTATCACTGATGTTTAACACCGCTGTCTTCCTTCCTGGCTCAGAATGTCTGCAATGCCGACAGGCATGTCTCTTGTGACTTACACTCTGAATTAAAATTAATTTTTAGGATGACAGCATGCAACTAACCCATAAAGTGATCGCTATTACCGGTGCAGGCCAAGGCTTAGGACGTGCAATGGCGGTCTATTTGGCTAATCGTGGGGCTGACATTGCCATTATTGATTTAAATCCAGAACATATGGCAGAAACCCAAAAGCAAGTAGAAGCCACTGGCCGTAAAGCGGCGGTATTTACTTGTAACGTCGCTAATGAACAGCAAGTAGAAGAAACCTTCGCTGCAATTTCTACACAACTAGGCCGCTTAGATGGATTGATTAATAACGCCGGTATTTTGCGAGATGGCCTTATGGTTAAAGCCAAGGGTGATGAAATTTCAAAGCTCAGCATGCCGCAATGGCAAGCGGTGATGGATGTCAATCTCAGCGGTGTGTTTTTATGCGCCCGTGAAGCTTCCATTCAAATGATCAAACAGGCGCAAGCGTCCGGTGAAGCGTCGGATTGTGCAGGTTGTATCATTAATATCTCGAGTATTTCAAGAGCCGGAAATGTGGGCCAAAGTAATTACTCTGCCGCTAAAGCAGGCGTTGCAGCGATGACCGTTACTTGGGCTAAAGAACTTGCACGTCACAATATTCGTGTTGCTGCGATTGCTCCTGGCTTTATTGAAACTGAGATGACGAAAAGTATGAAACCAGAAGCTTTGGCTAAATTGGCGGCCGGTATTCCGTTGCAGCGTATGGGCAGACCCGATGAAATTGCTCATTCTGCGGCGTTCATTTTTGAAAACGATTATTACACGGGCCGTATTATTGAGTGTGATGGTGGTTTACGCTTGTAGGCTTCTTTCTATATTATTCAGATATGACTTTTGAAGAAACCTTATATCAATTCATTGCCGCTATCCCTAGTGGCACTGTTGCAACTTACGGCCAGCTCGCTCGCTTAGCCGGTAGACCGAACTCTGCACGCTGGGTTGGAAGAACTCTAAAGCAGCTGCCAAAAGATTCTAGCCTGCCCTGGCACCGAGTCATTAATGCCCAAGGAAAAATAAGTTTTCCAGAGGAGTCTGAAACTTGGCTTGCTCAAAAAGACAAATTAGCAGATGAAGGCATTCTGTTGCACAATGGCCGCATTCGTTTAAAGGACTACCAGTGGCAATGCTAGGCAACTCTTCTAATTCAGGGACTTCTAATTCAGAGACTTCTAATCCAGAGGCCTCTAACGCTCATAATATATCGAGCTTCGTACCCAATTGGCTTGCGCCATTTTTAGAACGTCGATTACTCATTTGCCTGTTCACTGGCTTTGCCTCAGGCCTGCCCCTCTTTATTCTTTATCAACTTGTCCCTGCTTGGCTTCGCACTGAAGGCGTTGGCTTAAAAGAAATCGGGTTTTTTGCCTTAGTCGGTATTCCCTACACGTGGAAATTTATCTGGTCTCCTATCATGGATCGCTATGCGCCATCGACACTTGGGCGCCGACGCAGCTGGATGCTAATCACCCAAATCCTAATGTTAGCGAGCATCGGTTTTTTAGGGTTTTTAGACCCTAAAACACAACTTTCAGAAATTGCTATTTTATGTGCGATCACTGCTTTTTTAAGTGCCAGTTTAGACATTAGCATTGATGCCTTTCGTCGTGAGATATTACCCGACAGAGAACTAGGATTAGGTAATAGTATTCATGTCACAACATACCGCATAGCAGGACTGATACCCGGTTCACTATCGCTCATATTAGCTGACCATTATGCTTGGGATATTGTTTTTATCATCACCGCGGCTTTTTTATCTATTGGTATTTTAATGGTGCTATTTAGTAAAGAGCCAAACGTTAATAGCCACCGACCGCTGACGTTAAAAGCCGCTATCACGGAACCTTTTCAAGAGTTTTTTGGCCGTCACGGCGTGCAATCCGCCCTATGGATTTTATCCTTCATGTTCCTTTATAAGCTTGGCGACAGCATGGCGACGGCTTTATCGACACCGTTTTATCTTGATTTAGGTTTCACAAAAACAGAGATCGGCTTAGTCGCTAAACATGCCGCACTCTGGCCTGCTATTATCGGCGGTATTTTAGGTGGCATATTAATGTTGAGAATTGGCATTAACAAGGCGTTATGGCTCTTTGGCGGAGTACAGATTTTGTCTATTCTAGGCTTCGCACTGCTGGCAGAAGTAGGCTATGACCTTTGGGTGCTGGCCTTAGTCATTGGCTTTGAATATTTAGGGGTTGGCCTAGGTACAGCCGCTTTTGTCGCTTTTATTGCCCGTACAACATCACCCGCTTATACCGCAACACAGCTGGCATTGTTTACCGCCTTGACGGCTTTACCCAGAACCTTCGCCAGCTCCACAACGGGGATTATCGTAGAGAGTATCGGCTGGACTAACTTCTATCTTTTCTGCACCGCTCTCGCGATTCCTGGGATGCTACTGCTGTTTAAAGTCGCCCCTTGGCATGCACACACTTCAGACCTAAAAAAGCCCGCACTTGCTGACTAGCAAGGCGAGCTTTCATATTTTCAACTCAAAAAATTGCACCATTTTAATCTTTAAAATTCTTATACATCAACGGTAATTCAATCTCTTCATCCGCTTTTAGCATCTGCATCACTTGCTGCAATTCATCACGTTTTTTGCCCGTAACGCGCACCATTTCACCCTGAACGGCAGAACTCACCTTAATCTTACTTTCTTTGATCTTCTTATTGATAATACGACCCAAATCTTTATCAATACCTTGACGCAATTCAGCGGCCATTTTTACCTGCTTACCTGCACCGACTAACTTTCCATACTCAAGGCAAGATACCTTAATTTTGCGCTTAATGAGATTCGCTTCCAGCATCGGCTTCATCTGCTCGATCTGAAACTCTTCATTCGCGGTCATGAGTACTTCTTTATCTTTTAACTCAAAGGTCGCTTTTACCCCTTTAAAATCAAAACGTGTCGTCACTTCACGATTGGCTGAATCGACTGCATTTTGTGCTTCGTGCTTTTCAATTTCTGAGACTATGTCAAAAGATGGCATGAGTCGTCTCCTATAGGGTTTTAGAAATAGTTATCGATTGGATAGATGATTAGATCGAATGATTCAGCTATGTATACCCTTTAAATGGCACTCTGGCAATAATCGACTACATTATGAGTATGGATAAAAGAATGATAATCAACGGAGCTGGGACTTACTACTTCAAGGTTCACGGCGCAAAAGATGCCCCCCTATTTCGCTCAGTATTCGAATATGAATACTTTAAGCAAGTGCTGGCAAAAGAAGAAGATAGCGAACTCATCGCTTACGTATTTTCAGAATACCAAGCGCAGTGGGTGATGAACTGTGACCAAGACTGGCAAATAATCTTGGACAATATTCGCGCGCGCATGCAAGAACTGCATTTTAAACTTTGGCACAAACACCAACAAATCCTATCAGAATCAGCAGAAGTGCTTTTTGTTGAAGAGAATCGCTATCTAGTGCCTTTGGTAATGGAGTTACACCACTGGCCAGTAAGAGAAGGTCTTGTCGCAAGTCCCGATGTCTATCCCTGGAGTTCAGATGCGCTTTACCGTCAACCCCGCTACGAACAGATAACATCCAATACCGGAATTGCCACTCATCGAATGTTGCATAAGTTAACCAAGCAACGGGGCAATAGCTCTGTGTGTTATGAACGTATGATGGAACGGTACGAGCCTTGGTCTATTGAAGGTACTAAAAATATCTTATATCAAGCACTTGCAAGTGATGTCTACATAACCCGTCACCTTAGAAGAAAAAAGCCTGGCCTAGTTCATACCGCAGAACACATTAAAAAGATGCACCAGCAAGCTGAGACCTTAATTTGTCATATTTTAGGAATATCAGTTGAACAGATTCAACAACCTAGATTTCGACGTAAAAACCATCAGATTAAGCCATTAGCCCTTTGGTTATTAATGCAATCTCAGTGCGATATAAAGCAATTAACCTTCATATTTGATTTGGACCAAGTCGTCCTTCAAGGCTGGCTGCGAAGTATTCCAAGCGTTCACCCAGAATCATTATTAACCAACATCAAACAACGCTGGCAAGAAGAAATTCTACTCAAAAATTCCCTACTACTTTCTAATGCTGGCTAAAACAGTATAATGAGTGTTATGGAAAACCTAAACAGCAGCTCTCTGAATAGCAGTTCATTAAATATAGGCATTATCGGCTTAGGGGCTATTGGTTGCTTATTAAGCAGCCAAATACCTCAAGGTTTTAATGTTTTTGCTCTGCCTAGTAACCCTAATCTTCATGACGTCAACTTCCAGATTGAGGAAAACGGCCAAAGTATTCGATACTCAGTTCCTGTCTGGCAAGATGAAATACTCGACGTCATCATTATTTGCTGCAAGGCAACTCAGTGCCTTGCCGCGTTAGAGTTATGGCAAAATGCCATCAACGACCAAAGCCAAATTGTGTTATTCCAAAATGGTATGGGACAACATCAACTCGTTGCTTCAAGCCTGCCTAACAATACAATTTTTTCCGCATCAACAACCGAAGGGGCTTTCAAAAAAAGTGCGCAACATGTAGTCCATGCAGGTCTAGGTATAACTCACTGGGGATATTATTCTGGGCCATGTGAAGCATTAAAAACAACGTTCAAATTAGATATATCTCAACTTAAAGGACAGCATAAGTGGCATAACACGATTGAAGAAGTATTGTTGGCCAAACTCGCTCTTAATTCAATTATTAATCCTTTAACGGTAAAGTATGACTGTCAGAATGGCGATTTAGTTAATAATCCAGACATGCTCAAAGAATTAGAAGATTTATGCAAAGAAACAAATGTTTTTTTCACCCAAATGCAATGGACATTAGATTTTGATTTAACAGAGAGAGTAAAAACCGTTGCCAAGCTGACAGCCAAAAATCGATCGTCGATGCTACAAGATATACAAGCACAGCGTAAAACAGAGGTTGATTATATTAACGGCTATTTACTTAACAAAGCCAATGAAATAAGTCATCACCTTCCCTTACATCAGAAATTATTTGACCACATAAAATCACTTCAACATATCTAATCATCTTATACTGCCCACTCAGGATAATAGTGCAGAAAAAAGTAAAAACAGCTATGTTAGTACACTTTCTAAATAACTGATTAGGATATTCAATTTGCTCGTACGGCAAAAAGTTATAACTGCAACCATATTCACCTGCATAATCATTGTTATTCTTGCAACCGCCGCTTATATTTTAGCGGCCGATCGTATTGGACGCGAACAACTATCGCCTCAAATCAGTCGCTCTTTTGCTGATATATTTCAAATACAACTGCACCAAAATTCTAATGATATTTTCGCATTACAAACACTTGCCAATAGTATGGTTCAACACTATCAAATTCAAGAAATTGCATTTTATAATGCTGATAATGAACGCATAATTTACGCATGTTCAAATGCTTGTTTACGCAAAGCTCCAATCATCTTCAATACAAAAACTGAGATGAAAAGCGTAACCGATAACGATCAAATCATCTACAACATTCATCGTGACAATAGCCAACGCCCCTTAAAACTTATCATCGAATCAGAAGTAAGTTTAGCTAAATTTTTCTACGCTGATACGATATCAACAACGCTATTAGTTGTTACTATTTCAACGTTATTACTATTTCTGCTATATAACAGCATTCGTTATTGGCAAAAATCTCCCTACAAAAACTTATTAACCACTATTGAAAAGATACAGTCACACCCTGATAAAAACATTCGATTCGACTTAAAAGATGCTGATACTTTTCAACTAAGCCAAGCACTCAATACATTAATCGTTATTAATGAAGATCAAAAAATGATCTTGACCAAGGAAAAAGAAAAAGCTGAAAGTGCTAGAATCAGAGCCATACGGTTATCGAATGAAACTCGGTATATTAATGAAAAACTTGCTCGTGAAATCACAATTCGCAGCTCTATTGAATCTCAATTAACTCATACTCGCAGTATCTTAAATAGCATCATTGATTCAATGCCCTCTGCATTATTCACATTGGATAATAACGGTTACATCATTCAATGTAATCAACAAGCGGCTGATTGGCTTGGCAGTGAACGACAACCATTGGTAGGAAAACGCTTATCGAACTACATTAAGGACTTGAACAGTTTTAACAGTCTAATTAATCAAAGTTTAAAAGAAAGTTGCGTAAAAAAAATTGAGCGTTTGACACTGTCGCTACCCATTGGAACTTTTCCTGCAGACATCGCTCTCTACCCACTTAAGGGCAATAATTTAAATGGGCTAGTGATTCGAATTGATGACATTAGTCAACGAGAAAAAATGGAAGAAGTCATCATGCAAACGGAGAAAATGAAATCCGTAGGCGGCTTAGCAGCAGGAATGGCTCACGAAATCAATAATCCTTTAGGTGCTATATTACAAGGTGTACAAAACATTCAACGCCGAATTCAAGTGGATAATGAAAAAAATCAAGAAATCGCGACGGCTCATAATCTTGATTTAAACGCTATGTCAGGCTACTTGGAACAGCGACAGATAACCAAGTTCATCAACAACATTCAAGATGCAGGTAAAAGAGCCGCAAGTATTGTTTCTAATATGTTGCAGTTTTCTCGTGGCGATCAACAACAACTGAGCCCAACGTTTGTAAAAGAATTAATAGAACGTTCTTTAAATCTTGCCCGTGCTGACCTAGAGCTTAAAAGCATAGCTATACATTTATCAAACATGGAGGAGACACTCTTATTTTATTGTATTCCTTCAGAAATTGAACAGGTGATTCTAAATTTACTGCAAAATTCTGCACACGCACTCAGCAACTACAATCCCGATAACAAATGGACGCCTCAAATTGATATCTCAGCCGAACAGGATAAGAGCAATACGTATATTAAAGTAAGAGATAATGGACCCGGTATGTCAAAAGAGGTTCGCCGCCGTATTTTTGAACCGTTTTTCACCACCAAAGACATAGGCGCCGGTACCGGTTTAGGACTGTCTGTTTCTTACTTTATTATTACTGCCCACCATCACGGGCAGCTCGACATCGAGTCTAAACCTGATGAGGGTGCATGCTTTACACTGACAATCCCCAACCAACCACTTATACCCAAATAATAAGATGAATAGTTCTAATACAAATGACAGAAACTTTCATCGTGGCCCACTGATTACTACTTGACCATATTTTCAATTACATTTACCCTACGCGCTCATATTAGGTGCTTCTAGGTAATCTTACCTAGCAGTTAAACGGGAAGTTTGGTAAGTCACTGCTACGCATACGAATCCAGCGCTGCCCCCGCAACGGTGATCGGCTTAACTTATTGTTTTATGCCACTGTGGTGCTCTCTTTTATATTAAAAGATTGAGCCTATGGGAAGGTGCAATAAGAGGAAATTATTTCCAAGCCGTCAGCCCGGATACCGGCCTGAGTTTTTAACAATAGCACGGAGGGTGCTATAAAAATTCATTACTGAAATAGTATTCAGTATGCTCAGATTTGGTACCACCATGAAAAAACTAGTCTTAATCACTGCACTATTGCCGTTATTATCTTTTGCTTCTATCGAGTTAGACACTCAAAAAGTAACGGCAGAAAAAATATTATCAGAAACTCTATCTAATGGAATTATTATTTCTCGTGAAGATATTGAACTGCTTCAAGCAACTAATCTCAGTGAAATCTTAAATTCATTACCCGGTTTTCAAGTAACTCAACAAGGTGGAAACGCAAATACTCAGTCATTTGTAATGAATGGTTTTAGATCTGATAAAATCCTAATTTTGTTAAATGGTCAGCGCTTTGGATCTGCAACGCTAGGTCAGACAACTTACAATACTATTCCTAGCCATATCATTGAACGCATAGAAATCGTATCGAATGCGCGTTCTGCAATATATGGATCTGATGCACTAGGTGGCGTCATTAATATAGTTACAACAAAAGAGTTTACAACTAAAAATACAATACGCTTAGCCGTTGGCAACCAACATACCTCTCAATTCTCAGCCGATCTGCATAAGCAATACAATGATTTGTCTCTGCATTTGTCTGGATTTACAGAAAGAACTGAAGGTTTCGATGTGCGAGAGAGTGGTGAAAATGATACTGATGGCAGTGAACGTCATGCGTTAAATTTTGATGCTAGCTATAAACTGAGCAAGTCACAAAAAATTATCATTTCAAGCCAAAATACCCGTGGAACTGTTGACTATGACGGTTTTGGTAATGGTCTAAAAAGTGACTATCAGCAACAAGTATCCGGTATTGCTTGGAATTATTCAGACTCTAGTTATGGTGTTAACGCTAACTACAGTGAAAGCTTTGATAAGAGTTGGTATTATGGCAATGGAACCTCTCGCTCCCAAGCCGAAGGTTTTATTACTGAAACTAAAAGCTTAGATTTATCCGCGCGCGCTCAAATAACAAAATCTCAATCTTTATTATTAGTGTCTGACTATAGAGAAGATGATATCAGTCAATCCGACGCTGACTATGATAAAACGAAAGGCAGCATTAATGGTGTTGGCTTATCACACAGTTTCAATTCAGATAGCCTTAACTCTGAAATTAGTATTCGTAGAGATAAGTCATCCCAATTTGATGAAAACTTTTCATACTCTTTATCCACACAATGGTTTCCATTTTCTCAGTTATCATTAACAGCAGCGATAAATACTGGTTTTAAAGCGCCTAGCTTTAACGACCTTTACTTTCCGTTTGTAGATTACGGACCTATCTTTGGTACTTATCAAGGCAATGAAAATTTAACACCAGAAAAATCACTGAACCGTCGTGTCGAAATACAGTATGTAAAAGGACCGTCTTCTTATAAAGCCAGCTATCAACTTAGTCATATTGAAGATTTAATTCAATACCAAAACATTGGTAACAATACAAATATACCCGTCAACGTGAACCAGGCTTTACTCCGTAATACCTTGGTATCTTGGGACTATGATTGGTCAAATGGATTTTCAAGCCAAGCTTCTTACGAATGGAGCCATGCAGTCAACTTAAAATCGCATAATAAACTTCAACGTCAATCTCCTCGAGTTGTGAAATTGAACTTGAACTATATTAAGAATCAATACAGTACAGGTTCTAATATAAGATACTTATCCGAAAGTTATGATGATGCTAGTAATAATAATTTATTAGCCGCTTACACTCTTATTGATGCTTACGGTGATTTAACCGTCAATGAAAACCTTAGCTTTGGGATTCGTATTAATAATGTAACAAATAAAGAATATCAAACCGCTAAAGGCTATCCCGCTCAAGAAAGAACTTATCTTGTTAACGGTACATTTACTTTTTAGGAGAATAATCATGGCTAACCGACTATCAAAAATTTCCACCAAAACAGGTGATAAAGGCGAAACCGGCTTAGGTGATGGTAGTCGGATTAGCAAAACCTCGACTCGAATCCACGTCATTGGTGAAGTGGATGAAGTGAATTCATGGGTGGGTGTTTTAGCCGCTGAACTCGACTCAGACGATCATCATCAAACGATCCTTAGCCAAATCCAGCATGATCTCTTTGATTTAGGTGGTGAGCTTTGCGTACCTGGTTATAAAGCGTTAGCACCGAGCATGCTTGAGGAGTTAGAGAATACGCTTGTGGCTATCAACGAAGTATTACCGCCGTTAAAAGACTTTATTTTACCCGGTGGTAATAAGGCCGCGTCTTACTGCCACATGGTAAGAACGGTTAGCCGCCGAGCTGAACGTTCAATCGTTGCTTTAGCTAACGAAGAGGCAAAAGAGGGTAATGACATTAATCCATTAGCGGTTCAATATATGAACCGCTTATCAGATTTTTTCTTTGTATTAGCCAGAGATATTGCTAGAAAGAATGACGGCCAAGAAGTCCTATGGAAAAGCCGTCATACCAAATCAAAAGCCGATGCTTAGTGTTTTATCGTGCTATAAGTTATTAAACTATTAAGTTATTAAACTATTAAGTTATTAAACTTTAAAGCGCTCAACTCTCTGTGTTAAAGACTCAGTCAAAGACTGAGTCTGACGCACTGCATCAACGGTATTTTCTACATTTCTCACTGTTTCTTCACCATGCACTCGAATAGTCGATAAGTTATTATTTAAGGCTTTGGCCGCTTCTTGCTGACTACTCGCGGTTGAAACGATATCCAACGTCTTTCTTTGAATTTCCTGCATACTGCCATGAATACTTTCTAAAGCTTCACCCACCTGCGCAGAACTATCCACTGTTTTACTGACCATCGTACCGTTAATTTCCATAGTCTCAACAGCTCTTTGAATATTTTGCTGCACTTCTTTAATCAGACCTTCAATTTCTTCTGCTGAACCTTGAGTTCGACTCGCTAACGTTCTTACCTCATCAGCAACCACAGCAAAACCTCGACCTTGTTCACCCGCTCTCGCAGCCTCAATTGCAGCGTTCAGGGCCAATAAATTGGTTTGCTCGGCAATCCCTTTAATCGTACCCAAAATAGAGCTAATGTTCGTTGAGTTATCCGCTAAACGATTCACAGCTTCCATCGAATTGCTCATCTCTTTTGACAGTTGCTGTACGTCAGTAAGAACATGGTCAACCACTTTTCTGGCTTCCTGAGATCGATCTGCTCCAGAGAGAGCTGCTTCCTCTGCTTCTCCGGCCATAATAACAACCGTACTGGCTCGCTCAGACATATTAATAATAGTATTAGCCACCTCTTCAATTTCTGACATCTGAGTATTGACCGATTCACGGCTATTATTGGCAAAGGTTTCTACATCAGAAACCTTTTCCCCAACGTTTTCTGCAGTATCCTTAACCGTCGATAATATACCTCTGACTTCCGAGGTCATTTCATTAAAGGCATCTCGCAGTTGCCCCATTTCATCTTTACTATCAAAATTGATAATTTGTGTTAAATCTCCCATCGCTATTTTTTGCGCAGCTGAAAAGAAACGAGCGATAGAATACTGAACAGACAAAAAGAAAGCGGAATAAAGATAAATAATAATCGTCATCACAGTTAATAATACCGAAGCGGTTACTAACATATGCGAATTCTGGTCATCCAGGCGAGCTTGTAATTTGACCGCAATTAAAGAAAGAACCATGCCATCAAGATCACGCAATGCCTGTATTTTAGACTGAGCAATAATTCCAAAATCAATCCAATGCATCGTCACTCTCGAAGTCGCAATAACCTCTTCATCTAAAACTGCTTGAATATCGAAAACACCTTTTCCAGACGTTTTCGCTTGCTCAGCAGTAGTGTCTAAACCTAACGCTTCTAAACTACTGCTAATGAGTTTAATATCGGATTCAACGGCAGAAATACTGTCATAGACATCATTTAATAAATCATAAGTCAGGGATTTAAGGTACTTTTCAATCATCGCAAAAATACCCGCAGAATAACCAATACCTGCAGCATTTCTGATTACCGGTGAGTTTGCTAGAGAAATTATCAACAACTGCTGAATTTCAGGATCTGAATCCAACGCTAATCCAGTACTCTGCGCATACTTGTTTATAATAAGATAAAGTTGATCAATTATTTGTTGATAAAATGTAAATTGAGCCGGTAAAGTCGGCATCCGAGCACTACCATCAACGCTCAGTAAACTAAAGTTACCTTGCTTAAAAACAACCAACTGTTCTTTTAAATCCTTATTATCAATGTCTTTAATAGCTTTGTTAAATTGATCATCAACATTAGTACGATAACCAAGCATACGGCTATTAAGCGTTGTGTCTCTTTGAAAAACTAATGGCGAAGCGTAATTACGATAATCCTCCAATGAGTAAACAACATTCATAATGCTTTGAATATTGTAAACAGCCACTAATTCACTCTCAGTTTTCTGTAGACTTTGATAGGATGCATAAAATACTTGGCCACTTAAAAAAACCAGTGGCACCATGAATAAAAAGCTAATTAGTCCAAACTTGGCGGCATAACTCAATTGCCCCATTAAACGAATAGCAGGCCACAAAATTGTTTTGAGCATAACTCCCTCACTTTTTTATTATGCTGATTATTTAAAATACCTATGTTGCAACTCCTCAAAAGAGCAAGCCTTAGATACCCTATTTTCAATTAACTACAATATTAGATGTCTAATATCTCCTAGCAGCACGGCTAGGCATTGACTAAAGCGCGCTGCTTCAGCACCATCAATCACTCTATGATCGTAAGAAAGCGACAGAGGTAACATAAGCTTAGGCACAAAATCGCTACCATTCCACATCGGTTTCATTTCTGCACGAGATAAACCTAAAATAGCGACTTCTGGGGCGTTAACGATGGGCGTAAATGCGGTTCCTCCTATTCCGCCTAAGCTAGAGACGCTAAGACACCCCCCTTGCATATCGGCTAATCCTAACTTACCTGCTCGCGCTTTCTGTGCCTTATTGGTTAAATCTTTTGCTATTTCTGTGATGCTCTTTTTATCCACATCACGAATAACGGGCACTAATAATCCATTGGGTGTGTCAACAGCCACACCGATATTCAGATATTTTTTATAGATTAAGGACTGGCCATCAGATGATAATGACGCATTAAATTGTGGAAATTCTTTCATAGCACGGGCTAATGCCTTCATAACAAAAGGCACTACTGATAACTTTTGCTCCGTATTAGGCGCACTATTTATTTGCTTTCTAAAGGCTTCTAGCTCCGTGATATCTGCTTGATCAAATTGTGTTACCTGCGGCACATTAAGCCAGGCAGCGGTCATATTTTTTGCAGTTGCTAGCTTAATTTTATTAAGCGCTACCGTCTCAAAATCACCAAACTTACTAAAATCAACGGTGGCAACCTTGGGAATACCCGAACCAGAAACCGTTGGGGTTTGTAGGGCATTTTTAACATAATTCTGAACATCGTCTTTAGTCACTCTCCCACGGACACCTTTTCCTTTGACTAAAGAAAGATCGACTCCAAACTCTCTCGCTAGCTTTCTAACCGCCGGTCCTGCATGCACTTTCCCAGATGGTTTAATATCCTCAACCTCTGCATGGGCCTTCGGCGCATCGTTTTTATCCACAGAAGAGTTTGCAGGTACACTCACTGCTACTAACTGCTGCGGTGCTTGTAATGACGGTTCTGATTCAGATCTCAGTGAAGATTCCGATACCCTCAGTTCAATCATTGCATCCCCTACCGAGACTTTATCTCCGAGGGTTAACAAGATTTTTTCTATGCGCCCAGCTTTACCAGTGGGAATTTCAATCGATGCTTTATCCGTTTCTAAGGTTAATACCGATTGCTCAGCATCAACCTCTTCACCTATTTTGACTAAGAGCTCGATCACTTCTACCTGATCAGAACCCCCTAGGTCAGGTACAGGAATAATTTCTATATGGGAGCCATTAGACTCAACAAGGTCAGCGCTAATATCAGAATCCGATATTCGCTCTTGTAAGGTTCCTGTCTTTTCGTCATCTGAGCTGATAGCTGCGCTAGACGAACCGGATGCCGCCGTTTCAATTTCACCATACTGATCACCTTCATTTAATTTATCCCCGACCTTCAACGACAAAGAAGAGATAGTGCCGTCAAACGGTGATGGAATTTCCATTGTTGCTTTATCTGTTTCTAAAACAATAATGCCTTCTTCAACGGCAACCTGATCACCGGCCGCCACTAAAATCTCGATCACTTCTACTTGTTCAGCCCCCCCTAAATCAGGGACCGTTAATGATTCAATTGTCATACCATTAATTCCTAATTCAGTGGTTTAGCTATATAGCGGATCAAGTTTTTCGGGATTAATACCCAATTCTTCTCGAAATTGATTGAGCATTTCAACCGCGATATTGCCTTGCTTTTTAAGCTCGTATAAAGCCGCCCAAGCAACATGCTGCCAATCAACTTCAAAGAAATAGCGTAAATTCTCTCGAGTATCACTACGGCCAAAACCGTCCGTTCCTAATACCTTGTAGGCACGATTTTCAGGGATATAAGGACGAATTTGATCAGCATAAGTTTTAATATAATCAGTTGCCGCGATGATAGGGCCCGCAGTATTTTTTAACTGGCGCTTCACATAAGGCTCTGCAATCGTTTCACCCGCAGACAAATAATCTTGGCGCTCACAGCCTAGACCCTCTCGACGAAGTTCATTAAACGATGTGACACTCCATACCTGCGAACAAATCCCTTTTTCTGCTAGCCAATCTGCCGCTTTTTCGACTTGCAATAAAATAGCGCCACTGCCTAAAAGCTGAATGCAATTTTTCTTATTCTTGGCGGCATTCCCAACCGTCTTCAGGCAATACATACCGCGACGAATACCCTCTTCGGCACCTTCTGGCATCACCGGGTGATTATAGTTTTCGTTCATAGTGGTAATGTAATAAAAAACTTTTTCCTTTTTTTCATACATGCGATGTAAACCATCTTGCATGATCACCGCTAATTCATAACCATAAGTCGGGTCATAACTAACACAGTTAGGGATACTGGATGCCAGTATATGACTATGACCATCTTGATGCTGTAAACCTTCCCCGTTTAAGGTTGTGCGCCCTGAGGTAGCACCAATCAAGAAACCTTGAGCCTGCATATCACCCGCAGCCCACGCTAGATCACCGATACGCTGAAAACCGAACATAGAATAAAAAACATAAACCGGTACCATGGCCAAACTATTGGTACTGTAAGAGGTTGCTGCTGCCATCCAAGCCGCAAATGCACCTGCTTCGTTAATGCCTTCTTCTAAAATACGACCTTTTTTATCTTCGCGGTAATACATCATCTGACCCGAATCAACAGGGTTGTAGAGCTGGCCTTCCGATGAATAAATACCCAACTGACGAAACATCCCTTCCATACCAAAAGTACGTGCCTCATCAGGCACAATCGGCACGACTCGCTCACCAAGAGATTTATCTTTTACTATCTGAGAAAGAATACGCACAAAGGCCATCGTGGATGAGATTTCACGTTCGCCACTGCCATCAAGTTGTCCTTTAAAGGTAGACAACTCAGGTGCTTTCAATGCTTGCCAAGTTTCGGTGCGCACAGGCATATAACCGCCAAGTTTTTCACGCTGCTTGCGTAGATACACCATTTCAGGGCTATCTTCTGCGGGGCGATAAAAAGGTAACTTTTCTAAATCTTCATCACGTATGGGCACATCAAAACGATCGCGAAACGCTTTTAGGCTATCAAAATCAAGCTTCTTCACCGAATGGCTTGGGTTTTGAGCTTCTGCTTCTGGCCCCATGCCATAGCCTTTAACCGTATGAGCAAGAATAACCGTTGGCTGACCTTTATGATTCATCGCCTGTTGATAAGCGGCAAAGACTTTATACGGATCATGTCCGCCACGATTTAACTTAAAAATATCCTCATCGCTCATATCTTTGATGAGCTCTGTTAACTCAGGGTATTTATCAAAGAAATGCTCACGAGTGTATTTTCCGCCTTTTGCTTTATAGTTTTGAAATTCACCATCAACCGTTTCGTCCATCCGCTTTTGCAAATACCCTTTGCGATCTTTCGCTAACAGCGGATCCCAAAAACGACCCCAAACAACTTTGATCACATTCCAACCCGCACCACGGAATGAGCTTTCTAATTCTTGAATTATTTTGCCATTGCCTCGCACAGGACCATCAAGGCGCTGTAAATTACAGTTCACGACGAAAATTAAGTTTTCTAATTTTTCTCGGCCAGCCATTGAAATAGCCCCTAAGCTTTCTGGCTCGTCGCATTCACCATCGCCCAGAAATGCCCAAACCTTACGATCTTTACGCGGTACCAATTCACGCGCCGACATATAGCGCATGAAGTGCGCTTGATAGATAGCCTGCAGTGGACCCAGTCCCATGGACACCGTAGGAAACTGCCAGTAATTAGGCATCAATTTAGGGTGTGGGTAAGAAGATAAACCGGGTTTTAACGCTTCACGTCTGAAAGACTCTAAATCTTTTTCATCAAAGCGCCCTTCTAAATAAGAACGTGCATAAATGCCTGGAGAGACATGACCTTGATAATAAATCAAATCACCTAGCGGCGATTCTTCACTGTCTGGATTAGGGGCACGGAAAAAATGATTAAAACCTACATCGTATAACGTCGCGCTAGAAGCAAAACTAGAGATATGACCACCAAGATCACCCGCATCTTCTTGGTTTGCGCGGCTCACCATAGCCAAAGCATTCCAGCGAATTAACGACCTTATTCTTCTTTCAATAAACAGATCCCCAGGCATAGGCGCTTCGGCTTCGGGTGGAATGGTATTTCGGTAAGGCGTGTTCATTGCATAAGGCAGTGGAGAGCCATTGCGGGTTGCACGCTCAGCAATTCGTTCTATTAAAAAGTGCGCGCGTTCAAGACCTTCAGCCCGAATAACAGAGTGAATAGCATCGACCCATTCTTTGGTTTCAATCGGATCGTCGTCTTGAGTCTCTTTATAATCGTCCATAAAATCCTTAATCCTAATAGAATTATGCGTATCTATGATTCAGTGTAGTTAAAGAATCAAGATACAAATAAATACATTCTGACTAAGATGACAGGTTTTAGGTGATTTAGTCTAACTAAAAATCATAAGTGAAGGCTGCCCGTTATGAATGGCGAGCTTTTTCCATTGCTCGGCATAGTTGCTCAGTACCGATTAAAAAACGCGAGGTTGGCCGTTGAAAAAGCTCAGGTAAAATATGAAACAAATTATTTTTCTTCACCGCCTGTAACGTCGTGTACTGTCTCCAATCATCTAACCATTCAGGACGCGCTTGACCCATGCCACTGGCAACAATCACTTGCGGATCCTGAACTAGAATTGATTCAATGCTGACTTGAGGATTGGTCATCGGCAAGGCAGAGAAAATATTATTGCCTCCGCATAGTTCAATTGCGCGACTGATGAAGGTATTACCATTTTGTGTCATTAAAGGTGCATTCCATACCTGATAGAAAACACTGATTTTTTCTTGTTTACTGTATGTATTGAGAAGATACGTTAATTTTTTATTAAATTCCCCCAAGGCAATCGCCGCTTGAGAATCTTTACCTGTAATTTTTCCGTAAACAGTCAAAGCATTTGCTATATCCTTAAACTCACGCGGATCAGATACTAAAATAGGCAACCCCAACGCTTTTAAACGCTCAAGCTCACGATTACGATTACCTTCGGGCCAAGCAATCAGCAAGTCAGGCTCTAAGGCAACAATCGCTTCAATATTCAATGCACTGTAACCACCGACACGAGGGATTTTTTTGGCCGCCTCAGGATAATCTGAGTACTGCACAGCACCCACGACATGGTCACCTGCTCCCACTTCAAATAATAACTCTGTTGCGTGAGGCATTAAGCTAACAATGCGCGTTACTGGTTGCTCAAAGGTATGCGTAATACCATCATCATCAATCACTTTAATACTTGGGCTTGAAGCTGAAGGTAAAGGTAAAGCCAATGCATTAAGGGATAACAATAATCCTGTGATACACACAATAAAGTGATACATAAAAAACCCAATTATTTTAAAAATTAAAATTTTAGCTGACTTAGAGCTTTATCTAAGCGCTGCCAATGTTCTTCATTATTTCCCAGTAGACCAAAGCGTAAACCCGCCAAAGTTTTTGATGTTTTAGGTAAATAACGTACTAAAATGCCCTGTTGTGCTAACTGATTGAATAGACTTTCAGATTTTTCATGATACACAGTCTGAAATAAGTCCGTACCCTCGCATTGGCAATAGCTATAGTGTTTAATCAACGAGGCAAGGCGTAAAGATTGCTTGGATAAATCATAACGCTGTTGGTTGATCCATGCGGTATCTTGCAACGCTAACCGACCCAAATATTGAGCAGGATGACTAATACTCCAAGGGCCCAGCATTTTACGTAAGCGTTGAATATTTTTGGCGGCTGCTACGACAAAACCTAAACGCACCCCAGCCAACCCAAAGAACTTACCTAATGAGCGCAATACAAATAAACCTTCACGCTCAGCACTATCAGCAATGCTGTGTTCAGGTGTCATATCCATAAAAGCTTCATCAACAATCAACCAACCACCACGACGATGTAAAATAGACCACCATTTCAATAATTGCTCTGCAGGCCAACGATGACCACTGGGATTATCAGGATTTAATAAAATAAGAACATCAACAGGCTGCTGGGTTAATAACTCAGAAATTTTATCGCAAGCAACTTTACGAACTCTATGCCCTTGTTCTTCCCAGGCAATACCGTGCTCCGCATAACTGCCCGATGTTACCCATACCTTGGCTTCGTATTTACGCCCATGCTGATGGGCAGCATATAAAAAGGGCAACAGTCGAATACCCTGCTGAGAACCTGCACAGGGTAAAATATTAGCGGCGGTTATCTGAACGTTTTCCTGGCTACTTTTTTTATTAGGCTGATAATTGTCTAACGTATTAGCCTTTAATTGTTTAAGATTTAAGTAGTGCTCTAATGCAGCCTGCTCAAGACTCTCTTCACCCTCAAGCTGCTCTTCTGGCAAACGCTGCCATATTCGAGTCGGTATCTGAGGAACAGGCCAACTAGTAGGATTTATTCCTGTACTAATATCCAACCAATCTTCACGAGGAATATTAAAAAATTCTGCAGCCGCATTTAATGCCCCACCATGAGCGGGTAGAAAAGTGTTAAACACCGAGTGATTAGAGGACAAAAACTAATCCTCCCATACTAAATAACCAAAAGAATAAGCTTTTCTGCACCAAATCTAGTGATTCAATAATAGTATACGCTTGCGCCACTTCGCCACAGCCCATAGTCGGTTTAACTTCCCACTTACCGTGATAAAAAGCGCCTTCACTTAAAAGCACATTCAACGCACCGGCACCGGAAGTCATTACCGGTCCACCGTTAGGACTGGAACAATGCTTAGCCTGAATTCGCCAGCACATAAGCGCTTTTTGTCCTTGCTCGACCGAGCAGGCACAGAATGCAAAAGCATACGCCGTTAATCGCGCAGGAAAATAATTTAATAGATCATCAAAGTAAGCTGAAAATCGACCGAAGTATAGAAACTGAGTAGTTTTATATCCCCACATTGCGTCGAGAGTATTAATTAAACGATGCAATACAGCCCCTTCGACACCGGCGACCATGAACCAAAATAGACTGGCGAACAATGCATCAGAACTATTTTCTAGAACACTTTCAACGGCCGCCTGAGAGATTTGAGTACTGTCTAGCGCCTTAGTTTCTCGACTCACAATCCAACCCAGTTTTGTACGCGCTAAGTCCAATTGATTAATGTTGAGCTCTGTAAAAATTGCACGGGCATGCTGCTGCAAACTAGACCAACCGATACACAAATACAGTAGACCCGCATCGATAAAAATATTGATAATATTCGGCAGTGAATGCTGAGCAACAATGATCACACCCAAAATAGGAATGATTGCGAGTAAACAAGCCAATACGCCGTTAATAAAATGCGTCCGACTGTTTATTCGAGGGTTTGCTGAGCTATTTAATTTCTTTTCTAAAAAATCAGCATAGCGTCCGAAACCCACCAAGGGGTGATACTTTTTGGGCTCAGCAAAACGATAATCTAGGGCTAAAGCCAATAACAGTGAAAAAAAACTGAGAATCAAAATAAAATCTCTTAAAATAGGTTTTAATAAATTTCTTAACGACTTTTTGATACTTTACACCATCGTTAACAACACAGATTATTTTAACAGGCTTACCCTTTTTATGCTTCCACAACTTGAACAACAACTTGCGCTTGAACGCCTTTTTCAAAATAATAAACAACTCACGTTAATGGTTCAGGGAACGACGTCTGATGCGGGTAAAAGTACGCTATGTTGCGCTTTAGGCCGAGTATTCAAACGCCAAGGTATCCAAGTAGCGCCTTTTAAGTCTCAAAATATGGCACTCAACAGTGCTGTTACCGAAGATGGAGGTGAAATTGGCCGCGCACAAGCCCTACAAGCTCAAGCCTGCGGTTTAAAACCACACACCGACTTCAACCCAGTACTGTTAAAACCAACCTCAGATATTGGCTGTCAGGTCATAATCAATGGTAAGCCCATCTTAAGCGCTGATGGCAAGGCCAACGGCGGCAAAATGAAAGCGCGCCAGTATCACGACTACAAACCCACCGCGATGAAAGCAGTTTTAGCTTCACATAACAGGTTAAGACAACAATATGACTGGGTGGTTGCTGAAGGTGCTGGCAGCCCGGCTGAAATCAATTTACGCGATCGCGACATTGCCAACATGGGCTTTGCCGAAGCCGTAGATTGTCCGGTAATCATTATTGCCGATATCGATCGAGGCGGCGTGTTTGCGCACATTGTTGGTACACTTGATTGCTTGTCAGAATCAGAACGCAACCGAGTCGTTGGGTTCGTAATCAACCGTTTTCGCGGTGATGTCAGCTTGCTGCAACCGGGCTTAGATTGGTTAGAAGAAAAAACAGGTAAACCCGTATTAGCGGTATTACCTTATTTAATGGGTTTGCATCTGGATAGCGAAGATTCTGTTAGCTTATCCGAAACGCTAGAAGACAAAGATTCAACCGATGGCAAAAAATTAAAAGTCGTTGTACCGATTTACCCACGAGTCAGTAATCATACAGATTTAGATCCCATAGCAGCGCACCCTCAAGTAGATTTAGAATTAATCGGCCCCTCAATCTCGGGAAGCAGCGTAACTGAAGCCGCGCATATCCCAAAGGCTGATTTAGTTATTTTGCCGGGTTCGAAAAATACTCGTGCAGATTTAGCCTGGTTAAAAACACAAGGATGGTTACCTTACTTGCAGCAGCATTTACGTTATGGTGGCAAAGTTTTAGGCATTTGTGGAGGATTACAAATGTTGGGAAAAACCATTAATGATCCACTGGGTTTAGAAGGGCTACCAGGCGATAGCAAAGGCTTCGGCTGGCTTGACATTGATACTGAATTACAGCCAGCCAAAACATTGAAAAATGTAACAGGAAGATTAAGTCTACCCGATCAAGAAAGCTGTGATATTCAAGGCTATGAAATTCATGCAGGCTTAACATTGGCGTCATCAAATTCAGTTGAAAACACCTCAATCATCACAACAGAAGATGATCATATTTGTGCGTTGCTTTCAGAAGACCAACAAATTCTAGCCAGCTATTGGCACGGTCTTATGGACACACCGGAAGCACTGCAATCTATTTTACGCTGGGCCGGGGCTGAAACTAAGTTGGTTGATTATCAGGCGCTGCGAGAGAAAAGTTTGGATGCGTTAGCGGATTCTGCATTCGATAGTTTCAACTGGATAAAGCTTGAGCAGTCTTTGGCTGATTTTAAAAGCCAATAGTTTCATATTTAAACACGGGCTAACGGTTCAAGTAACGATGGCATATAAGTAATGATAAGCCGTCGTTAGTGTTAATTGTGAATAATTAACATCACAAAACCAAAGCACACAATAACAAAGCTTCCTGAACTTCGATCATCGCACCCGCAGTATCCCCTGTTGTACCCCCAATACGCTGCATCATAATATTACGAACCCAAAGTAAAATAGCCGCCGCAAGGATCAGAATTAAAATCGACTTTTGCTGCACAAAAACAACCGTTAACAACAGTGATATTACGGTGACAACCATAAATATTACTGGGCTAATTGACTGTTTAAGATTGCTACCTAAACCTTTATCACGAACATAAGGCGTAAAATAAAATAGTGGCAAAATACTAAAGCGCGCCAACATTGGGACAGCCAGCACAGCGCCCATTAAATAAAAACCGTGCGCCTTATCGACCACGACCACCAGCGCTGAAAATTTTAATAATAAAACCACCACCACCAGCATAGCGCCCATAGGCCCGATGGTTGGATCTTTCATAATATCTAGCGTGCGCTGTTTATCACCATAGCCTCCTACCCAAGCATCAGCGGCATCGGCTAAGCCGTCTAGATGCAAACCACCGGTCACTAAACACCAAATTAATAACATCAATGCCGCAATCACTAAACTCGAGCTATCAAAACCCAAGGAGGGCAAAGGATACGAATTACTGACCTGCCACACGCACACAAAATACACCGTAAGCATCAAAAAACCGATAATCATACCCACCAAAGGATAAAAATAGAGTGACCCTTGAGCGATTTTTTGATGATTTGATTTTAATGCTTTAGATAAATTAACAGCAGGAATTCGGGTTAAAAAAGCCATCGCATACCAGAACGAAAACCACGCTAGTTTGAGGTTATTCATCTTTTAATTCATCGCCCTTCATTTCATCACCCTTTATTTCATCGCCTAAGTGAGATAACAAGCTAGGCCAATGTTTCGCAGGAACTTCGCCAGCAGGGCTGTGATCAACTCGAAAACGAGAAGCCGCAGCATAAGGAATAGCAAAACGGTTCATCGCTTCAGGCGCCAGCAAGAGTAACTGTTTTAATAAAAGGCGCATCACACCGCCATGACAAACCAATAAAATTCGCTGGCCTTGAAACTCCGTTATCAGCTCCCGCCAAGCCTGTTCAATGCGCACACTAAAATCTTTGACCGACTCACCATTAGGCGCACAAAACGCCATGGGATCTTGCCACATAGTCGCCATGAGTTCAGGCTGATCTTCCCAGATTTTAGCCGTACTTAAGCCGTCCCAATCACCGTAATTAATTTCACGCCAAATCGGTTTTATAAACAAATTTTTACACGGCTCATCGCTCTGTGCCACCAACGACTTTGCAAAATCCGCACAACGAATTAAAGGAGACGTAATAATAACATCCCACTTTTCGCCATGACTTAATAAACTTTCAGTACGCTTGCGTGCTTGCGTCCAACCTTTTTTAGTTAACGCATGATCGGTACTGCCGCGTAAAATGGTACCGCCTTCTGGACAGGATCCTTCAGGCTCGCCATGGCGCATTACATCAATAAAAGTGGGTTGCATTTCAATCTCTTTTTACAATACGGATTAACTGACTCAACATACGACTCTACTCAGAACCCGCAGCGCCAGAGACAGCAGCGCCAGAGACAGCAGCCTCGGCAAACGTTGCCATTCCGTTGTGAAGCGCACACGCTTGGCGTAATAATGGCAACGCAGTCGCAGCACCACTGCCTTCGCCCAAGCGCAAACCTAAATTCAATAACGGCTGAGCATCAAGTGCCTCTAACATAAAGACATGACCCTGCTCTTCAGACTGATGGCTAAACAACAACCAGTCCTGAACTTCAGGATTCATTTTACACGCCGCTAACGCCGCTGCCGTGGTAATAAAGCCATCCACCAATACTGGAATACCCAACTGAGCACAACGAATATAAGCACCTGCAATGGCTGCAATTTCGAAACCACCCAACTCTTGTAATATTTGCTCTGCGCTTAATTCAGTTAATGAAAGGCGCGCTAAACTTTTTTCAATGACATGAACTTTATTATTAAATCCCACATCATTGATTCCCGTTCCACGACCCGTCATTTTTGACGGTAATTGAGAAAGGTAAGCACAGCCTAACGCCGCAGCGGATGTGGTATTCCCGATACCCATTTCACCGGCGATAAATAAATCGATGCCGTCTTTTTTTCCTTGTTCAATCACAAGTTTACCAATATTCAATGCTTGCGCTAACTGCTCAGCCGTCATCGCACTTTCTTGGCTTAGGTCCGCAGTACCTGGCGCAATTTGAAAGTCTAATAGCGCTTCATAATCATCGCTAAAATCGACTTCAAAAGCCGTTCCACAATTAATGACCTTTAGCGCTGCGTTATTCACCTGTGCCAATACCGAAATGGCCGCGCCACCTTTCACAAAGTTGCGGATCATCTCAACCGTCACCGCCTGAGGAAAAGCCGAAACACCTTGCGCGACCACACCATGATCACCCACAAAAACAGTAATCAACGGTTGTTTAATTTCAGGCCTATCATCACCATATAAACTCGCCAGTGTAATGGCGACGTCCTCTAAAAGCCCTAACGATCGAGCTGGCTTTGTTAGAACACCCTGACGCTCTTGAGCCTGAGTCTTTACTTTTTCGTTAATGGCTAAACAATCATTTTTCCACCAAGCTTGTGTCATTTTTTCAACTCAATTTAGATTTTTTTGATAATAAGTAAGGCAATATTTTAACGTTTTAAGACCATCGGTAAGCCTGCAACCACCCAAGTAACTTTATTCGCAATACGCGCAATATCTTGATGCAGCCAACCAGCCTCATCAACAAAACGCCGGCTTAATACGCCCAGTGGAACAATGCCTTGGCCCACTTCATTACTAACCAAAATAACCTCCCCTGGCAAGCCCGCTAACGTCGCTAATAATTCTTCCTTGTAATCAGAAAAGGACCTAGGTTCTAACAGACCCCTCTCTTGCCCATCACTTTCAAAGGAAGCTTCCTCGGCCATCAGTACATTCGTGAGCCACAACGTTAAGCAATCAACCAATAAACAGGTATCTTCACAGGCATGCTGTTTAAGCACGCTCGCTAATAATAGCGGTTCCTCAACCGTCACCCAATGATCTGGCCGGTCGTCAATGTGACGATCGATACGCTGCTGCATTTCATCATCATAAACCGTAGCAGTCGCAACATAGATCACGTTTTTTGCTGAATCAGTCGCCTCTTGCTCAGCAAAGCGACTTTTGCCAGAACGCGCCCCACCCAATACCAAATGCGTTTGATTATTCATATAAGTCACTCATCTCATGCCTTCCGCTCAATAGCGGTTTGTGAAATAACGTCTATAATTTAATTAATAAAATTAGTGAAAGTATACCGCTATGAACAAAGAAAATCGCATGCATGCACGACAAGTTTTGGCAGCTACCGTCAGCTTGTTTATGCATGACTCAAAAGAATACCTAGGTTTAATGGTCGATTTTTCTGCTACAGGCATCATGCTGTCATCTTATACACCCTTAGAAATAGGCGCAATATTAGAAGTCGAAATGGTCGATATCCCACCTTATATCGATAGCCGTCGAACGGGGAAACTCAAAGTTCAAGTCATGTGGACAGACCGTATCACTCCCAGTATGTATAGTAATGGCTGTAAAGTGATTGAACTGAGCGCACATGCACAATTAATGTTAGCCTCGTATCATACCGAGAAGACATAAATGAATCGCTCATGCCCAACACACACAAGAATCCGTTATCAACAGCCCCTCTCAAAATAGGAATTGATTTAGGGGGGACTAAAATTGAGATTATAGTGCTCTCACTTCAAGGAGAGACGTTACTTCGCCAACGCATCCCTACCCCACCCAAACAGACGTTCAGCTCTACCTCTGATCTGTATCAAGCTATTATTGCAGCCATCAAAAATTTGATTTCTGATACCGAAAATCGGCTGCACATAAAACTGCTTAACCAAACATCACAGCACATCGGCATTGGAATTCCTGGGGCCATTAGTCCCGCCACGGGTTTAGTTAAAAATGCTAATACCACCTGTTTAATTGGACAGCCCTTTCAAAAAGACCTAGAGCATGCGCTTAGCTGCCCCATAAAAATTGCCAATGATGCCGATTGCTTTGTCCTGTCTGAAGCTAAAGACGGTGCCGCTAAAGGCGCTGGCTCAGTATTTGGTATTATTATCGGCACTGGCTGCGGTGGGGGGTTAGTCATCAACCAACAACTGGTTTTTGGCCCGAATGCTATTTGTGGTGAATGGGGACACAACCCGCTGCCTTGGCCGCAAGCAGATGAAAACTTGATGCCTTGTTACTGTGGCAAACTTGGCTGTATTGAAACCTTTCTCTCTGGCCCTGGCTTTACACTACATGCCAATAACAAAGCCGACACAAGACGAACCCCTGAACAATGGCATCAGGCTTTGCTGGACGGTAATCAACAAGCAATAGGGGTGTTCAATATTTATGCCCGCCAACTGGCAAAATCACTGGCTAGTGTGATTAATATTATCGACCCTGAAGTAATTGTATTAGGAGGTGGGATGTCGAATATTGATTATGTGTACACTCGAGTGCCAGAATTATTACCCGAGTATGTTTTCTCTGACCACGTACTCACTCGGCTAGTAAAAGCCGAGCATGGAGATTCAAGTGGCGTTCGCGGAGCTGCTTATTTATAAAGAGAAGCCGATTTTCTATGAAAAAAGTCGATTTCAAGTATAGAGAGCCGCTTAATAAAGGGTCCCTCCCACAATCGTGATTAACGCGATGACCGCAAGCCACACAATCGCACTGCGCCGATGGAGCATTTGTAATTCCTGCATTTGATCGCAAGCAACCTGGGTATCGGCTTCAGCATTGGTCATTGTATCCATGCAGCTCGCTTTATCATTTTTTCCTGACAACGATGCCAAAGCAACTTTATACAATACAACATCCGCGGGGGTGCGCCACTTCCACAATGTTTGCTTCCAGACCGCAACCGCTTGCACAAAATTTCCTGCCAACGCAAACGTTAAGCCCAATAAACGCGCAGGAATCCAAGACAACCAATGCATAGGACGCCATGCTTTCTCTTCACGATACACCAATTGAGAATACTGCAGACTAAACCACGCTAATAACACCCCCGGTACTCCTAAGACTAAGAACCAAAAGATCATCAAAAAGAAAAATTCAAACCAGCGATGCAAAATAGTATGGCATAACTGATCGTGCATTTTAGACAGCTCATCACTCAGTTCTATTTCAGGAATTGCCAAGTATTGCTCTGCACATCGGTAAGCCCCTTGAATATCACCATTCGCAAGATCATCACGGTACTGAGTAACATGGCGCTCGAAGTCGGCATGACTTAATACGTAAAGTAATAAGGCGACCTCTAAAACAATTGCGGGTAAGCCTAATAGCTTATCTTCAATCATGACAAAACAACCGCCGATTATAATTGACGGTATAAAGACGATAAAATTATACCGTCCTGTGCGCCCAAGTTTCTGGAACCACGAACGTCCTTGAAACAGGTTAAACCACTTGCTGAAACTGCGGCTTTTCGTCGTGCTTCGATTGACACCCAGATAATGCTGCACTGCAAGGGTGATGAATAAAATCAAAAACTGCATGTAATAACCCGCTAATTTTTCAGTATGTATCTGTCGAGAACCGCCCTGATTCAACAACATCAGGTCTACGATTAGCAACGCTTAAACACCCTTTCACTATTAATCAGCTTAACAGCTCAAGCGGGTAAATAACGTCTGCCATTTAAAAGCAGAGCCCGGATCCGTTTTTCGCTTAGGTGAAATAAATTCATGACCCGTGATACGATCGCGTGAAATCTGCGGATAAGCAATCATGAGCGACTGCGCAACGTGCTGCAAACACGTATATTGATCTTCGGTATACGGATCATCATCACATCCTTCCATTTCGATACCAATGGAAAAATCATTGCAGTTATCTCTACCCGCATAATGCGATAAACCCGCATGCCAAGCGCGCTGATTAAATGGCACAAACTGGATGACGGAACCATCACGACGAATAAATAGATGGCTAGATACCTGCAGATGCGATATTTCAGAAAAATACGGATGAGCATTGGCGTCTAAACCGTTACAAAAAAAATCTTCTACAAACGGCCCACCATACTCTTTAGGTGGCAAGCTAATATTATGAATCACCAATAACGATACTTCATTATCAGGGCGTTCATTAAAGTTAGGCGACGGACACTTTTGTGCAACATTCAACCAATGATCGTTAACGACTAACCGCACAGTGTGGCTCTGCTTCACATTCTCGCCTTATTTTAAAAGATTTGTCGCATTGATTTTGACTGATACAATCAGCCGAGTATAGTGTTAAGAATCACTTAATATTACTTATAAAGGAAGACTTCATGGTCGATTTTATCAATACCGTTAATGGTTGGGCATGGGGTCCCCCTATGTTATTGCTAATTGCGATCACCGGGCTCTTTCTGACTTTAGGTTTAAAAGCCTATCCGATTCTCAATATCAAAAAAGGCTTTTCCCTTTTATGGTCAGGCCGAAAGGCAAAAGGCGAAGGGGATATTTCTGGTTTTAATGCCTTAATGACGTCGCTTTCAGCCACTATTGGTACCGGTAATATAGCTGGGGTAGCAACCGCAATCGCCATGGGCGGTCCTGGTGCATTATTCTGGATGTGGATGATTGCTTTAATCGGCATGGGCACAAAATACGCGGAAGCGGTTCTTGCGGTACATTACCGAGAAAAGGATGAAAACGGCAATTTTGTTGGCGGCCCGATGTACTACATCAAAAATGGCCTTGGGGTTAATTGGAAATGGATGGCGACGGCCTTTGCATTTTTCGGAATGATTGCTGGTTTTGGTATTGGTAATGGCGTGCAAGCCAACTCAGTTGCAGACGTCATGCACAACTCATTTAAAGTCCCTGAATTAGCAACGGGTATTATCATGGCTATTCTAGCGGCGCTGGTATTATTGGGCGGCATCCAACGTATCGCAACCGTCGCGGGTAAACTCGTTCCCTTTATGGCCATCACGTATGTAATCGGTGGACTGGTTCTTTTGGTTATTTATTTCGATCGTATCCCGGAAGCGTTTACAACCATTATCACGTACGCATTCACCCCTATTTCGGCGGTTGGCGGCTTCGCGGGTGCCAGCGTATGGATGGCGATTCGCTTTGGTATTGCCCGCGGAGTGTTCTCTAACGAAGCCGGTCTAGGCAGCGCACCCATTGCCCATGCAGCAGCACAAACCAACAATCCTGTACAGCAAGGTACTATTGCAATGCTGGGGACATTCATCGATACCTTAGTTATTTGTACCATTACAGGGTTAGTCATCGTCGCTTCGGGAGCTTGGCAAATCATCGATCCCGAAACGGGCAAAGCACTATCAGGGGCAACATTAACCTCTGCAGCCTTCAGCCAAGGATTACCCTCGATTGGTGAGTATATTGTCACCTTCGGCCTCATTGTTTTTGCTTTCACCACCCTTCTAGGTTGGTCTTTTTATGGTGAAAAGTGCGCTGAATACCTGTTCGGTGTAAAATCCATTATTTTCTTCCGCATTGCTTGGATATTGGCCATTCCTGTGGGCGCCACTTTTCAGCTAGATTTAGCCTGGTTAGTCGCCGATACCTTAAATGCGTTAATGGCGTTGCCAAACTTGATTGCTCTGTTATTGCTTAGTCCTGTGGTATTTAAGCTAACAAAAGCGGCGCAAAAGAAAAGTGCTTTAGAGAAAGAAGCTGCAGAAAAATAGCATTGAAAATAGACGCTTAAAAAAGAAGTTTAGAAAAAGAAAAGTAAATAAGGCTAGTATAAAAACTGGCCTTATTTATAAAGACATTTAAATAGATTCACGAGACAGTAAACCATGCCGCTTGATTTAACCCCCTTTAAAGACGACATCCGCAATACCGTTAAACAAGCGTTATTAGAAGACATAGGCACCGACTCCGCGGGAAACTTACTCGCCAACGGTGATATTACTGCGCAACTCATACCGGCCGAAAACCAAGCAACTGCTAGAATCATAAGTCGCGATCGCGCCATTATTGCAGGCTCAGCCTGGGTAAACGAAGTATTCAAACAGCTAGACCCAAACGTTATCATTAACTGGAAAGTGAATGATGGTGAATGGGTAGAGCCTAACCAAATATTGTTCGAACTTGAAGGTTCAGCGCGTTCACTGTTAACGGGCGAGCGCGCGGCACTCAATTTTTTACAAACGTTATCGGCGACCGCCACGTTATGCAGCCACTACGCAGAGTTAGTAGAAGGCACCGGAGTTAAACTACTCGATACTCGTAAAACCTTGCCGGGCTTGCGAGTCGGTCAAAAATACGCCGTCAGCGTGGGTGGCTGTTACAACCATCGCATTGGCTTATACGATGCATTTTTAATTAAAGAAAACCACATTTATGCTTGTGGTAGCATCGAGAAAGCGGTCGAAAAAGCACACGTAATTGCACCGGGCAAGAAAGTTGAAGTTGAAGTTGAATCGCTAGCGGAGTTAACCACTGCGCTTAAAGCAGGCGCTGATATTATTATGCTGGATAACTTTAGCCCCGCGCTTATGTTTGAAGCAGTTGAACTAAATAAGACTTTTATGAATTCGAAAAATAATTCAGGAATCAAAACACACGCGAAACTTGAAGCATCCGGCGGTATCAATACCACAACGCTGCGGGCTTATGCCGAGACAGGCGTTGATTATATTTCTATTGGGGCACTGACCAAAGATTGCACGGCGGTTGATTTGTCAATGCGGTTGGTGTGATTAATGCTCTGCATCGTGCATTGAACTAAATTTTTAACCATACCCTAATAAAAATTAATCATCGGAAACCATCATGCTATTAAAGAAACCATTGACCGAATACAATCGCTATCAAGCCTTTGCGGTTCACATGGCCATCAGCCTAGTCATATTTTTTATTTTATTAGTCTGTATTACACAGTACTGGTACCCAGGAATATTGTTTGATACGGGGAATGGTTGGAAAGCCATTGGCATCATTATTAGTATTGATTTAATACTAGGACCGCTTTTAACACTGATTGTATTTAATCATAATAAAACTAGCTTGAAATTTGATCTGTGGGTGATTGCTCTCGTACAAGCAGCGGCTTTGATTTACGGAACATGGACCATTCACCAGACAAGACCTATTGCGTTAGCCTTTATCAATAATAGCTTTTCAACACTCTATGCAAATAGTGATATTGCCCAGAGTGTTCAAAAAAAAATAGACACTTTAAAGACTAATCAACTCTATTATCTTTTTGATGACTCTATCGAAGAGCAAAGCTTAAACCCTATAAGATTTAAAGCTTATAGTGAGCATTCGAAGATAATTTTAGATATCAGCTATCCTAACAAAAGGGATGATCTTATTGCACTTGATCCGCTTAGCTCATCTAACCAATTCATTCAAATTGACCTCAATACAGGTGCTGTTCTGAGATTCGTTACCCGATAGAAGTTTTGCCAAAATAAAAAACTAACTGACAATTTTTGTCAGTTAGTTTACAAAAACAATCAGATTCTAACCCGTATTAAAAATCCCACTCTGGAAAGCTAGACGCTTTAATCCTCACGAAGTCTGCTCTACAAGATCCTAGCAATTTAATCTTAGTTTATTTCTAAAAATAATAAAACTGGCACAATAACTGCTAATCAATATGTACGAATAATAAGAGCCTTCACTTAGAAAGCTCTTCCTAATAAAGAAACGTTTGGAGCAGTCCATGAAAACACTACAAAAAGGCTTTACCTTAATCGAACTGATGATCGTAATCGCGATCATCGGTATCTTAGCGTCGGTAGCACTTCCTGCGTACCGTGAATATATTGTAACAACTGAACTAGCAACTCTTTTCCAGGGCACTGCTCCAATTCAGCGCTCAGTCGAAGCACAAGTGGCACGTAAAGGACCTACTGCAATTGACGGTATGGTTTGTGACTTCACTGAAACGACTAATCCAAATTGCTGGGGCTTAGTAATGGCTATGCCTGGACCACCTATATTTGAAGATGCTGTAACAGCGGTTAATATTGTCGCGGTAGCAGCAGCTACAACGGTTATTTGTACTGGCGGACCTGTCGCAGTTGCAGCTCCAGTAACTGGTGGTGCAATTGCAATGACCGTTGATGACTCTATTGATGCTGATATTGCCGGCACTTACACACTAATTCCTACAGCTACAATAGCCGGTGTTGACTGGACTTTAGTAACTAACTTAGATGCTGCCGACCCAATGGCTGCAATTGCTTGTAAGTGGATGGATGAGAACATAAACGGCAACGGCTAATACCTAGTCTATTAAAAAGCGAACCTCTCCAGAGGTTCGCTTTTTAATTTATTTTAAAATTAGTTTTTACCATTCCTGCCTGCAATCACTCTTCATAGATGCTATTAAATCATTCATCACAGTCGCGATACGGGTCATATTTGAAATTAAGCATGATTATTTCAAATTTAACATTCGTGAATTTTGATAGAAGAAATACATTTAACTGATCACTGAATGAAAACTTTCACTATGATCAAAGTCGCCAACGTAGAAGTTTCGATTCCGGAAACAGCATTATCGAACAGTATTTACTCTCTATTTCTCAGAATGCTCACGACAAGGACAGAATAAAAATTAATATTTAAGATCAAGCTGAAATAATGATATATAAAAAAGTGCATATTCTAACTTTAAATTTTTTTAATTGTGAACCCTTGCTCAAGCGCCCTTTTCTGCCTTTCCTATTTTTAGATATTTGCAGTACACTGAAACTAGCGTAATAACAAGAAAAGCACTTATTGTATGAATCTAAATGGTCTAGCACGTTCTTTAGCTCAAGCTGGTTTAATTGAAACTGAAAAAGCATTGCAGGTGATGGAGATTGCCACAAACGAGAAAGAATCGTTTATAACGATTGCGGTTGCTAAAGGCTTCATCGATCCTTTACAAGTTGCTATTTTTGCCTCGACTGAATTTGGCCTTCCATTATTAGACCTTGCGGCTTTTGATACCGAGTTGCTTGCCAAAGATATTATTAGCAATGACCTCGTCGAAAAACATAGAGTATTACCCCTACTAAAACGTGGTAACCGACTATTTATTGCACAAAGTGACCCCTCAAACATTACGGCTATTGATGAAATAAAATTCAACACAGGTATGACTGTAGAGCCTGTTTTGGTTGAAGAAGATAAACTAGCAGCCATGGTCGAGAAGTTCATCTCAGCTGAAGAGAGTACTTTTGATGATTTCGACGATGAAGATCTTGATATTGATATCGAAAATCCAGCAGATACTCATAAAAATGAAGAACCCGGCACTGGAGATGACGCTCCAATCGTACGTTTTGTTAATAAAATGCTGCTCGATGCCATTAAAAGTGGTTCTTCTGACATACATTTTGAACCTTATGAAAAGCGCTATCGCGTACGTTATCGTACTGATGGGATATTACACGAGGTTTCTAGCCCTCCCGTTAACCTCTCAGGCAAGATTGCAGCTCGCCTAAAAGTTATGTCGCAAATGGATATATCTGAACGACGCCTTCCGCAAGATGGCCGTATCAAGATGAAAACTTCTAAAAATAAGGCCATCGATTTTCGAGTAAACAGTTTACCCACGCTATGGGGTGAAAAACTGGTATTGCGTATTCTTGATCCTTCCAGTGCCAAAATGGGTATTGATGCGCTTGGGTATGAAGAAGAGCAAAAGGCCTTGTATATGGAAGCCTTAGCCCAGCCCCAAGGCATGATTCTAGTCACTGGGCCGACAGGCTCGGGGAAGACAGTTTCTCTCTATACGGGTTTGAATATTCTTAATACCGAAGAAACAAACATTTCTACGGCAGAAGACCCTGTTGAAATTAACCTTGAAGGAATTAACCAAGTAAACGTAAATCACAAAGTCGGTTTAGATTTTGGTGAGGCATTGCGTTCATTCTTACGTCAAGACCCTGATATCATCATGGTCGGTGAAATTCGAGATTTAGATACCGCGTCTATTGCGGTTAAAGCGGCCCAAACAGGTCACTTGGTTTTATCGACTTTACACACCAATAGTGCAGCAGAAACTCTGATACGTTTAGCCAATATGGGCGTACCTTCCTTTAACATTGCAACCTCAGTAAGCCTTATTATTGCCCAGCGCTTGGGGCGACGTTTATGCAGCGCTTGTAAGCAGCCTGCCGACATCCCAAAACAAGTTTTATTAGACAGCGGCATGTCTGAAGAACTGATTGCTAATGGACAATTCTTCCAAGCCCAAGGCTGTGATATTTGCAATAAAGGTTACAAAGGGCGAGTCGGTATCTACGAAGTAGTAAAAATTACTCCTGCACTCTCTAGAATTATTATGGACAATGGCAATTCTTTAGAAATTGCAGCGGTCGCAAAAGAAGAGGGCTTTAATAACTTACGGACATCAGCATTACAAAAAGTCGCCCAAGGCGTTACTAGCCTTGAAGAAGCCAACCGAGTCACATCAGATTAATATATCTAGCGACTTTAAAGAGTGAAAGCGGAATATAAAATGGCCAAAGATCAGAAAAAAAAACCTATAAGTTTTGCATGGGAAGGAACTAACCGAAAAGGACAAAAGGTCAAGGGAGATATTTCTGGTACTAACTTGGCAACCGTTAAAGCTCAATTACGCAAACAAGGTATTAAGCCAAGTAAAGTAAAAAAGAAAACTAAATCACTATTCAGTTTTGGCGGTAGTAAGAAAATAACGGCATTAGACATTACTTTCTTTACTCGGCAAATGGCAACCATGATGAAAGCCGGCGTGCCACTCGTTCAGTCTTTCGATATTGTTGGCGATGGCGTTGATAACCCGGCAATGAGAGAATTGATTGCCCAGGTGCGGGACGATGTTTCTGCGGGTAATGACTTCGCATCGGCCTTAAAAAAACACCCTAAGCATTTTGATGAGCTATTTTGTAATCTAATTGAATCTGGCGAACAGTCAGGTGCGCTAGAGCAAATGTTAGATAAAGTGGCTATCTATAAAGAGAAGACAGAAGCCCTTAAAGCCAAAATAAAAAAAGCAATGATGTATCCGGCAGTGACATTACTCATCGCTTCTATCGTAACCGTTATTTTGTTAGTAAAAGTAGTACCCACCTTTGAATCTATGTTTAAGAGTTTCGGCTCTGAATTACCAGCCCCCACTAAAATGGTCGTCGCTATCTCTGAGTGGACACAAGCGTATTGGTGGGTAATGGTCGCGATCATTGTAGGCTTTGTAGTTGGTTTAAAACAAGCATTAGCAAGGTCTCCCGCTTTTAAAGATAAATTTGAAGCAGGTTTGTTAAAAGCCCCTGTTTTTGGCGATTTGATCATGAAAGCCGCTATTGCTCGTTTTGCACGAGTATTATCAACCACCTTTGCTGCTGGTGTTCCCTTAGTTGAAGCCCTAGAATCTGTTGCGGGCGCCGTCGGTAATTCGGTCTACCGCAAAGCGGTATTAACCGTTCGTGATGAGGTATCTCAGGGACAGCAAATGCACTTTGCGATGAAATCAACAGGCGTTTTCCCAAATATGGTTGTGCAAATGACCAGTATTGGTGAAGAATCCGGTGCCCTTGATACCATGCTTTCAAAAGCCGCCGATTATTTTGAAGATGAAGTTGATAACGCTGTTGATAACTTAACTGCATTAATGGAACCGTTAGTAATGTCTTTCTTGGGTGTGGTTATTGGTGGCATGATTGTCGCGATGTACTTACCGATCTTCGAAATGGGTAAGGCCATCTAATGATTTTTTCTACGGTTACTGCGCAACTGGCGTCGCTTGCTGATGTTGCGCATTATCTGCAATACCAGCCTTATGCCCTGCCTATCGTTATTCTTATTCTATCGCTATTAATCGGTAGTTTTCTTAATGTCGTTATTTTACGCTACCCGATCATGCTGTTTCGCAGCTGGTTAATTGACAGTAAAGATTTAGCGGATAATTTACCTGAACACAGCGCGCTGAAAGATCTTGAGTCACCTTATACGCTTTCTAAACCGGCTTCTCATTGCCCACGCTGTAGTAGCCCGGTGAAAGTTTGGCAAAATATCCCTCTTATTAGCTATGTGCTCTTAAGAGGTCAATGTTCTGGCTGTGCTGAGAAGGGTGAAAACACAAAAATTTCTATTCGATATCCATTAGTGGAATTAGCAACGGGCTTATTAAGCTTGGCATTGTTAGTAAAATTCCCTTTTTCTATTCAATTAGCCGCCATGCTGGTATTTACCTGGTCTTTGGTAGCGATGAGCGTAATTGATATCGATCACCAAATTTTACCCGATACCATGACGTTATCGCTGATGTGGTTGGGTTTATTTCTGAATATTGATCATACCTTTGTAGACCTTCAAAGCGCTGTCATTGGCGCTATTGCTGGGTATTTATCACTATGGTCAGTTTATTGGTTATTTAAACTCGCCACCGGTAAAGAGGGTATGGGTTTTGGCGATTTCAAACTTTTAGCCGCATTAGGGGCTTGGTTTGGCTGGCAGTTTTTACCCATGATTATTTTATTATCGTCCTTAGTAGGCGCCGTCGTGGGCATTGCTGGCATCATAATATTAGGCCGCGATAAAAACATCCCTATTCCCTTTGGACCTTACTTAGCCGCAGCGGGTTGGATTGCAGCGATGTGGGGTGATGAAATTATGGAATGGTATTTACCTGCGGTTTAACAAAATCAAACTAATAATTGAACTTCACAGCCAGAATTTAGGATTTAATAATACATGATTATCGGTTTAACGGGTGGCATTGGCAGTGGCAAAACAGCGGTCAGTGATCGTTTTAAAGCATTAGGCATTCATGTTGTCGATGCTGATATTGCTGCACGTACGATTGTTGCCCCTCATCAACCTGCTTGGAATGACATTAAAGAATTCTTTGGCCATGATGTTTTATTAGACGACCAAACCCTAAACCGAGCTTGGTTACGCGAACAGGTATTTGCTGATGAGGCAAAGCGTAAACAGCTAGAGGCGTTTACACACCCTAGAATTCGCGATGAAATCATTCGAGATCTCGCCAGCTCACCTACTGCTTATACGATACTCGCATCTCCTCTATTAATCGAAAGCGGGCAAGCCGCCTTAGTCAGCAAAGTGATCGTAGTTGATGTACCCGAAGCGACACAAATTGAGAGAACCTGCTCTCGTGATAACAACGATACCCTGCAAGTGAAGCGCATTATTGCAGCCCAGATCCCTAGGGAGAAACGCTTAAATCATGCTCATTGGGTAATCGACAACAGTCTGCCACTGGAGACCCTAGATGCTAAGGTAGAATCCTTGCATCAGGAATTGCTTAAGCTCACCTAGCACTCACCTAAAAGTCAGCTCAGTAGACATTGAGAATTAGCAAACGCTAATGCAGCTCAGCGTTTTGCTGCTCCATTTCCCACTGCTGAGACATCATTTCTTCTTCGACTGTTTTTCCAGGTATGGCATGACTGCCATCGGCCCATGCGCCTAAATCAATCAGTTTGCAGCGATCACTGCAAAATGGGCGATTTTTGGCTTCAACAGACCAGACAACCTCTTTACTGCACGTTGGGCATTTAACGTTCATAATTTTTCCTCTTAATAACGTTTACTCTTTATATTTTTTCTTCAACCAAAAAGCCACTAATACCGGCTACTCCCTGACCGCCTGATTGAATGCAGTGTTCAAACTCTGATATGTGCAGGCCACCTAATGCGTAGCAAGGGATTCGAGCTTGATCGGTAATCACTTTAAAGCCTGACCAAGTCAACGCATTTACGCACGGGTGAGTCTTAGTTTCATGTACGGGTGATACCATTAAATAATCAACCAACCCTTGTGCTGCTTCTAGCTCTGGTAGATTGTGACAAGCGGTGCTCAACCATTGGTTAGCAGGAATTAAGCGCTCATGTTCATTCACAATCACGGCGTTAAAGTTACGATTCGAAAGATGTAAGCCGTCGGCAAACGCAACTTGATACCAATCGAGCGGACAATTCCAAATAAGCTTACTGTCTGCCTCATGACAAATGCCATAGAGTTTCATGGCAAGCTGAGTATATTGCAGCTGGTCCAAACTTGGAGCTCTTAGCTGAATCCAAATATTTGTATGGTTTTTTAATGTATTCGCCACCTGACTTAAAATAATGTCAGGGCGAGTATTGTCTTGGCTGATGGCGATCTGTTTCGGTAATAGCAAAGCATCGATAATGGCTTTGTTGGCTGCTGGAAATTCATAGCTGGCCAGCTCAGCTTGCTCAACCCAAACTAACGGCTGGCCTTCTTTACCGATAGACTCTTTGAAAGCTGAAGCATTGTAGACAGCCCAGACATCAAGCAAAACCGACTTGTCTGGATAGTGAAACGGAATAGTGATTAACGGGCGCATATCATCAATCGAGGATTGCAGGCCAAGCTCTTCTTCCAGCTCACGCTGTAAAGCTAGTTGAGTACTTTCACCCGTCTCCACCTTGCCACCAGGAAATTCCCACAAACCACCCTGATGCTGATGATCTGCTCGTTTAGCGATCAGAATCTTTGCGCTATCTGTATCTGTATCGCTATCTATATCACAATCAAAAATGATTCCGACGGCTATATGAACTAATTTCTTCATCGCAGCAGTAACTTAAGAGCGGTAGTCAGCATTGATGCTGACATATTCATGTGAAAGATCGGTTGTCCAAACACGCTCAGTGACATCACCACGACCGAGTCGAATACTAATGGTGATTTCTGGCTGAGCAAATATCGCTGCACCGGCTTCTTCAGTATAACTTGCCGCTCGGGCGCCGCTCTTCACGATGCAAACATCATCAAGGTAGATATCGATATCTTCTAAAACCATATTGTTTACCCCTGCACGACCGACTGCCGCTAAAATACGACCCCAGTTGGCATCACAAGCAAACAACGCGGTTTTAACCAAGGGTGAGTGGGCAACGGTATAAGCAACGTCTAAGGCTTCTTGTACACTGGCGGCTTTTTGAACTTCCATAGTGACAAACTTAGTTGCACCTTCACCATCACGAACAATCGCGTGAGAAAGCACCATAAAAGCCTCTAGCAGAGCATCAAAGATAGCACCGTAACGTTGATCATCTTTGCTGCTAATTTCTGCCATGTCAGCCTGAGCTGTGGCAATTAACAAGCAAGAATCGTTAGTAGATGTATCGCCATCAATCGTGACCCGATTGAACGATTTGTCCGCAAGTTCTTTGCACATCACGTCCAATAATGGCTTCGCGATTACCGCATCGGTGGTGAGGTAAGCCAGCATGGTTGCCATGTTTGGCATGATCATTCCTGCACCTTTAGAAATGCCTGAAATGGTAATGCTGTCAGTTTTACGGGTGACATTATTAGCGACTTCAACTTGCTGGCTATAGCCTTTTGGTAAGGTATCCGTTGTCATAATACCTTCAGCGGCAGAAGGCCAGACATCCGCCGACAACGTGTCCAGCGCTGGCGCTAATCCTGCGAGCAATTTAGCCATAGGTAAGGATTCACCAATGACCCCTGTTGAAAAAGGTAAAATTTGACTCGCTGTCACTCCCGTCAACTTTGCCAGCTGTTCACACGTGGCTAACGCGTCGCTCATGCCTTGTGGGCCAGTACCTGCGTTTGCGTTTCCGGTATTAATAACCAGATAGCGCACATCCGCTTCGGTTAAATGCTTCTTCGCTACTTGAACAGGGGCCGCACAAAAAGCATTGAGGGTAAATACACCACTAACTCGACTGCCTTTAGCGAGTTCAAAAATCACTAAGTCATTACGACCTTCATACTTAATACCCGCTTGAGCAATACCAATACGAATACCCTTTACTGGGTGATAATTTTTTAATACTTCTAAACCGACAGCCATGATGTTCTCGCACTGTTAAATTACTATTGATGCTATTTTACCTGCAATATTTTAATCTTTCATGAAAATAAGCAGATAAAACTTAGCACAAAAAAAGGGCAGCCTAAGCTGCCCTATTTTACTATCTACCTGGCGCTGGTTAGGCTGTTAATTTGCCATGACACTGCTTGTATTTTTTGCCTGAGCCGCAGGGGCAAGGCTCATTACGACCTACCTTTTTATCTTCTCGAACAAAAGGTTGAGCCTGCTCTGCTGTTGCTGCTGTTTCTGCTTCATCAGACTTCTCAGCAGTAATGCTTTGAGCGGACTCATGCTTATAGCTAGACTGTGAAGCGAGAGCCTCTGCTTGAGCGCGGCGCTGCTCTTCCATCTCACGCACTTCTTCTTCTTGACGTACTTTGACATGAGAAAGAATGCGAATACTTTCACGCTTCATGTTTTCCAACAACTCTTGGAACAATTCAAACGCTTCACGCTTATATTCCTGCTTAGGGTTCTTTTGAGCATAGCCGCGTAAATGAATACCCTGACGCAAGTGATCCATCGTCGCTAGGTGTTCTTTCCAAAGATTATCAACGATTTGCAGCATAACCTGCTTTTCGAACATACGTAATGGATTCGGTTGATCAGCGACTGATTCAACAGAGTCTTCTTTCGCTTTATAAGCGTCATTTAGAGCCGCTGTAATACGTTCACGCAAGTTCTCTTCGTAGAGCTTATCGTCTTGTTCTAACCACTGTTGTAACGGTAAATTCAAATCAAATTCGGATTTTAACTCTGCTTCAAGACCCGGGATATCCCACTGCTCTTCTAAGCTTTGGCGCGGGATATGATTATCGATGGCTTCTTGTAATACATCATGGCGTATATTGGCAACCACATCGGAAATATCGTCTGAAGCCATAATATCATTACGTTGATCATAAATAACACGGCGCTGATCATTGGCCACATCATCGTATTCTAAAAGCTGTTTACGAATATCAAAGTTGCGACCTTCCACCTTACGTTGGGCTTTTTCAATCGCATTACTCACCATGCGGTGCTCAATGGATTCGCCTTTTTCCATCCCTAATGCTTTCATCATATTGCGGATACGATCCGACATAAAGATGCGCATTAAAGTATCTTCTAACGATAAGAAGAAGCGAGAAGAACCGGCGTCACCCTGACGACCTGCACGGCCTCGCAACTGATTATCGATACGACGTGATTCGTGACGCTCGGTCGCAATAATGTGCAAACCACCTGCAGCCAACACATCGTCATGACGTTTTTGCCAAACGGTTTTAATGTCAGCAATTTGCTGTTCTGTTGGATTATCTAACGCGGTAACTTCAACTTCCCAGTTACCACCCAATACAATATCAGTACCACGACCAGCCATGTTAGTAGCAATCGTAATCGAACCTGCAGCGCCTGCCTGAGCAATAATCTGTGCTTCTTTTTCGTGTTGCTTGGCGTTTAATACGCTGTGTTCTATTTTTGCTTTAGTTAATGCGGCCGATAAAAGCTCTGACGTTTCAATGGATGCAGTACCCACTAAAACAGGGCGTTTTTGTGCGACAACCTCACGCACCTCTTCAATAACGGCTGCGTACTTCTCAGCCTGAGTTAAGAATACTAGATCGTTATAATCAATACGTTTAACCTGACGGTTAGTAGGAATAGCCACGACGGCTAAATTGTAAATTTGATGAAATTCAAAGGCTTCTGTATCAGCCGTACCCGTCATTCCACTTAACTTATTATACAAACGGAAGAAGTTTTGGAACGTAGTCGATGCTAATGTTTGGCTTTCAGCCTGAATATTAACGCCTTCTTTGGCTTCAATCGCTTGGTGTAAACCTTCACCCCAACGACGTCCTGCCATCGTTCGGCCAGTGTGCTCATCAACGATAACAATCTGATTATTTTGAATGATGTAATCAACGTTTTTCTGATAGATCACGTGCGCTCGCAGCGCCGAGTTAACATGATGTAAAAGCGTTAAATTAGACGATGAATAAAGACTCTCACCTTCTTTCAAAACGCCTTCTTGCGCCAACATATCTTCTACGTATTCATGACCAAATTCAGTCAGTTCTATAGAACGTTGTTTTTCATCAAGAATATAATGTCCTGGCTTCTCTTCCTTGCCTTCCTCAGCTTCAATGTGCTGAGTTAACTGAGGAATTAATATATTCATCTTCTTATACAAAGCTGAACTATCTTCTGCCGGACCAGAAATAATAAGCGGCGTACGAGCCTCATCAATTAAGATAGAATCAACTTCATCGACAATGGCAAAGTTCAATTCGCGCTGCGCTTTCTCAGACGAGGAAAACGCCATATTGTCACGTAAATAATCAAAACCAAATTCGTTGTTTGTGCCGTAAGTGATATCACAAGCATACTGAGCACGTTTACTAGCAGGATCTAATCCAGGAACAACGACACCTAATGTCAAACCTAAATATTCATACAGTGGGCGCATCCACTCTGCATCACGACTTGCTAGATAATCGTTTACGGTAACAATGTGAACACCCTTACCTGTTAGACCATTCAGGTATGTCGCCAAAGTTCCCACTAAGGTTTTACCTTCACCCGTTTTCATCTCTGCGATATTACCTTCATGCAAGGTCATACCACCGATCAGCTGGACATCAAAGTGGCGCATTTTCATAACACGCTTACTGGCTTCTCTACAGACCGCAAAGGCTTCAGGCAAAATATCATCTAAAGCAGTACCATCCGCTAACTTTTGTTTGAACTCAGGCGTTTTCGCCTGCAATTCAATGTCTGAAAGGGCCGCTAATGATTCTTCGAGAGCGTTTATTTTAACAACAACTTTGCCCATCCGCTTTAATTCGCGGTCGTTTTTGCTACCAAAAATTTTACTAAATAGATTACCGATCATGATGATTGTTTTTAAAACCCAAAAAATAGAGACAGCGAGAAAAATCTTTGAAGGCCGCAAAAGGCCTACACAAGGTTTCCCATATTTATATCAAAAAAGTGAGGTATTACAAAGATTTAGCGCAAAGTGCGGTGTAAGTAGGCTGCTGGATCGACGGTGCGACCGTTTTTATAAACTTCAAAATGAACATGAGGGCCAGTAGAACGGCCACTGCTTCCCATTGCAGCAACGACATCGCCTTTACGTACAACATCACCCAGTTTTACTTTGATTTCAGCGCCGTGAGCATAACGGGTTTTATAACCGTTGCCATGATTGATCTCGACCAACTTACCATAACCATAGCGATCACTGGCCCAAGTCACAATACCTGAAGCAACCGCAATTACGTCAGATCCTTGCTTGCCCGCAAAATCAACTCCCGCATGCCAAGCTAAACGACCATTAAAAGGATCGGTACGCTTACCATAACGAGATGACATCCAGCCTCGCTTGATAGGACGACCTGCAACAAAGGTATCCGTTTTAATTTTGTTGGCTAAAAGAAGATCATCAAGAACTTCTAGCTGCTGTTCCCGTCGATCAATTCGTGAGGCTAATTTATCTAAAACAGATTGTATTTCGGGAGATTGGTAAGTTTCACCCATCGTACCTGGGCCACCCAAAGCGGGTGCAGAGGAGAAATCAAATTCATCACCATTAATGTTAGTGATATCTATTAATCGTTCGCCGAGTGCATCAATGCGTAATAGTTTGGCTTGTAATTGAGCTAAGCGAAGGGTTAAACCATCGAGTTCTTGATCAGCATGCTGACGAATTTCCTGTAATTCTTGGCGCTGATCATCTAAATCTTTTTCCCATGCCTTTGCGGCAACAGGATCTAATAGTCCTTTATCCGCTAGGTGTGCGGCTAATAAATACCCCGTCGCGCCCATAGCAAACGGCAACACACAGATAGAAGTAAGCAGCAAAAAACGAGCTACAGGTCCTAGTGAGTATGTCTTCGATTGTCCATGTCGTTTACCGACGATAATAATATTCATGACTATTAGTAAAGGTATCCAAAAATAATAAAGGCCATAATAAGTATGGCCTTTATTTTGAAAAACACAAAATTTCTTAACTTTTCAATAAGTTAACAACTCTATCCAGTAAGTTACCGTACCAAAACGGTGAACGTCTAGATAGCCGCTACTGGCTTAGTGTAAGAAATAGGCGCGTTTTCTTCTTCGTATTCTACAAATTCCCATGCATCGGTTTGTAACTCAAGTTCGCGCAATAGCTTGTTATTCAAACCATGTCCTGACTTAAAGCCAACAAATTCACCCATTAAGCTGTGACCCAACAGGTATAAATCACCTACCGCATCTAAAATCTTGTGCTTTACAAACTCATCTTCATAACGTAAACCATCTTCGTTCACTACACGATATTCATCAACTACAATAGCGTTATTGACACTCCCTCCTAACGCTAGGTTTTTAGAGCGTAAGAATTCAATGTCTTTCATAAAACCAAAAGTACGAGCACGACTCACTTCTTTGACAAAAGAAGTTGATGAGAAGTCCAAGCTTGCTTTTTGTGCACTTTGCTTAAAAGCAGGATGATCAAATTCGATTTCAAAAGTAACTTTAAAACCGTTATAAGGTACAAAAGAAGCGACTTTATCACCTTCACGCACTTCAACTTTTTTCTTGATACGAATAAAACGCTTCGCTTTAGACTGCTCAGCAATACCGGCTGATTGAATCAAGAAAACGAATGGACCTGCGCTGCCGTCCATAATTGGAACTTCTTGTGCACTCAGTTCAACAATAGCATTATCGATACCTAAGCCTGCCATGGCAGATAACAGATGCTCCACAGTATCAACACGAACACCGTCTTGAACCAAGGTAGTCGACATAGTAGTTTCACCCACATTGGTCGCTTTAGCTTGAATATCAACGGCAGGTTCAAGGTCAACGCGTCGGAATACAATGCCGTGATCGACAGGGGCTGGCTTAAGCGTCAGATATACTTTTTCACCTGAGTGAAGACCAACACCAGTTGCGCGGATTGTATTTTTGAGTGTTCGCTGACGAATCATGTCGATTTACCAATATTGTTAATTAAAACTAACTAATTATTATTACTAACAGCCCATTATAACAATTATACATGAGCGCGCTAGTAACAATTTCTAATCAGCTTGACGACGTAAGAAAGCGGGTATGTCCAAATAGTCCATATCCTTCTCTTTAGTGTTTACCGCCCTAGGCGATAGCGCTTTTGCAGCCTGATTACGAGTATGAGCAGGTTTATCTAATTCAGCATAATCTGCTACTGTTGTCGGTGCTTTTCTCACAGACTCTGATGCGGCTGTATTATCAACCACTTTCTTAGGCTTGTCAGCCGCAGAAACCTTAACCCCTAGGCCCGTTGCAACCACAGTCACCTTCAGTTCATCGACTAAATCATGATCAATAACCGTTCCAATAACGACCGTAGCATGCTCAGAAGCAAACTCTTCTATCACTTGGCCAACTTCAGTAAACTCGCCCAAAGTAAGATCCAAACCTGCCGTAACATTCACCAAGATACCGCGAGCACCTTGTAAATCAACGTCTTCTAATAGAGGACTGCCAATGGCTGCTTCAGCCGCTTCACGAGCGCGATTATCACCGGTTGCTGAACCTGTACCCATCATGGCTTGGCCCATTTCTGACATTACCGTTCGGACGTCGGCGAAATCAACGTTAATCATGCCTGGACGCATAATCAAGTCAGCAATGCCTTGCACTGCACCCAGTAATACATCATTTGCTGCGCTAAAAGCATCCAACAAACTGCTGTTTTTGCCCAAAACGCTCAAAAGCTTTTCATTCGGTATTGTAATTAAAGAGTCAACGCTTTCAGCTAACTGAGCCAATCCTTGCTCAGCGATCAATGCACGCTTCTTACCTTCAAATGGAAATGGCTTAGTCACAACCGCTACGGTTAATATGCCTAACTCTTTTGCCACTTCTGCAACCACAGGTGCACCACCGGTTCCGGTACCGCCACCCATACCTGCTGTAATGAATATCATATCCGCGCCACTGATTGCTTCAGCGATACGATCACGATCTTCCATTGCTGCTTGACGTCCTACTTCAGGATTCGCCCCAGCACCTAAACCTTTTGTAACAGCGCCGCCCAATTGAATAACAGAACGTGCTTCTACTTTACGTAGTGCTTGCGAATCTGTGTTAGCGCAAATAAATTCAACGCCTTCAATATTATTAACGACCATGTGCTGCACAGCATTACCGCCACCGCCACCGACACCGATAACTTTAATGACTGCATTTTGCTGCGGCTCATCTGCTAATTCGAACATATCCCCATCCCGTTGCTGAGACATAGCGCTTTCTCCTTTACTGAGTTGCGCAATGCGCAACCACTATTTAATATTAAAAATTGTTTTGAATCCAATGTTTTACGCGTGAAAAGAAGTCTAAAGGCACTTCTTCTCGGTTATTTGTTTTAATTGGAGCATTTTGTTGCATTGCAGCGTACAGTAAGAGGCCAACAGCCGTTGCATAAATGGGATTATTGATCACATCTACCAAACCAGAAACGCCAATAGGCTTCGCTAATCGCACTGGCATGTGGAAAATCTCTTCCGCCAACTCAACAACACCTTCCATTTTCGATGTGCCACCCGTTAAAACGATACCCGCAGCGACCAATTCTTCATAACCGCTACGACGTAATTCCGCCTGGATTAAAGTGAATAATTCGTCGTAGCGTGGCTCAACAACTTCTGCTAAAGCCATGCGAGATAAATCCCTTGCCGGTCGATCGCCGACACTGGGAACCTTGATCGTTTCATCTTCTTTTGCCAACTGCGTTAATGCGCACGCGTATTTGATTTTTATTTCTTCTGCGTGCTGAGTCGGTGTCCGCAACGCCATCGCAATGTCATTGGTAACCTGATCACCCGCAATTGGAATGACAGCAGTGTGACGAATCGAACCGTCAGTAAATATAGCAATATCCGTTGTGCCACCACCAATATCAACAAGACAAACCCCTAGCTCTTTTTCATCTTCCGTTAATACGGAATAGCTCGAGGCTAGCTGCTCTAAAATAATATCATCTGTTTCTAAACCACAACGCTGAATGCAACGCTCAATATTTTGCGCAGCGTTGGTAGCACTTGTTACCATGTGAACTTTGGCCTCTAAGCGCACGCCAGACATTCCAATAGGTTCTTTAATACCTTCTTGGGTATCGATCGAATATTCTTGTGGCAGTACGTGCAAAATACGATTTTCACCGGGCAAGCGAACCGCTTTTGCCGCCTCGATAACGCGCTCAATATCGCCGTAGGTCACTTCACGGTCTTTAATGGCAACCATGCCATGAGAATTCATAGATTGAATATGGCTACCCGCAATACCCGCATAAACAGAGTGAATACGACAACCCGCCATCAACTCGGCTTCTTCTACTGCACGCTGAATAGATTGCACAGTGGATTCAATATTAACCACTACGCCTTTTTTCATGCCTCGGCTTGGGTGTGACCCTAAACCAACAATTTCGACACCACCTTCCGCTGTCATTTCACCAACGATGGCAACAACTTTGGACGTTCCGATATCCAGTCCAACCAGCATGTTTTTTTGCGGCCCTTGACTCATGGTCTTACTCCTAAACAGACAACCATTTAATAGCTGCCCCTTTTCCGTATCTAAGATCAACAACTGCTACTTTTTCTTGTGGCAGTATTTTAAGTAATTCTATTAAACGCTCTAAACGTTGTTCCAACTGCTGACGGCCTAAACGAATCATCCAGCCGTTTGCCAATTCTACTTGCCAGCTTCCTACCGTATTCATGGTTAAGCTCACAATGACCGCATCCGCAGACAACAAACGCGCCTGAAAACGCTGAAACTGTCGCATGACCTGCTCAGTTTTTTTCTTAGGGCCAAATAATTTTGGTAACCCTTTTTGATCAAAACTCTGGGATAAAATCAATTCCTCACCCTGAGGATTCAATAGTGTTTTCTGGTTCCACACAGCCACCGGAATATCCTCTTTAAATTTAACCAACAACGTATCTGGCCAAATCTTTTTTACTTGAGCGCTTTTAATTAATGCCAGCTGCTCGATTTCTGCTTTAACCTGATGCACATCAAGAGAGAAGAAATTTTGCTCTTTAACCCATAACAATTGCTTGGCTAATTCTTCCGCTTCCCAAAAACGAAACTCACCTTCAATCTCAACTTGCTCAACTGGCCAGCCCCAACGCACTTGTTGCAAACTCCAACCCGCCAGCACCAATAACGAAACAACAAATACCGACTGCACAAACCACAGAGGTATTAATGCAGCCGTTCGAGTAAAGGAAAAAGGCGTTTTCGTTTTTAATCGAGTCGCCCCTTTATTCGTAGTTGCTCGTACAGGCGAAACCTGCGACGACGAACGCGATTTACGCTTCGTTTTATCAGCCTTCGCCCTGTTCTTATTCGACTGATTAGCTTGGTCTTTCATTGAGCTAACAAACATCTTTTAATACCTACTAGAGTGTCTGTTGCAAAATATTCACCACTAATGCGGGGAAGGATAACCCTCCCGCGTTAGCCGCCATAGGCACTAACGAGTGATCGGTCATACCTGGGCTAGTATTCACTTCCAACAACCAGAAATTACCGTCTTCGTCTTGCATCGCATCAACTCGACCCCAGCCTGAACACCCAATTAACTTAAACGCTTTTAGCGACATTTTATGCAACTCGCCTTCCGCGTAATCGGGTAAGCCAGAAGGTAATAAATATTGAGTATCGTTGGCTTTGTACTTCGCATCAAAATCATAAAAATCATGAGTCGTTACCAACTGAATAGCGGGCAATGCCTCATCACCCAGTATCGCTACTGTAAATTCACGACCTTCAACATACTGCTCCGCAATCACAAGATCATCATGCTGAGAAGCAAACGCATAGCTATCGGCTAAGCCTTCACTGCTGTGCACTTTACGCATACCAATACTGGAACCTTCTCGTGCAGGTTTCACCATCGCCAACCCGCCTAGGGCTTGCATAATAGAATCCCAATCACTGTCTTTTTCTAAGACAAACGCTTTAGGTGTTGCAACACCACAAGCATCCCAAACCAATTTGGTTCGCCACTTATCCATTCCTAACGCGGATGCCATCACGCCACTACCCGTATACGGTTTATTTAATAATTCTAATAAACCCTGCATCGTGCCATCTTCGCCACCACGGCCATGGAGTGCAATAAAAGCGCGATCAAATTTTGCTTGAGATATTTGCTCTGCAGCGTTCTCGCCGACATCGATTGCAAACGCATCAACGCCTAACTCCAATAACGCACTGAGTACAGCCGCGCCACTGTTTAACGACACGGGGCGCTCTGCCGAGGTACCGCCCATTAATACCGCAATACGTCCTAATGCATTTTTTTCATTCGCTGAAAGCGTATAGGTCATATTATTTACTGCCTTTCACTACCGTGCTTTTCATATAAGCACCGCTAGCAACAATATTAGGTAATTGCTGAGTCAATGTAATGGCCAAACTACCAATATCACCCGCACCTTGAGTCAATAATAAATCCCCAGGCTTTAATACCTTGCTTAATACTTGCGATATATCTTCGTCGCGCTCGATAAAAACAGGATCCAGTGCCCCGCGCTGACGAATACTGCGACATAAAGCCCGGCCTTCAGCACCTGCAATCGGTTTTTCACCGGCAGGATAAACATCCATTAACAATAAAACATCCGGCTCAGACAATACCCGTACAAAATCCTCATACAAGTCACGAGTACGGCTATAACGATGCGGCTGAAATAACGCCACCAATCTGCGTTCAGGAAAGCCTTTGCGAATCGCTTCTATTGTTACTTCAACTTCACGCGGGTGGTGACCATAGTCATCAACGAGTAAAACACTGCCTTCATTACCCTCAGTATCCGTGCACTCAACTTCTGCACACACTTGAAAACGACGACCCACACCGGCAAAATTTTCTAACGCATAAACAATCGATTCATCATCCACTTTTTCATCAGAAGCAACCACAATAGCGGCCAACGCATTTAAAACGTTATGCACACCTGGCATACGCATGCGCACGATTAAATCATCAGCTCCATCTGGACGTTTTACTTTAAAGCTTGTAAACAATCCTTGCTGCACAATATCGAAAGCTCGAAAATCTGCATCTTCACTTAAACCATAAGTAATAAACTTACGAGAAACCTTCGGTAATATTTCGCGCACATTATCGTCGTCAATGCACAGTACTGCCAAGCCATAGAATGGTAAATTATGTAAAAAATCGACAAAGGTCTGTTTTAACTTATCGAAATCACCGCCATACGTTTCCATATGATCAGCATCAATATTAGTAACGATAGATGTCATAGGCTGCAAGTGTAAAAAAGACGCATCACTTTCATCCGCTTCTGCAACCAGATAACGACTCGCACCTAAACGCGCATTGGTTCCAGAACTGTTTAAGCGACCGCCAATAACATAGGTAGGATCCAACTTAGCCTGCGCTAAAATTGACGTTACCAAACTGGTAGTGGTTGTTTTACCGTGAGTTCCTGCCACGGCAATGCCGTGACGAAAACGCATTAACTCGGCCAGCATTTCTGCGCGACGAACAATAGGGATACGTTTTTTAATCGCATTCTTAATTTCAGGATTATTCTTATCAATAGCGGTTGAAACGACGACAACATCAACGTTATCAACATTTTCACTCTGGTGACCCAGAAAAACTTCGGCCCCCATATTAATCAAATGCTGAGTAACCGCAGACTGACGTAAATCAGAACCGCTGATTTGATAACCTTGATTTAACAAAACTTCGGCGATACCACACATGCCTACGCCACCAATACCAATAAAATGGATGCGTTTAATACGACGCATCTCAGGAATGGCATACGCTTCTGCAGGGCCTGAAGTTAATAAATTCTCGTTAGCCATTAATCGTTCAACCTTATCTGTTTTATTATTTGCTCTGTCACAACCTGGGCTGCATTAGCAATCGATACGCTTTTAGCGGCGATCGACATAGATTTAATTTTTCCTGGATCTTCAGCGTAACTCTTCAACCGCTCAGCCAACCATTCAGCTGTTAATTCTTTTTGCTGCTTTATTTCTGCAGCGCCTACCTTAACCAATATCTGTGCATTCGCAGTTTGGTGATCATCAACCGCAAATGGAAACGGAATAAAAATAGCCGCTTTACCCGCACATGCAATTTCCGATACGGTTAACGCACCTGAACGGCATACCACAACATCGGCCCAATCATAGGCAACCGCCATATCATCAATAAAAGCAACGACCTTGGCTTTACCTTCCAACCCTTTTGCTGCATAAGCTTGCAGAACGGCTTCTATATTTTTCTTGCCTACCTGATGCCAAATGTTCGGCAAACTATGCTCTAACGTGCTAAACGCATGATCACCTTTAACCATTAAAGATAAGGCATCCATTACCGCATTATTCAAGGCGACCGCACCTAAACTGCCACCCACAACCAACACATTCAGCGGTTGATTTTTACGTTCATCATCTTTATTAATACTACCCAGTGACACAATACTTGCCCGCACTGGGTTGCCCGTTGTGAATAGCCTGTCTAATTTATGACTACCTTTAAAGGTATTTGGAAACGCTTGCATCACAACATTCGACAACGGTTTTAATAAACGATTGGTCATACCAGGAAATGCATTTTGCTCATGAATTAATAACGGAATACCTAACAACTTAGCCGCAACTCCCCCTGGGCCGGTCGCAAAACCACCCAAACCAAGCGCAGCACTTGGCCGTACAATACGCATAAATTGCAGCGCTTGAAAAATCGCTTTTATGATTTTCCATGGCGCGGCCAATAAAGCTAACTTACCTTTTCCACGCAAACCCGTAACATTAATACAATGCAACGGATAGCCAGACTTAGGAACCAAATCTGCTTCAATACCCGCCGCGGTTCCTAACCAATGTATGTCATAACCTTGCTGCTTTAATTCATCGGCAACCGCGAGCGCTGGAAATACATGCCCTCCCGTACCACCGGCCATTATCATGACTGTTTTCTTTTTTGTTGGAAGTGCTTTACTTGTCATCACGCCCCCCATTCAATTCTTCAACGTACGTATCAAAATCGGTGACATATTCATTATTACTATTTAGATCGCCGTCATTATTAGCAATTGCTACCGATTTATTATTAGTTTTTATCGATTTTTTTGTGTTTTTTGACGTTTTATTCGCTGCATCATCCTCTACGACTGAATCGATCTCTACACTCACTCGGTAAACCAAGGCAACCATCACACAGCAAATTAATAAGCTACTTCCCCCATAACTGAAAAAAGGAAGCGTTAAACCTTTAGTCGGTAATAATCCCGTATTCACTCCTAAATTAATAATGACCTGCAAACCAAATAACGTCGCAATGCCAAAACAAATAAAAGCGCCATACAAATTTCCAATTCTCTGTGCTTGCCAACCAATGATCATGCATTGAGCTAAAAAGAAAGCCAATAAACCCAACGCAAACAATCCGCCCACCAAGCCCGTTTCTTCTGACCAAATAGCAAAAACAAAATCAGTATGAGCTTCAGGAAGATAAAATAACTTTTGTACGCTCTCTCCTAAACCCGTACCCCATAATTCACCGCGCCCGAAAGCAATCAATGCTTGGGCGAGCTGATAACCAGACCCATAAACATTGTCTGGGTGGAACGGTTGCCAGTAAGTGGTTAATCGTGCAAGACGATACTCTTCCGCGGTAACCACTAGATAACCTATCATTAAGGTCGCCACGACAAGTAAGAAGAACTGCCCCGCTTTTACTCCGCCTAAAAATAATAAAACCAATACCGCGCCCATTAAAACCACAACCGATCCAAAGTCGGGTTCTAATAATAACAACACCATAATCACGCCTAAAATAACCAACGGTTTAATAAAACCTGACCACTGATTTTGTACTTCCGCTTGTCGACGAATCAAATAACCCGAGATATACAGCACGGCGGTTAATTTGACGATTTCAGACGGTTGAATTTTCATTAAGCCCAAGTTCAACCAACGTGCACTCCCGTTCACTTCATGGCCAATACCCGGAATTAATACCGCAACGAGTCCCAAACCCCCCAATAATAGCCACAGCCAATCGGTTTTTTGCCACCAAGCCAATGAAATACGGCTGACTAAAAAGGCAGCAATAATACCTAAGACGATGTAGACCCCGTGGCGGGTAGAAAAATACGCGGCGTTACCGGTATACGTTTCCGCAATGCTCGTCGATGCCGACATAACCATCACCCAACCTAGCGCCATTAGCCCCAACCAAGACCATACTAACGCATTCATTTTCACTGACAGTACTTGTGAAAGATCAGTATTAGGCGCTAACGATTTAAACCAAGACATGAGCGACATACTTTTTACAGAATTATTAGTAGAAGAGCTCTGCGTCATAGGCCCTCCTTATTACTAATGATCTCAGCGACCAGCTGCTCAAAGACTTCACCGCGTTTTACATAATTCGCAAACTGATCAAAACTGGCACACGCCGGAGAGAATAAAATCACATCCCCCGGACAGGAGACTTCTCTGGCTTGGATCAAAGCCTGCTCTAATGTTTCTACAATGTTTAATTCACAAGTAGAGACTAAGCTACTTGCAATTAGGGATGCATCACGCCCAAATAATACAGCCTGCTTAACACTCAATTGGCATGCATCGGCTAAAGGTTCAAAGTCTTGATCTTTCCCTACACCGCCAGCAATCAAAATAATATTCTTACTGTCGTTACTGGCTAAACCTTCAATCGCCGCCAGGGTTGATCCTACATTTGTGCCTTTGGAATCGTTAAAGTATTCAACATTATCGTGTTCAGCAACCCACGAACAACGATGCGGCAAACCGGTAAAATCTGATAATACCTGATGCAGCTGATCATAATTCACTTCAAAATCAGCGGGCAAAGATTCAACCAAAGCAATCGCGGCCAAAGCATTCAATTGGTTATGACGCCCTTTAATTTTTAACTGAGCGACAGGAAAAATAGGTTGCTGTTCGAACATTAAAAATTCGCCCAGATTAACCTCATTAGCCTTGTCTTTTTGCAGGGCAATCGCATATTGATTTTTGGCTGCTACTGGATTTTCAGCCGCTTGCAAGCCAAAACTTTTCTTGGGCATTGAAGTACTGACTAATGGCTGAGTTAACGCATCTTCTCGATTCACAACAATGTTGCGACAGCCCTGAAAAATTCGATGTTTTGCCTGGTAATAAGCCATCATCGAATTATAACGATCCATGTGGTCTTCGCTCATATTTAATACACAAGCAACTTCAGCGGCCAAATGATGCGTAGTTTCTAACTGAAAACTCGATAATTCAACGACGTAACAATCATAGTGATCATCGTTTAATAAGACCTCTAAAACAGGAATGCCGATATTACCGCAGACTGCAGGTTTGTGACCGCCAGCCGCTAAAATTTCACCCACTAGTGTCGTTACTGTACTTTTCCCATTTGAACCTGTGATACCAATAATAGGCTTAGTCACATATTCAGCAAAGATATCAACATCACCCCGAACACGGCTCCCTTGCTTTAATGCAGAAACAATAGCAGGTTCTGCAATCGCAATACCTGGGCTCACAATTAGCTCTTGATAGCGTACTAATATTTCAGCATCAAGCTCACCCTTAAAAATCTGGCATTGTGGAAACTCAGATTCAATATCGGCTTGATTAGGTAGTAATTCACGGGTATCGCACAAATCAAATGACAAACCTTTTTCAGTCAAAAAACGCGCACACGAAAGCCCTGTTTGGCCCATACCGATAATTAAGCGTTTTTGATCAGAAGCAATCAAGTTTGTCATAATATTAATTTATCTCTTTCTTTCTAAAAACTTCAGTTATCGAATTTTTAACGTCGCAAGCCCTGCCAATACCAATAGCAGAGTCACTATCCAAAAACGCACAATCACTCGCGGTTCAGGCCAGCCTTTTAATTCGTAATGGTGATGCAAGGGTGCCATACGAAATATTCGTTTACCGGTTAATTTAAAGGATCCAACCTGCAGAATAACTGAAACGGTTTCAGCAACAAAAATGCCCCCCATAATAAAGAAGACGATCTCTTGGCGCGTAATAATTGCCATCATGCCTAATGCAGCACCCAGTGCTAAGGAACCCACATCACCCATAAATACTTGAGCGGGATAAGTGTTAAACCACAAGAAACCAACGCCAGCACCCACCAAAGCACCACTAAAGACAGCCAATTCACCCGCACCAATCACATAAGGAATTGATAAATAATCTGAGTAGTTAACATTGCCTGCAAAATAAGCACATAACCCAAGCGCCGCTCCCACCATAACGGTCGGTAAAATTGCTAAGCCATCTAAACCATCCGTTAAATTAACGGCATTACTCGCACCCACAATCACGAAATAGCTGAGTACAATATAAAAGATACCCAATTCTATAATCACATCTTTAAAGAAAGGAATAATCAAAGACGTTTCTGCCGAGCTAGGCGCGGTGGCAAACAGATAGACGGCAGCAATAATGGCCAACGCCGATTGCCAAAAATATTTCCAACGAGCCGGAAGCCCACGAGAATTTTTCTCGACGACTTTACGGTAATCATCAATCCAACCAATAACACCAAATGCCAAGGTGACTAACAAGGTTAACCAAACGTATTTATTTTCTAAGTTACCCCATAACAAAGTACTGACTGTAATGGACAATAAAATCAACGCCCCACCCATGGTGGGCGTGCCTGCTTTGCTTAAATGAGACTTCGGGCCATCCTCACGAATCGTCTGACCAATTTGGTATTTACGCAATTTGCGTATCACCTTTGGCCCTAAAAATAGCGCAACAGACAATGCGGTTATTACAGCAAAAATAGCGCGTAATGACAGGTATTGAACAACGGCAAACCCCGAATGATATTGTGTTAGGTATTCTGCTAGCAATAACAACATGCTTATACTTCCCCGATTTTATTTAAAGAGTCGCCATGATTCTTAAGCGACAATGCGGTAACGACTTTATCCATGCCCGCACTGCGTGAACCTTTCACCAAAAAAACTTGGCTAGGTTGTTTATTTTCATTAATGTATTTTAGCAATTCGCTTTGCTGTTCAAACCAGCATGCATTTCTACTCGCAGACTCATCTGTCGCCAGAGTCTGCATGAATGCTTCAACAGCATAACGACAAGCTGTGCCTGTCGCGACAAAATGTGCAATGCCTTTTTGCTGTGCATACTCACCTATTTCAGCATGAATCGCCGCAGAGTCATCTCCTAACTCAGCCATATCACCCAAGACTAACCAGGCTTTTTCTTTCCATAATACTAAAACATCAATTGCCGCTTTTACCGAAGCAGGGCTAGCATTATAACTATCGTTTAAAATTCGAATGCCACCTTCGCCTTCTACCCACTGCAAACGGCCATTAACCATCGGTAAGGTTTTAAACTGAAACACTATTTTTTCTAACTCAAGACCTAACGCTAAACCCGCTGCAATCGCCGATAAAGCATTTAATACATTATGTCGACCTAGCAGTGGGATTTCACAGGGTAAAGTTTGACCTTGATGAACAACATCAAAATAACTACCGTGCTCGTTACACACAATATTTTTGGCCATAACATCGGCATAGTTTGTAATACCAAAGCTTAAAACTGACCGCGGCGATGCCCTTAAAACCCAATCGCTATAAAACACATCATCAGCATTTAATACGGCGCAACCATCAGCCGACAAAGCATCAATAATCTCGCCTTTAGTACGCATAATAGTTTCTATACTGCCAAAACCTTCTAAATGTGCACTACTAACATTGGTAAGAATCACAACATCGGGCTTAGCAAACTGTGAGGTATAAGCAATCTCGCCTTCAGCACTGGCGCCCAGCTCAATGACTGCGGCTTTATGTTGAGGCTCTAATCCTAATAGTGTGAGGGGTGCACCAATATGATTATTAAAATTTCCAGGAGTGGCCCAGCAATGACCGAATAACTGCATCATGTGAGCAGCCATCGACTTCACCGATGTTTTACCCGCACTTCCGGTGATCGCGATTAATGGCCCCGTAAACTGTTGTCGATTCCATAAGCTCGCTTTCCCGAGTGCCAGCAAGGTGTCATCTACGACTAACAAAGGGAATGATAAAAAGTCAGATGCTTTTTGAAGGCCATAGTCTTTATCAATGATTGCTGCAACAGCACCCTTAGCGTGTGCGTGTTCTAAATAATCATGACCATCAAAATTATCACCGCGCAAAGCCAAAAACACATCGCCTGCCTGAATCGTCCGCGTATCAGTATTAATGCGCAGTGCTTGAATGTTATCAGCCTGCTTACTAGCACTTTCAATAACAGCAGCCATCGCGTGCGCTAATGCCCCAAGACTAAAAGAAGCCATCATCATAAAGCCTCCTCATCAAAATCTACTGACGATATTGGCTGTGCGACATCGTGATAACCTAAACACAACAATGTTTCTTCATCGCTGTAAGGTATTTTGACTCCATTGATATCTTGATAGGTTTCATGGCCCTTGCCCGCAATTAATAATAAATCAGTACTATTAAGTTCTGCCAATGCCAACGCAATGGCTTTTCCTCGATCTAACTCAGTTTTAATCACGGTAGGGTTAGAAGAACTTAAGCCTGCGTTCATGTGATCAATAATTGTTTCATAATTTTCTTTTCTAGGATTGTCGGCGGTGAAAAAGACAATATCGGCTAGATCTTGCGCGATACTCGCCATCTTAGGTCGCTTATCAGAATCTCGATTTCCGCCACAACCAAAGACCAATGCCAGCTTCCCTTGTGTTTGTTTTTTCAGCGTAACCAATACATTTTTCAACGCGTCGGGAGTATGTGCAAAATCGACCACAGCACTGGCGCAACCGGTTTTACTGTAGGTTTGCATTCTGCCTGGGGCTGGCGTTATATGTTTAATAGCATCAATAATATCAACGAATGAAAATTTATTTTCTACCGCCAACAAACTGATTGCCGCTAAAACATTCGCAAGATTAAAGTCACCAACCATATTGATAGTAAAGCTTGCATCACCCCAAGGCGTGGTAATGGAAGCATTAATGGATTCCCCCATCATAGACATGCTTATAACTCTAACATTGGCTTTTTCATGAAAACCATAACTGATTTTTTTTGCAGTAATATGCTCATCAAATAATAAACGCTGGCCATATTCATCATCAATATTAATGATGGCATGTTGCAACTTAGGCAATAAAAAGAGCTGACGTTTAATGGCGAAGTAGCTTTCCATATCACCGTGATAGTCGAGATGATCTTGACTTAAATTAGCAAAGACGGCCGTTTCAAACGTTAAACCTTCAATACGCTTCTGCTCAATACCGTGACTCGATACTTCCATCGCAACTTGTTCAGCGCCATTGCTTTTCATGAGTGCAAATTGACGTAATAAAACCGCTAACTCAGGCGTCGTATTTTTACTTTCAACAATGTTTGGCCATACGCCATAACCCAGCGTCCCCATCAACCCAGTAGACTGGTGTAAGCCATGACTCATTTGAGCGGCAAAGCGAGTGATGCTGCTTTTACCATTGGTACCCGTTACCGCCATAAGACGCATATCAAATGCAGTATTAGAAAGCTGATAAAAATCGATTAATATTTTATTCAATCGTGTTTTTAAATCGCCAACAGTAATGATCACAATGCCTGAGCGATAAGTGATGTCTAAAGATTGTTGCACACCCGCTTCGTCACTTTTCTCGGCCTCTAACAAAATAGCAATAGCACCACGTTTAATGGCATCATCAATAAATATTTTGCCATGGTGGGTTATACCCGCTAACGCAATAAAACAATCACCCGATTTCACATCACGATTATCAGTGACTAAACCTTGAACATTAACCTCGGGAATAGTGTGCTCAGATGTTTTTACATCAGACAAACCATAGGGTGCTAACAACTGACTCAGTTTCATAAAGCAGATATCTCCGCCACATGAAAATCTTTACTCTGGTCAGGTGCGATCTGCAAAGTACGTAACGCCTCTTCCATAATGCGACCAAATACCGGCGCTGCAACTTCACCGCCATAGTATTCCTGACCTTGCGGTTGGTCGATCACAACAACCAAGACAAAACGTGGATCCGAAATAGGGGCTATACCGGCAAAAATCGAGGTATATTCAGAATCCTGATAACCTTCTTTACCTACTTTATGCGATGTACCCGTTTTACCTCCAACACGATAACCTTCTACTTTGGCGCGTGTTCCCGTACCCCCTTTTTGGGTAACCGTTTCTAACATTTTGGTCATGTTTTTTGCCACAGATGCGGGCATAATTTGTTCGCAAGGTGTTTGTGCATTCGTAATAATTAAACGCGCTTCTTGCACACAGCCATGATTCGCAAACGCGGTATAGGCTTGAGCGAGCTGCAAAGGTGTCACCGACAAACCATAACCGTAAGATAAGGTCGCCAACCCTAATTTATCGAGTTTCTGTGGATACGGTAAATGTCCAACCGCTTCCCCAGGAAAACCCAGAGCGGTTGCTTGCCCGAGTTTTACATCGTAAAGCATGGTCCATAAAGACTCAGCGCCCATTTCATGAGCCAACTTAGTAACGCCAATATTGCTCGACTTTCTAATAATTCCCGTTAAATCTAACGGCCCATAGTTTCTATGATCACGAATAGTTTTTCGCTTTATACGCATATAGCCAGGTGAAGTATCAATGACAGAAGTGGGTGTGTACTTACCGTTCTTTAATGCTGCTGCAACCGTAAATGCCTTCATGGTTGAACCGGGCTCAACCAAATCGGTTAAGGCTCGATTACGCATATCTTTTGCATTTAACGTCGCGCGGTTATTCGGGTTATAAGAAGGGCGATTGACCAAGGCCAAAATATCACCGTTACTCGCATCCAATAAAACAGCACTGCCCCAGTTTGCTTTATGTGCTTGCACGACGGCCTTCAACTCTCGATACGCTAAGTACTGCAGACGTAGATCCAAGGTTAACGTTAATTCGTTACCGGGTTTAGCAATCGCAGCAACATTCAATTGTTTAATGACATTGCCTAATAAATCTTTTACGACTCGCTGCTGCCCAGGCGCCCCTTGCAGCCAATCATCGTATGCAAGCTCCAAACCCTCTTGGCCTTTACCATCAATATTGGTCATACCGACGACATGAGAGGTTACTTCTGATGCAGGATAAAAGCGTCGATACTCGGTTTCCGAAAATACACCGCTCAACTTAAGTGCTAATACTTTATTGGCGGTCTCTGGAGGCAAGTGGCGCTGCACATACATAAAGCCTTGATGGCGATTGCGCTTTAGGCGACGGGTCAATTTATTCGCTGAAATGCCTAAAATTGCTGCAAGCTTGGGAACATTAGAAGCATTAAATAGCTTAGGATTTAGCCACAAACTTTTCACCGGAGAACTCACGGCCAATGGCTCACCATGACGATCATTAATATCGCCACGTAAAGCAGGAATGGATTGATCACGAACCATACGCTGCTCACCTTGAGCCGCTAAAAAAGATTGCTGCACAAGATGCAGATAACCCATACGACCGGCGACCACAATTAACAGGCACAAGAATACGCCCAGTACTAAGGCAAAGCGCCAAACTGGAATACGGTATTCAACAGCGTCTGTTAATGCTGTGGTTGCGGATTTTTTAGTACGGGGATTAGCCACGTTATTGTGTGCCTTTCATCTTAAACTTTCCTTAAAACCATTCCGTTTACGTCTTCATTATTATTTTAAATCCCTACCTTGGGATTAACGATATTGCCATTAACGACTGCTGCGAATAACCTGCACATCAATCGCTTCGATCATACTCAATTTTTCTTTTGCAATACGCTCTACTCGACCATGAGCAGTTAACGCACTTTGTTCTAATAGTAGGCGACCATAATCTTGTTCTAAACCCAAACGTTGATGCTCGGAAACTTGCCAATTTGCAACCATCTGCCTATGCCAATGTGTTGCTGCCACCTGCATCGTGGCACACACAATAACGACTAACCACACTAACAATATCAACATATTTTGTTTGGCTACTGACATCATAGAAGACTAATCTCTCTCGCCTTCAATACGCTCGGCAATTCGTAAAACAGCACTACGTGCCCGCACATTGCCACCAATTTCATTCGCTTTCGGCTTAATCGCCTTACTCATTTTTTTCATTGTCTTGCCCAAATCAGTATCAAGAATGGGCAACCCTCTTGGAATTGGACGCCCCTGTTCTTGGCGACGAATAAAACGCTTCACCATACGGTCTTCTAACGAATGAAAACTGATCACAGCCAAACGGCCACCGACCTTTAGCACATCAACCGATTGATCAAGAATTTTTTCTAAATCACTTAACTCGTTATTAAGATGAATACGAATACCTTGGAAAGCACGTGTTGCTGGGTGCTTGTGCTTTTCCCAAGCAGGATTCGCTTCTTTTAAAATTTCAGCCAACTGCACAGTACGGTTAATATGCTGTAATTCACGCTCACGAATAACCGCATTGGCCATGCGCTTCGCGAATCGTTCTTCACCATACTCTTTCATGACTCGCGCTAATTCTTCCGCGCTCACTTTAGCAATCCACTCTTCTGCACTGATACCTGATGTTGGATCCATACGCATGTCCAACGGACCATCTCGCATAAAACTAAAACCACGCTCTGCATCGTCTAACTGAGGTGAAGAAACCCCTAAATCCAATAACAACCCATCAATTTTTTCGATACCGCGTGCTTGCAACTGTTCTTGGAGCTCAGCAAAACTGGCATTAATAATTTGAAAGCGTGAATCCTTAAGCGCTAACGCTTCACCCGTTGCAATCGCTAATGGATCCTTATCGATACCCAATAAACGACCGTGTTCAGATAACTTGCTTAACAACAGCTCGCTATGACCACCACGGCCAAAAGTACCATCAACATAAATCCCATCAGGATCGACCACACAACCTTGAACGGTTTCGTGTAATAACACTGTAAAATGGTCTTGTTGCTCACCAACACCCAATTCGATCTGATCTTTCTTTTGCTCGGCTTGTTGTTGCTCAGACTGCTGACGCTCAGTCTTACTCAACTTTGTTCTGCTTCGTTTGGCCATAAGACTTCTTATAAAGAAAGATTTAACAGTTCATCTGGAAGTACTTCCGGGGCATTCACCTCAGCGATGTAATCATCACGACGGCTATTCCACAGATCTTTACTCCACAGTTCTAATTTTTTACCTTGCCCCAGCAAAATTATTTCTTTTTCTAACTGCGCATATTCCCGCAACGGCTGAGACAATAAAATTCGTCCATTGGCATCCAATTCAATATCGGTAGCATGACCAATTAACAATCGCTGAATTCTTCGAGCACTCGGGTTATAGCTAGGTAACGCTTCAATTTTTGCTTGAATCACTTCCCACTCATGGACGGGATAAATCAATAAACAACGTTCTTCGGTATCAATAGTGGCTACTAGACGCCCAGCACAAAGATCCACTAGCAACTGCCGATATTTCATCGGAATCGCTAGCCTTCCTTTAGCATCTAAATTAACCGCACTGAGTCCACGAAACACTGGCTTTCCTTTATTAAAAGATGGGGTCAGGTTTTAAGCATGATTTCTAATACATTATCACCAAAAAAACCCACTTCTACCCACTTTACTCCACTAGTGCACACTATAGAAATCCTGAGGCACATTTGCAAGGTGATAAACGCTGTGGATATGTGAAAATTTGCGTTAATTCACAAGGACTTAGCGACCATACCTGCCAAGGGAGTAAAAACCGTAAGAATTTTGTTAAGAAAAAGTCTTGCTACTCGTGACTCTGGGAATAAAAGTTAAAGTAATCTCTTAAGTTGGTGGTCACTAACTTAATGATAGGAATTTGTTTAGACATTTTTGTTATAGATAAGTGATCACTAACTACCTTATTGATAAATTTAGTGTAAATGCTCACTTTCAAGGCGGAGCATCATGCCATAAGAAGGCTATCTATTTATTTAAATTTAAGAAGAAGTCGTAATAGAAGGGGCGGGATAATGCCATAGAACAGGTGTTTCATGGCAAAAACCCCCAGTGTTAGCAATCACTAACACCGGGAATTAATAGACGTAATTATCAGCGTTTTTTACTAAAGAAACCGCGTTTAGCAAGTTCAATACGCGCAATAACGCCTTTATGTACTTCATCTGGGCCGTCCGCTAGACGTAAAGAGCGCGCCTGCATAAAGAAAGCCGTAAGTGGAGTATCTTGACTCACTCCAGCACCCCCATGAATTTGAATCGCATCATCAACCACTTTCTGCAAAACGTTAGGCGCAACGACTTTAATCGCAGAGATTTCAGTCATAGCGCCTAACGCCCCCACTTTATCCATTTTCCACGCGGCAAATAAGGTTAACAATCGCGCCTGATCAATCGCAATGCGGGCTTCAGCCAAGCGTTCAGCATTACCACCCAACTTCATAATGGGCTTATGAAAAGCAGTACGCTTCATACCACGATCAACCATCAACTCTAATGATTTTTCTGCTGCGCCTAAGCAACGCATGCAATGGTGAATACGACCAGGTCCTAAGCGGCCTTGGGCGATTTCAAAACCCATACCTGGGCCGCTAATAAAACTCGAAACAGGTAAGCGCACGTCGGTAAACTTAACTTCGCCATGACCGTGTGGCGCGTCATAAGCACCAAAAACTGGCAGCATACGCACAATCTCAACACCAGGCGTATTAAGAGGTACTAACACCATAGAATGTTGATGATGGCGATCTTTACTCTCATCTGGCGTACTGGCCATAAAGATCCCCACTTTACAGTGTGGATCACCAATACCGCTCGACCACCACTTAGTACCATTAAGAATAACCTGATCACCCTCGATCACGGCGGTTGCTGCCATATTCGTAGCATCAGATGAAGCAACATCAGGCTCTGTCATACAGAAGACCGAGCGTATATCGCCCGCCAGCAAAGGCGTTAACCATTTTTCTTTTTGTTCATCAGAACCATAGCGCCATAACAGCTCCATATTGCCGGTATCTGGGGCATTACAGTTAAAGATCATCGGCGCTAAAATACTGCGTCCAGTTTCTTCTGCCACAGAGGCATATTCCAAAATGCTCAAGCCCGCACCTAACGTTTCGTCAGGCAGAAACATATTCCATAAGCCTTCCGCTTTGGCCTTGGCTTTAAGCTCGCCCACTATCGGTGGCACTTCCCACTTGGTCCAGTCACCGTGGTTTTGCTTAGCATACACATCAGCCCAGAAATCAGCTTCCATCGGTTCGATGTGTTCTTTTATAAATGCTTTAGTTCTTTTAACGTAATCTTTTGCTTTTGGGCTTAATTCAAAATCCATCGCCAAATCCCTCGCTTATGTAAACTCAGTCTGTATTTTTTATCGATCATGGATGCTAACCAGAGCTGAGTCATGAATGAAATGATTTGTAATACTGCGTATCTATTAATCTTACGAATAGTATCTTAAACCGCTGAATTACGGCGTGGCTAAATCATCACAATACATTATCGTCTTTAATAATCTTGGAGGACGTTCAAAAAAGTGAGCAAAAATCTCGATACTACTTAGACAAATTGCGCCGTTCTTAGACATATTGAGTATATTATCAAATAATCTCATGGTACAAAGGTTACGAATAACGAAAAGTCATATCGCTACGGCATCTTTTAAATTGCCACTCAAACGACACTGACTTGCATTACCGTTGTCGTATAAAAGCGCCTTAAATAACAATAAATGGGTAGGAGTTTTATGGAAGATAAAAAGAATGAATCCGGTGATATGGATCCTCCTAAAAGTAAACACTATCGCCGCTACGTACTGTTTTTACTCACTATTGTGTATGCGCTGAATTTTGTCGATCGTCAAATTTTAGTGATATTACAAGAATCTATTAAGGCCGACATGGCCCTTTCCGATGCTCAACTAGGGCTGTTAACGGGCTTTGCATTCGCTATTTTTTATGTCAGTGTCGGCATTCCTATTGCGCGCTGGGCTGATGTAGGAAATCGTAAAAATATCGTGGCGGGTGCCGTCGCGATTTGGAGCGGAATGACCGCGCTATCGGGTTTAACACAAAACTTTTATCAGTTATTGCTCGCACGTATTGGCGTCGGTATTGGGGAAGCTGGCGGCAGCCCACCCTCACATTCTATTTTGTCAGATTATTATCCTGCTAAAGAGCGCGGACGCGCGATGGCCATTTATTCGACCGGTGTTTATTTAGGTATTTTAATTGGCTTTATCGTCGGCGGTTGGGTTAACGAACATTACGGCTGGCGTATTGCTTTTTTTGCGGTAGGACTGCCTGGTTTATTAGTTGCACTGATTGTTAAATTTACCATACGTGAACCGATTAGAGGCATCGCAGATGGTATAGAAATAAAAACCAGCGTGACCTTTAAAGAAACGCTATCCATTTTGTGGGCATTAAAATCATTCAGATTTTTTGCACTCGCGTCCGGTCTTACCGCTTTTTGCAGCTACGGCATTGGTAACTTTTTACCTTCTTTTCTTATTCGATCTCATGGCTTTGAAACCACTCAAGTCGGTATAAGTCTTGCGATCACTGCAGGCTTAGGGGGTATTATTGGTACTTATGCAGGGGGACACTTCGCTGACAAATTAGGTTTGAAAGACATGCGTTGGTACTTATGGGTACCCGCCATACCGGCTATTTTTGCACCCTTACTCATTACCTCAGCCATGTTTATGGATGACAGTACTCTAGCGTTAGCTTGCTTGTTTGTATCCACGGTATTTGGCGCCTTGTACTTAGGCCCAGTGATTGCCATTACCCACACCTTAGTGAACCCAAACATGCGGGCGATGTCATCGGCTATTTTATTTTTAGTATTAAATCTAATTGGCTTAGGTTGCGGCCCACTAGTCGTAGGACTTATTAGTGATGCATTAACCCCAAGCTTAGGCAGTGATGCGCTGCGTTATGCCATTGCGGGCGTCTCATTTGTGGGTTTACTTTCAATGCTGGCGTTTTATCGTGCGGCTAAATACTTACCTGAAGACTTAGCGAAGCAGCAAGCCAACGCGAGTTAAGAACTGACCTTGAGGTATTGCGCTGTATTTAAGGGTGCACTGCCTCGATACCCACATTAAGAAATTTTTCGGCGCTCTTCTTTTGGCCTTCGCCCATGACCGCGAGGCTTCTGGCCGATATATCATTCGCTATTAGAAAACCAATCTGGGGAATGAAATCGGCATTATCTATACCTGGCTCTAATTCACTTAATGACCTTAGCAATTTACTATTGGATGGCATACCACCAGAGCATCACCTTTTAAAAACTCGCACTCGAATTTATAAAATGGGAGGGCCAACGGCTAGGTCAAAATCTGAGGCCGTTTCATTAATATGTTTTGCATACATCAGTCCGACCCCGTAAATGTTTTTAGATTGAAAAGTGTTATTAGTAAAATGGCCTTGGTCTTGTTTCAAACAACTGGAATTAGCGGGTTGAATTTTTTGTGAAAACTCCACATCAAAATATATAAATATATAAATAATAAAAAAAAGAGCATCGGTATTGAAAAAGATACCATTATAACAATTTTTATAATGTTCAATTTACATTACATGTATTTTCAAAACTAACGTTATCGCAAGTCTAATGCGATTATCCTACCTGAATCAATAACCGATAGAGCGTGATTATTAGGCCTCAATTGCACTTTTATATCTCCTTACACACTCCTCTGGCCAAAGCTCACTTCTGCGATAGAAATCTTTAGATTTTGCAGCAGTATCGCTCAGCTCGATCCAAGATTGTTTGCTTGAAGTATATATATGAATATCGGGTGGGCATAAATTCGGATTATCTAATGTGCCCACTCTTATGAATGCCACTTTTTCTTTTGCCGCTCCATAGTGACTCCATAGTGCAACTTGGCACTGAGGGCAACGTACTATTACTTGACCAACGCCACTATTTGACGGAGTTTGAATCTTTTCGACAACACCCTTTGTGATGCTTAAACATTCACTTTCAATCAAAGCATTTAACGCAAAAGCCGATCCAGTTTCTCGTTGGCACCATAAGCAATGGCAACAATGCACAAACATTGGTTTACAGTTTACCGTGTAGTGTATCTCACCGCATGTGCATCTGCCTTTAGCAAAATATTTTGGATCATTCATAGAATTTAATGTCCGAATTGTTCGTGATGAGCCTAACGAGGGTGTAGAAAAATACGATATTTAGACATGTTTCCCTACTCTTCAAAAATTCCGTTTAATTTGCTCTGTTTTATTGAGCTTTATAATATACGAGCATATCGCTCATATTGTCAAACATCAGCTCAGACAGCTCTAAAATCGACTGTTCAGAACCCCTGATAACACCTTACTAGGCCCAATTCTCTACTTCACTATTCTTCCATAGCTTTTCTATATTGTGCACCATGCGGTACATTAGCCACTGAGCCGTCGCTTTTGCTTTACATAAACACTCAATAACGCGACTGGAAGTATGACCTCTATACTAAGCATAAAATATTACCCGCAATAACACGCCGGAGGGTAGGCTTTACGCCGACGTTTTTATTTTTGTAGCGAGCATAGAAGTCAGAAACGATTTCATCATTTTCGAGTAAGTGATATCAAAGAAAACGCTTTGATTGAGATTGTCATCGAGGAAATTGGACATGAAATTATCAGGTAAACGGTAAAGTGCTATTTTACCTAATTTATTGAGCTAGATTTAGGAATTAATCTATTTTTCTACAGCCTGAACGTCTCAATAACCAGCACAGCTTGCTATGCCTGATACCGCAGGCATATCGTTAATTGACTTGTTCGTGATACGGTAAATCATAAAAGTTGTTTTTTATGAATTCATACAATCTACACTCTGATAAATGTTCAATTTTATCGGTAACCGGTATCTCCCATTCATCAAACCCCCTCATTTTCACAAACAATGCATCTCTCTGAATATCAGCATGCCTTTCCCCTGTTACATAACGCATATACTGAACATTTTTTAGAGGAATCTCTATGGTTGTAGAAAATCCCCCACGAATCTTCAAAGTATCATTTTCTATCCAAGCAGCGTTAACCTGAGTCGACTTAAAAATAAATACTGAGGCTGATACAAGAACAATTCCAGCTATTACTGTACTAATTAGAAAAGGGGCATCAAAATCTAATAACGTAACGAAAACAATCCCAGAGATTGAAAATGGAGCCAATAAAAGCTGGAGCCCTTTCCGCTTTCTTTCTAATTTTCTCATTACACTCCTCACGAACGCCTTTATAAACCGCGCGCGGCTCTTTGCGCGCACAGTGAAAGCCACGTATTTTTGTGGCGGTAACGATGTTTAATAAACTTGTTATACGTTGACTTTATACTTGAGATCATTGACCTCGTCACCAGTCATTCCACGGAAACCCCATTGGTGAGGAGCTTGTTCTTTAATGATAATTTCAATATCAACAGGCAGTATGAAAAGCTGACGCTCTATTTCTTGGAATAATGATTTGATAAGGTTTTTCTGTGTTTCAATTTGACGGCCAGCCATCATATTTATTTCTATGACGGTATATGCGTCAGTACGCCCACCAGGGTAATAAAAATCTTCTCTATCCATTGGTATAAAACGGTGTGCACGCTTGTCTTCTGGAAAACCCAAAACTGATTGCATGCAGCCATGTATTACATCGGACAGTTTTTCTTTTATCGGATTTAATTCTTCTTTAATACCGTAAATTACGATCATATTCTTCCTTGATTACGTATAACGCCGTTAGCACTCGCGGCTTTGTAGTGAAGGGGAAGTCGCAACGGAAAAGCCGTCGCCGTGCCTGCGTTTGTTATATTCATTAGCTATGGATAGACTCTTCAGTGGGGCCGATCACCCACCTTTCAGCATTGTTTATTATTAAATCATTTATTGCCATCGCCTGACTCGAATTAATGTATGTATGTTTAATATCCGATTTAACTGACGATAGAGCCAGACATAACTGGCGAGACAGAGGGATAAGAATAATGTATTCATCTCCACCGCTAAATAATTGATCTATTACAATTGGATCGTCTTTTATAATAAATGGTTGATCACAAAGAAGAACATCGGCTTCGAATGAATAAAGAAATAGCCAGCCCATGGCATCATGGATACAAGCTGCGTTGTCTTGCGCATTCTCAATCATCTTCACAAGCGTCATATTACGTGACTCTGAAAATGATACCCCCTCAAAAAGGCTGTCGTCATTCAGGTCTAAACCCATTTCTTGCGCTTTTTCCTTGGCGGCTTCATCACCCTTTGCATGTTTTAAAATTTCTCCGATAAGCACCCGATCAAACCCATCCTGAAATTCATTTATAAGACTTGGATGTCTTGCGGATAAAAATCCGAAGAACCTTGATAGGTCATATAAACTGACATCGGTTTTGTTGGGATTATCTGATATCAATTTTCCCACTTCAGTTGCAAAGGCACCATCAATGGTTGATAGCATTGGATTTTCGATCAATGTAGGTGAATCAGAGGCCTTTGCCGCTTCTCCCGTTAGAGAATAAAGAAAATTTTCAGAGCAGAAGTTCCTAGGGCCAGCAGGCCCGAGAATTCTTGAGTCCTTTTTATCCAAGTAAAACAGGCTCTTTCCATCTAGCGAGAATAGAAGTTGATAAGACTGGGGAATATAATGATGATTCTTGGGGTTGCTCATAGTTGAATATAACGCCCGCCATTATGGGGCATCCCATACATGGCATTGTTATCTTTAATCATGGTTAAGTTCAACACGCATTTGCTCAATAATTTCGTCCTTTAGTTTTTTAGCTCGCATACCTTTTTCTTTCATTTTTACGGCAACGGGAGCTTCAAAATCAGGCATAACAAAGGATTTCTGCATTTCTGCTAACCAATCTGAGGACATTTCAAGAATCTCTTGATTTAATACTTCGAATTCTTTTGTGAGCTCATAAAGATTTCTAGATCCAAGGATTTTTAGCGTTGTCATTTGCTCTGTTGCTTTTCGGTGTGATTCTTGGATTTTATAAGGGAACTCACCAACAACACCCTGAAACTCAACAATAGCTTCGGGTGTACTTTCTGCTTCCAGTAATTTAAGAAATGCATCCTTCAAAGTAATTTTAGAAAACTTTTCATAATCATCGCCAACACCTTTCGCAGCTTCTTCAAAGGTTCTAAAGTACTCTGTATAAACTTTAGTCCGAATCTCTAGTATTTTGTTCTTCTTTTCTCTCTTCTCTTTTAAAACATGCAGTAAAATTGGCACTATAACTGAAGCCAATAAAACCCCTACAGCTGGAATAACTAATTTAGGGCTAAGCCAAGTAGCTATTTCTACAGAATTACTAATAACTTCCTTTGTCACAAATACTCCTTAAAAAGATAACAGCTTAATCATACTCATGCGCATTTGCACGGAAGCGATATTTCTCGATTCCAGAACGGCTAATTGATTTTACTCGGTAGTTTTTGAAATCCATTTCCAAGCTCCAGATAAACGCGCGTGCGCGTTTACAATAATAACGAGGGTCTCGTTATGTCCACTGTCCATTTTGATAATATACTGATATTGCTACACTTTTTTAAATTGTTCCAGTGCAAGCACGCATTTTAAAAAAACTGTTTTTGCAAACGCGCATCAATACGGTCAAAAACTATCTCAAGCTTTCAAAAGCTTTATTACAGGCAAAAAAAATCCCCTCATGTAAAACATGAGGGGATTTTTAGAATAGCTGGAGACGCCAGTAAGCCGGGTTTTGTCGAGGACAATCATTCATCTAGGCCTGAAATTGCTCGCAGGCTCAAGCGATCTACCCGCTCTCAACGTGGGCCACGCCATAAGAGAGCCTATTTGATCTTGCTCCGGGTGGAGTTTACCCTGCAACCAACTGTTACCAGTGGTCCGGTGCGCTCTTACCGCACCCTTTCAGCCTTACCTGTGCTCACGAATGAGCCATCGGCGGTCTTCTCTCTGCTGCACTTGTCGTCGGTTTACACCGCCCAGGCGTTACCTGGCACCCTGCCCTGTGGAGCCCGGACTTTCCTCCCCTCGTATCACAAGTGATAAAAGCGACGATTGCCTAGGCATCTCCGGCGCGGATAATACCAGAACCGAGTATAAAAAAGAAATTACTTTTATGTATCTGCCACAGACCCTCATCAATACTCAGACATTCATTCGTTCCGTAAAAGGCGGCATCATCTTTTTTAGCATAAATAGACATGGGGTTAAAAATTCAGTCAATAGGATGAGATTTATTGATCGTTTTTGGAACGGTCGTTCAATGTTTGCATCAGAATGGTGCGAGATCTTGGTAGGTTTAATGCAGCCTAGATAAACTGACTTCTGATGATATTTTTCTGTACGCCCCCCACTCGCGTCCTATTTACACGCATAGCGTGCCCTCTTCACCCAAATATAACGCGGTAATTTTGCATGGTATAGAATTTGCTATTACGTAGTCCATAACCTAAACCCTGTAAGTTCCAAAAGACTTGCGTCATTGTATATTGCTAAAATGGAAAAATTATATGCACCAGATTTTTGTTATTAGCCTCATAAGTATTTTCTTGGCTGCCTGTGGTGGCAGTTCAAGCTCTAGCCCCCAAGAGGCGCTCCCAACAACTCCAACTGAAACATCTGACGGTGACACTGAGGCTGACACTGAGGCTGACACTGAGGCTGACACTGAGGCTGACACTGAGGCTGACACTGACGGTGACACTGACACTGACCTGTTTCAGCTAGTCGAAGCCACAATGGCAGACGTGCATGCCGCGTTAGCCGGTGAGCAAGTCAACGAAGAGGGTCAGTCCTTAAGCTGTGTTGCGATC
>JBNMQK010000002.1:0-100488 GCA_051278005.1 Oleispira sp. | reverse complement strand
CTCGCAGTAAAGAAGCTGTTGGTAAGTTGTTTAATGAGTTGGGTCCTCGTTATGAAGCACGTCCGGGTGGCTACATTCGTATTATGAAATGTGGTTTCCGTTCAGGTGATAATGCACCTATGGCTTACGTTGAGTTAATCGGCCGTCCTGCTGTTGAAGCAGAAGACGTTGTCGAAGCAACAGAAGCTGGCGAAGAGTAAAATCTTTGTCATAAAAAAGCCCAGCTTATGCTGGGCTTTTTTTTGCCTGTAATAAAGTCAGGTATAAAATCTATACAAAAAAAAGGGTAATGGAATATTAATTCCATTACCCTTTTTACATTTTTCAGTTCCCGTCGGTTAGTAGCCTCTTTCCAGCAGTGGTTTCAAGAAAGTAGCGGTATGAGATACAGATTGCTCTGCCAAGTGCTCAGGCGTGCCCTCAGCGATGATATACCCACCTTTAGAACCACCCTCTGGGCCTAGGTCTATTATCCAATCTGCTGTCTTAATAACGTCAAGATTGTGCTCAATGACCACGACTGTATTGCCGTGATCACGTAATCGATGCAGAACAACTAACAACTGTTGAATATCTGCAAAGTGAAGACCTGTAGTCGGTTCATCTAAAATATACAGTGTATTGCCGGTATCTCGTTTAGACAGCTCTTTCGCTAGTTTCACTCGCTGAGCTTCACCACCCGATAGAGTGGTGGCGGCTTGACCTAAGGTGATGTAAGAGAGGCCTACATCTATCAGGGTTTGCAGCTTTCGAGAGATTGCAGGAATGGCATCAAAGAATTTACGAGCATCTTCAACCGTTAGGGATAGGCACTCATGGATGTTTTTGCCTTTGTAGCGAATGTCTAAGGTTTCTCGGTTATAGCGCTGACCTTTACAGATATCACAAGGAACATAGACATCTGCTAAGAAGTGCATTTCAACTTTTATAACGCCATCGCCTTGGCAAGCCTCACATCGACCACCTTTCACGTTAAATGAGAAGCGGCCAACTTTATAGCCTCGGCTACGCGATTCTTGGGTGCCGGCAAATAACTCACGAATAGGTGTGAATATCCCCGTATACGTCGCTGGATTGGATCTGGGAGTACGGCCAATAGGACTTTGGTCAATATCGACAACTTTATCCAATTGGTCCATGCCAGTGATGGTCTCATAAGGCGCTGCTTTTAATGTCGTTGCCCCGTTTAATGCAGTTGCTGCCAATGGATACAAGGTTCGATTAATCAGGGTCGACTTGCCTGAGCCTGATACGCCCGTAACACAGGTTAATAAACCAAGAGGAATATTCAATTCAACATTATCTAAGTTATTACCCGTCGCTCCAGAAAGTGTCAGTACTCTTTCTGGATCGAAAATACTGCGCGCTTCTGGTATTGCGATTCTTCTTACACCGGTTAAAAACTGACCAGTAATGGAGTTTTTGTTATTGAATACTTCTTCAGGTGTTCCCTGAGCGACAATTTCACCACCATGAACGCCTGCTCCAGGGCCAATGTCGATTAAGTAGTCTGCACTTCGAATGGCATCTTCATCGTGCTCAACAACAATAACGGTATTGCCAATATCACGTAAGTGAACCAATGTTTGCAATAAACGATCATTGTCTCTCTGGTGTAGCCCAATTGAAGGCTCATCCAAAATATACATAACGCCTACTAAACCTGCACCAATTTGAGACGCTAGGCGAATACGTTGAGCTTCACCACCCGATAAGGTATCTGAACTTCGGTTTAAGCTTAAATATTCTAATCCAACATTGACCAGGAATTGTAAGCGATCGCGTATTTCTTTTAGAATCTTGTCGGCAATTTTTGCTTTCTGACCGGTAAACTCAAGCTGAGTAAAATACTCTTGAGCTTCGTCGATCGGTAGTGCAGTGCATTGATGGATTGTTTTATCACCAATGAATACATTACGTGCTTCAGTTCTTAACCGAGAGCCATCGCATGAAGGGCAGGGTTGAACACTAAGATATTTCGTGAGTTCTTCACGTACCATTTGCGAGTCAGTATCGTGAAAGCGGCGATCAAGATTAGGTAATACCCCTTCAAATACGTGGGTTTTCAATACCGTATCGCCACGACTATTCACATAATTAAAGCTTATTTCGTCTTCACCACTACCTTGTAGTATAAGATGTTGCTGCTTATGACTGAGCTGGTCGAAGGGTTTATCGATATCGAAACCGTAATGCTCAGCAACCGAGTTCAGCATTTGGAAATAATAAATGCTGCGCCTATCCCATCCGCGAATGGCTCCCTCAGAAATAGACAAACTAGGCTCCGCAACAACCAAGCTTTGATCGAAGTATTGCTTTACACCTAAGCCATCACAGGTGCCACAAGCACCGGCTGGGTTATTAAATGAAAATAATCTAGGCTCAAGTTCAGATAAACTATAACCACAATGTGGGCAAGAAAATTGTGATGAAAACAGTAAGCCATCACTTTTATCGTCATCCATTGGCATCACAAGGACGAGGCCACCGCTTAAGCCAACACACGTTTCTAGAGACTCAGCTAAGCGCTGCGCAATTTCTGCACGGATCTTGAAGCGATCAACGACCACTTCAATAGTATGTTTCTTTTTCTTATCCAGCTCAGGTGTATCGTCAAGATCGCACACCAGGCCATCAATACGAACACGGATAAAGCCTTGAGCGCGCAAGTTATCCAATACATGCAAGTGCTCACCTTTACGCTCACGGATAACCGGGGCTAGAATCATCTGTTTGCTTTCTTCAGGAAGCGCCAGCACCAAATCAACCATTTGACTAATAGTTTGAGCTTCAAGCGCGACATTATGATCAGGGCACTTAGGTGTGCCTACACGAGCAAATAGCAATCTTAGATAATCATAAATCTCAGTAACGGTACCCACGGTGGAGCGTGGATTATGAGAAGTCGATTTTTGTTCGATAGAAATTGCAGGAGACAACCCTTCGATATGATCAACATCGGGTTTCTCCATCATCGATAAAAACTGACGAGCGTAGGTCGACAAGGACTCAACGTAGCGACGCTGTCCCTCCGCATACAAGGTATCAAACGCCAATGACGATTTTCCTGAGCCACTCAAACCAGTAATGACGATGAGTTTGTCGCGAGGAATCTCAATATCAACATTTTTGAGATTGTGGGTGCGAGCGCCCTGAACTATGATTTTATCCATTAAACAATTCTGACTTTATTAATCAATAAGCCAGAATTGTAAAGCAACTGAGCAGAGGGTAAAGGAATTAAACAACGCTTTCTGGAACTATGTCTTCTAAGTTATCTTTAGCCCAGTTCACAGCTTGAATTCGATTGGACACATTGATCTTTTTAAAGAGGTTATAAATATGAGTTTTTACAGTATGCATACTCACGTTTAGATGCTCTGCGATTTCTGTATTTGTTGCCCCTGTAGCAGTATGATTTAGAATCTGTCTTTCACGCCGGGTTAACAAATGGGCATTGTGAGAAACTTTACGTGGCTTAACACGTGTACGACTTAGGTATTGTGCAATTAATCCACGGGACAGCCAAAACTCACCTTCAAAAATCCCGGTAATCCCCTTTAGTAACTGTTGCTGGGAACTTTCTTTATAAAAAATGCCATTAACCATCGGCCAAGCAATTAAACGTTCAACGGAGCTAGCATTTTGGGTATTGAAAAAAGCGACTTGGGTACCTTTGTTTTGATCGAAGATTTGTTCTAATAAATCTTGTAAGCTTTCTGTGCGCGCACAGTCGGCATCGATTAGGGCCAATGTTTGATCTGTAAAATAATTTGAATCTGCTTGCCATTTAGGGGAACTGATCAACTGGCAGTCGATGTTCGTTCGTTGGTGAATAAAGCCAATTAAAATGGAGTTCTGAAAGTTTTGCTGGCCGAAAAGAATTATGCGGCGCTGAGTCGAATTATCCATATTACTATCCTTGTAAATGATGTGCGGCGTCCAGCCTTGATCAAATAATTGTACGCTATATGTCTTAAATTGCCATACCAATACCGTCAGGAATCGCACACTTTCAGATTAACAAGGTAGATATCTACGATACGTTAGTACCGTTTAAGAACGTTTTCATGCTCAGCGAAATAGGTACTTCTTATTACTATGCTAAAAATGATGGTACAGGTGATTGGATAAATTATAGTACAGAACGTCCGATTTAATCTGCTAGAATAGCACTTCAATTTTTTTGCAATTATCTCTAATGTCTACAGCGTCTAATATATCAGGCACAGAAAAACGTGCTATAGCCTCCCTAGCCTCCTTGTACGCGTTACGTATGTTAGGCCTATTTATGGTTTTGCCCGTAATGGCAATTGCTGGCGCAGATTTTGAGGGTGCCACTCCCGAATTATTAGGCCTAGCGATAGGTGCTTACGGATTAAGCCAGGCGTTATTACAAATTCCTGCGGGCGCATTATCTGATTACTTTGGCCGTAAACCGATTATCGTTATAGGCTTATTAATATTTGCCTTGGGCAGCTTTGTTGCTGCCAATGCCGATACTATTTACGGCATTATTTTTGGACGATTCTTACAGGGCTGTGGTGCTATCGCTAGCGCGGTAATGGCGCTTGTGTCGGATTTGACTCGTGAAGAGCACCGAATGAAAGCGATGGCCTCAATCGGCGCATCCATTGGACTGTCGTTCTCCGTCGCCTTAGTATTAGGACCCGTATTGGTTCACTTCGGGGGTTTACAGTTAATCTTTGTCGTTACGGGTATTTTATCGTTAGGGGGCATAGTGCTCATGCTCTACTTAGTGCCGACCCCAGCCCGCAAAAAACACCGTGACGGAAGTGCCATTGTTAGCGAAGTGTTTAAACAACTGGGCAATGGTGAATTGTGGCCACTGAACATCGGCATATTCATATTGCATGCTTTAATGGTTGCAATGTTTGTCTCTATTCCGCCACAGCTGGTACTTGCAGGGTTAACGCTTGATCAGCATGCTTGGCTTTACTTACCCGTGTTATTAGCCGCATTTGTGTTAATGGTTCCATTTGTCATTATTGCCGAAAAGAAAAAGCAAATGAAAGGGATTGTGATTACTGCGTTGGGTATTATGATACTCGCCCTTGTTTTGATGTCGCAGGCTTCAGGTGTTTGGGCTTGGGCCGTCGCGTTAGGCGTTTTCTTTTGGGCTTTTAATATTATGGAGGCCACTCTGCCATCTTGGTTAAGCAAGGTAGCGCCTGCGGGTGCAAAGGGCAGTGCGATGGGTGTCTATTCAACCTTGCAGTTTTTGGGGGCTTTTGCAGGGGGCTTAATCGGTGGCTGGTTAAATAATCACTTCGGTATTGAAGGACTATTCCTTATACTGGCGGCAGCTGTTTTTGCATGGGCATTATTGGTTATCGTGACACCAAAACCGGCACACCTTAATAGTGTGCGTGTAGACATTCTAAACCAAGGTGATAGCAAGGATAATAGTTTGCTTTATCTTGATGTCCTGATCAATCTTAGAGGGGTTGCCGATGCTATTTTAATAGCAGAAGAGCACGCCATATATTTAAAAGTAGACGCCAGCGTTTTTGACTATCAACAAGCGATGGCAGCCGTCAACTCATTGGGAGAATAAAATGGGCCGCAGTGTAAACAAAGTACAAATTATTGGCACGCTAGGGCGTGATCCAGAAATGAAATTTTTGCCGAATGGTAATGCGGTCGTTACCGTTAGCGTAGCAACAGATGAAAGCTATAATGATAAAAGCTCGGGCCAGAAAGTTGAAAGAACTGAATGGCACCGCATGACGGCATTTGGCAAGTTAGCTGAGATCATCGGGCAATACTTGAAAAAAGGTTCTAAGGCTTATTTTGAAGGTAAGTTAAAGACCAATGAATATGAAAAAGATGGTATCAAACGCTATTCAACCGAAATCGTTGTTAACGACATGATGATGCTTGATGGTCGCCAGGATGCGGGTATGGGGGCTAATGGCGGCTTCGCTAATACTGCGCCTATGGCTCAATCTCCTTCAGCAGCAATGGGGCAACCTCAAGGTGGTTTTGCTCCTCAGGGTCAGCAGCCAGCTCAACAACCGCAGCAAGGTGGTTTTGCTCCTCAGGGTCAGCAACCACAACAGCGTCCGGTACAACAACCTCAACAAGGTGGCTATTCCCAGCCTCAAGGCCAACCTGCGCAGAGACCAGCACAGCAGCCAGCGCAAGGTGGATTTGCTCCTCAACAAGCAGCGCCTCAGCAAGGTGGTTATGCTCAACCTCAAAGTCATCCAGCTCAGCAGCCTCAAGCTGCGCCTCAGCCAGCGAATAACTTTGACAGTTTTGATGATGATATTCCGTTCTAGGAAACGTACAGTTCTAAAGTACCGTATTTAAAGAGGTCTGCATTCGAGCCTCTTAAATAAATATATTCAAAAACCCCCGATTACTTAGCTGTGAATCAGGGGTTTTTTATTTTAAACGCTATTTAAAATACTATTTTTAGTATGGTTAAATCGTAACGTAGAAAAGTAATCATCATCAAAACTCTGTAATTCGACTTAGTCAGACTGAATCTGATGAGTAAAGGCTAATGAGTGATATTAATGAGTGAAAGCGAAGATAAGCACCAGCAGCGTATGGCAAAGAAGAAAGCCATTGTTGACAACAGAATTGCGCAAGCTCAAGAAGAGCGTGGGGTTCTGATACTTTTAAAGGGTAATGGTAAAGGCAAGAGTAGCTCTGCTTTGGGTACTATGGCTCGTTCTCTTGGTTATGGCAAAAGATGCGCCGTTATTCAGTTCATCAAAGGCCGTATGGAAACGGGCGAAATGAAATTCTTTAAAGATCACCCTTTGGTCGATTGGCACGTAATGGGGCACGGATTTACGTGGGAGACTCAAGATAAGAGCCAAGATATCGCGGCTGCTCAACAAGCATGGGTTCTTGCTGAGAAATTACTGCAAGATGATCGCTATGATTTTTTATTATTTGATGAAATGAGCTACATGTTCAAATATGAATACCTTGATGTTGAGCCCGTTGTTAAAGCCTTGCAAGTTCGACCTAAAATGCAAAATGTAATGATTACTGGCCGTACGATGGCGGTGCAGTTACAAGACGTGGCCGATACTATTTCTACGGTACAAGATGATAAGCACGCATTTCGCCAAGGTGTGAAAGCTCAAGAAGGTATTGAATTCTAATGGCAACTGTAAAAAATCAGGAATCTGTTTTTTGTCCGGCATTATTTGTAACGGCCCCCGCGTCTGGACAGGGCAAAACTACGATTACTTCGGCGATAGCCAGAATGCTTAAACGCCAAGGTAAGGTTGTTAGGGTATTTAAAACAGGCCCCGATTTTTTAGATCCACAAATATTAGCCCAAGCATCGGGTGAGCATGTCGAGCAACTCGACTTGTGGATGGCCGGTGAAAACTACTGCCGTTATCAATTTTACCAAGCCGCTAAAGAAGCTGATTTAATAATTGTCGAAGGGGCGATGGGCATGTTCGACGGTGAGCCGTCGAGTGCTGATTTAGCCGCAACGTTCAATATCCCTATGGCGATCGTTATGGACGTTAAAGGCATGGCGCAAACGGCGGCTGCCATTGCCATGGGATTAGCCAATTTTCGTGATGATGTTCAAGTCGCAGGATTGATTGCAAATAGCTGTAGTACAGAACGTCATCGCCAGTTAATAGAAGATGCTTTACCAGAAAACTTACCGTTGCTCGCTACTCTCGCGCGATCTGAGTTAGTGGCGCTGCCAGAGCGTCATTTAGGCCTAGTTCAAGCCAGTGAAGTACGGGACGAATTAGAGCAACGTTTTGAAGCCGGTGCTGATTGGTTGGTGGAAGCAGGGTTAGAAAATATTTTAGAACGTTTTGCTAATGTAGAATTTAAATTTGCAGAATTGCCAATCGCAGAACCGTACTTAAAAGGTAAGGTCGTCGCCGTCGCAAAAGACGACGCGTTTAGTTTTATTTATCAAGCCAACTTATTAATATTAAAAGAACTGGGTGCAGAGGTTAGATTTTTCTCACCCATTAATGATACTACGATTCCTGACGCCGATGCGCTTTGGCTACCGGGTGGTTATCCCGAGCTGCATGCACAAAAACTTGCTGAAAACTTTAGTATGTTAAAAAGCATGAAAGAATTTTCTGATGCCCAAAAGCCAATTCTAGCCGAGTGCGGTGGTTTTTTGTATTGTTTAGAAGACCTCACAGACTTAAATGATGAGACACATGTGATGGCTAACATCCTTGCAGGCCAAGGTGCGATGAAAGGCAAACGAGGTTGTCAGGGTATGCAAACTGCGATTTTCCCTGAAGGTGAAGTGCGTGCTCATGCTCATCATCGATCGCGAAGTTTTAATCTGCCAGAAGCACTGTCTCATGGTCGACGCCAGCGTCATCCTGCACCCGGTGAGGCGATTTACCGTCATAACAATCTAAATGCCAGTTACCTGCACTTATTCTTCCCATCAAATCCTAAAGCGATCAGTTGTTTGTTCAATCCAGAGCTGACTGATGCCGCAACCGTATAATTTATAGGTGATCTCTCTATGACTATCGAAATGTTTTCATTACTAATAACAGGTCTAGGCCTGGGCTTATTGCACGCCCTAGATGCAGACCATGTTATGGCAGTATCGGCCTTGAGTAATCGCAAGCCGAGTCTAAAGCGCACATTAAAATTCAGTGCTAATTGGGCGGTGGGTCATGGCAGTGTTCTGATTATTTTAGGTTTGTTATTTTTTGGTTTAGGTGTCGCATTACCAGAAGCGATACAACAGATTGCTGAGTCGAGCGTAGGGGTTTTATTAATTGTTTTAGGACTTTCTTGTTTTTGGCAATTTCATAAAGAGAAAATTGTACTCAATAAACATACTCATGAGCACAGCCAGGGTTTAATAGAGCATACTCATCTTCATGTGGCTGATCATGCAAAAAATCATGACATTCATCCTTCAAATAACAATGGCTCAAAGCAAGAAAGTCCACAGCAAGTAAAAGAAGCGCATACACCGGTTATGGTCGGTATTTTACATGGCCTCGCAGGCAGCGCTCCAGCATTGGCTTTAATTCCAGCGATGATGCAAACCAGCCTTTCAGAAGCGATGGGTTATCTGCTGTTGTTCAGTGCAGGGGTGTTATTTTCAATGGTCGCGTTTGGATTAAGCTTTGGTCTGGTACAGAAAAAATTACAACAAAAATCAGTAAGAGTCTTTAACTGGAGTCGTAAAGTCATTGCTTCTGCGGCTGTGGGAATTGGTTTTTATTGGTTATCTCAGGCTCTTTAAATCGTGTGGCCTGAGAGCGCTGACAATACTAAAACAGAAGAGCCTAAGCCCTTACGCTCAGGCCTAACCACTGGCTGCTGCGCAACTGCTTGCAGCATAGCGGCAGCGCACTCACTGCTTGGTAATACACAAAGCTGCGTCGTTAGCGTTACCTTGCCTAAAGGCAAGATAGTCGAATTAACCATCAAGAGTTATCAGTGTCGCGACTCAGTGGTTAGAGCTTGCACGATAAAAGATGCCGGTGATGACCCTGATGTGACTCATGGCGCTGAAGTATTCGTTGAATTAACGTTAATTGCTCAGCAAGAGATTAAGTTCAAGGCTGCAAAAGGAGTGGGCACGGTTACCCGTGATGGTCTAGCCTTGGCCATCGGTGAACCGGCGATTAATCCCGTGCCTCGAAAGATGATGACTGAACATCTGCAGTCAATTGCACAACACTATAATTATACGGGCGGCTTCGAGGTTTCGGTAGGCGTTGAGTGTGGCGAATCGTTAGCCTTAAAAACCATGAACCCAAGGTTGGGTATTCTTGGTGGTTTATCCATATTGGGCACTACCGGTATCGTACGACCATTTTCGTGTGCGGCTTACATCGCCTCTATTCATCAAGGAATCGATGTTGCGACGGTTAACGGTTACCGACACATCGCCGCATCAACAGGCAGCAGCAGTGAAGCGGTTATCCGCGATCATTACCAGTTACCTGAAATCGCCTTGATCGAAATGGGTGATTTTGTCGGGGCGGTCCTCAAGCATCTTAAAAATAATCGTCAGCGCTTAGCACTGGACAAGCTGAGCATCTGTGGTGGTTTTGGTAAAATGACCAAGCTAGCACAAGGGCATCTTGATTTGCACAGCAAGGCCTCAAGTATCGACTTGGATTTTTTAGCGGATCAAGTCGCAGAGCTTTGCTCTGATGAGTCGAATGTGAATGAGCTGGTGGCCCAAGTGAAAAATGCCAATACCAGCATTGAAGTTCTAAAATTATGCCAGCAGCACGAGCCAGCACTCGGCTTAGCGCTCGGTAATAACATTTGCCAAAAAGCATTAGCCGTCGCACGAAAAATTGTGCCGAAGCATATTGAGCTAGAAGTGTGGGCGATTAATCGGCAAAGCCTCATTGTCGGGAAAGCCATCGGCCATGCGGTGAATGAAACGGTTGAAAAGACCGCATCATGAAAATATTGATTCTAGGCGGCACTGGCGAAGCAAAGTTATTGGCAAAAAAACTATCAGAAGCTGGTATAGACGTTACATACAGCATCGCGGGTTTAGTGAGGCGACCAATATTGGATTGCAAAATCATTCAAGGTGGCTTTAGTCAGTATCATCTTGAGAGCAATAGCGCTAAACATATTAGTGGTTTAACACAGTATTTAATCACAGCAAACATTGACTGCCTGCTCGATGCGACACACCCGTTTGCGACAGCCATTAGCTTGCAAGCGGTGTCTTCAGCTCAAGAGGTTAACATTCCATACTATTCGTTTGTTCGGCCAGAGTGGAAGCCGCAAGCAGGTGACCATTGGTCTTTAGTAGACAACGAAAATCAGCTTCTCAATGAATTAGCACTATCGATTAATGCTGGTAGTAAAAATATATTCTATACGTATGGCCAGATTGATCAGGCATTGGCCGTGCAGCTAGACACTATTGCAGAATTAAACGAAACCTTTGGTCCCGCTCGATACATTATTCGCAGTGCAAAAGAAACAGTGTTACCTCAATACTCGCATTGGATACAAGCCATTGGGCCCTTTCATATTGAGGATGAAAAAGCGTTATTAGAAAAATACGAAATAGATTTGATCGTGTGTAAAAATAGCGGTGGCCAAGCGACAAGCGCCAAGTTAGAGGGCGCACGTGAACGGGGTATTCGAGTACTCATGTTACAGCGACCCGTGATCAGTAAAAACTCAATAAATAGCATGCATAAAGTATTTAATGCCCTCGATGAATGTTTCGAGTGTGTTCGTGAGGAATGCTCAAGTGATTTTTAATGACGCTTGAATTATAAAGAAAATCCACAGCGTTGAATAATAAACTGACGGATAACGATAGATTTATAATCCTATCGTTTAACACATAAAAAATGAGAAACACCGTGCCCTTTGATTATGTTGTAGACCCAAAAGCAATTGAGAAAAACAGCTTCGAAATGATTCGCAAGCTAACCAACCTTGATGGTTTAGATCAAAGCCAGCAGCAAGTTGTGATGCGCATCGTGCATAGCGTCGGAATGCCAGAAGTGGCGGATAAGGTAAAGTTCAGCCCCCATGCGTGTGAATCAGGGCAAGCAGCCTTAGCCGCAGGTGCAGCCATCTTATGTGATGTTGAAATGGTGAAGCAGGGCATTACTAAACGTATGATCCAACAGCCACCGTTATGCTTTTTAAATGATCCTCGCACGGTAGAGCTGGCAAAAGGCAGTGGTGAAACACGCTCTATGGCGGCGTTAAGATTATGGGGTGATGATCTTGCCGGTAGCATTGTGGTGATTGGTAATGCGCCGACTGCATTATTTCGCTTGTTAGAAATGATCGAACAAGCGAATGAAAAAGAGGGTGGTAAGAATGGCAAGAATAAGCCAGCACTGATTATTGGTATGCCAGTGGGGTTCATCGGTGCGGCAGAATCAAAACAAGCGCTATGGGATGTGCATGAACGCCTCGGCATCGAATGTATTACCTTATTAGGTAATCAAGGGGGCAGTGCGGTTTCATCAGCGACCTGCAATGCGTTATTACGCTGTAACATTGGCGAGATCTATTAATTATGGCTATTCATGTCATTGGTTTAGGGGCATCAGAGCAAGCAGTATTAACGGCCAATGCTATGCAGGCACTCGATAAATCTCAGATAATTATTGGTAGTCTACGTCAGCTGGATACTGTTTCTACTTATCTGGGCAGCGATCTAAATAACGATCTAGAGGGTGGTTCAGAATTTATTGTGCAACCACAATTAATTGAATTACCAAAGCTCAGTGAATTAAAAGTACTGTTAGCAGACATGAGTGATCAGCAGGTTAGTATTCTAGCCTCAGGAGATCCTTTGTATTTTGGTATTGGCCGCTGGCTCTCGAAAAATATGAAGACTTCTGAGTTTTTTTTCTATCCAGGTATTTCAAGTATTCAAGCGGCTTGCCATAAACTAGGTTTATCATTGCAGGACTGCGATGCGATCAGTTTACATGGCCGCCCAGTCGAAACTCTAAGAAGCCTAATCCGCCATAATCAAACCCTAGTCATCCTCACTGATAAACACAGTCAGCCAAAACGATTAGCCCAAGAATGTTTTAATATGGGTTATTACGCGGCAAAAATTACTGTGTGCGAAGACCTAGGGTATGAGAAAGAACAGGTGCGTAGTTTTTCTATTGAGGCACTATTAGAGAATTCAAACTCTTCAGTTCTTAACTTTTCTGAGCTGCAGGTAACGGTTATTGCAACCGGCACTAGCCAAATGATGCCGCAGTTCCCTGGCTTCAACGACGATCTATTTATTACTGGCAAAGCGGCTGGTAAGGGCATGATCACCAAGCGTGAAGTACGCTTAGCGGTATTGTCGTTATTACAACCCAGTCGTGGCGATGTTGCTTGGGATGTTGGTGCAGGCTGCGGTGGTATCGCCGTAGAATGGGCCTACTGGAATAAAGCCGGTCAGGTACACGCAATAGAACATAACGATCAGCGTTTTGATTGCCTACAGCAAAATAGCCAGCGCTTTGGCGTTGTGGATAACTTAAGCGCCGTACAAGGTCGAGCGCCAGCAATACTCGATTCATTACCGCAAGCGAATAAAGTGTTTATCGGTGGCAGCGATGGCGAGATGTCAGAACTATTAGCCTTTTGTTGGATGCAGCTTCCAGAGAAGGGTGTGCTGGTGGTGAGTGCTATTATGGAAAATACCAAGCAACAACTATTAACCTTTCGTGATGAATTATTAATGGTTGGCAGTGCGACGATTGAAACCTCGCAAATTGCCATTAGCCGTGGTGAAAAACTCGCAGGGCAGTTAGTGTATCGCCCTAACTTAGCCGTCACGTTATTTCGCTTTCAAAAGAACAGCATCTAATTATGAGCCTGGAAAATAATCGCAACATGAATGCACAATTTATCGGTTTGGGCGTAGGCCCTGGTGATCCAGAATTAATCACCTTAAAAGCGCATCGTTTAATGCAAAATGCCGATGTTGTTAGCTACCTTGCTAATGCACAAGGCAGCTCACAAGCACGAGATATTGCTCAGCACAGTTTAGTGGGTAGTAAGGCAGGGCAAATAGAAATTCCTGTACCGATGCCGATGAAAAACGATCGCACCGGCGCCAACCAAGCTTATGATCTAGCGGCGGATAAAATACGTACAGTGATCGCTGAAGGAAAAAACGTTGTCTTCTTATGTGAAGGCGATCCATTATTCTTTGGTTCATTTAGCTATTTATTAGATCGACTACAAGATGAGATGACCTGTGCAGTAGTGCCTGGTATTTCGTCGGTACATGCAGCCTCTTCGGCGTTGAAGTTACCCTTGTCGATGCTGACGGAATCGGTAGCGATTATTAATGGCCGCCATAGCGCAGAAAAAATACGCCAAACACTGCAGCAGCACGATAGTGTCATTATCATGAAGGCAGGGCCCTATCGCCCTAAAATCTTGGCCGCGTTAGCCGATACTGGACGCCGTGAAGAAGCGAATTATCTAGAATATATTGGCCGCGATGAGCAAGTCATTATTGATGATGTTAGTCTGCTGGGAGATGATAAAGGGCCGTATTTTTCTCTGTTCGTCGTGCTTAAAAAAGAGCGCGAAAGATAATGACGTCTCCTCTTGCCAATAGCGATTCTAATCAGCATTCGGATATACATATTGTTGCGCTAACAGAGGCAGGTCATCAACTGGCTAACCTACTAGTTAAAAAAATGAAGGCTTCTAAAATAGAGGGGGCTGAACAGGTAGTTGATGTTTGGTATAAGCCGAAACCGTTCGCCGAAAAAGTTCAGCAGGCATTTGTCCGCGGTGACCGACTCATCTTTATTTGCGCGACGGGTATCGTGGTCAGAACTCTTGCCCCGGTATTACAAGATAAGCATAACGACCCCGCGATTTTGATTTTAGATGAAATGGGAAAGTTTGTGATCCCGTTATTATCGGGTCATGAAGGCGGGGCTAATGACTGGGCACGTCAGATCAGTGAGTTGATCAAGGCTCAGTTAGTGATGACCACCGCTAATCCCTATTTAAAACCTATTTATACGGTGGGCATGGGGTGTGAAAGGAATTGCCCGCTAGAGTATTTGTCAGAGCTATTGAATCAATGTTTAAGCCAAGCGGGTTTGACCCTGGAGCAAGTACACAGCATCAGTAGTATCGACATTAAAGCGGATGAAATACACCTAATTGAGTTGGCTAAAAATTTGAATAAGCCGTTTATCACTTGGAATAAAAGTGATTTAGCAACGGTCGAATCTCAGCTCAGCATACGCTCGGATTATATTTTTGAAACCGTCGGCGTGTATGGCGTGGCAGAATCAGCGGCACTTTACAGTGCTCAATCTGAAACAAAACAAACCGCCGAATTAGTATTAAATAAGCATAAAAATGCCAAAGCAACGTGCGCCATTGCGCGTTCGTATCCAGGTATTAGTTAGTAAAAAACAATTGATTATTGGTTTCTAAGTCGATTCATTGCTGGCAAATTATTTCATGAATTTCCAGTAATTTTCGTAGAATACAGACCAATAAAAAGTATAAATAATATTAAAGTTAATGAGTAGACGTAACAACATGACCAAATTGTATTTAATAAGCACAGGCCCGGGTAATGCCGATTTAATCGCACCACGATCGATTAAAGCCATCGGCGAATGTAGCGACCTTGTTGCTTATGGACTTTACCTTGATCTACTAGGAAGCGTCTGTGACGGTAAAACGCACCACGACTTACCACTAGGTGAAGAAATTGGCCGTGCACGCTTAGCGCTAGATCTGGCGGCGAGTGGCAAAACCACCGCACTGCTTTCCAGTGGCGATATTGGCATTTACGCCATGGCCACTTTAGTGTTTGAATTACTTGATATGCAGTTGCAAGGTAAAGAGAATCACCCTGAATGGCTAGACGTTGATATTGAAGTTGTACCGGGTATTTCCGCCATGCAAGCAGGCTCAGCACGTATTGGTGCGATGCTAGGTCATGACTTTTGCACTATCTCGTTATCTGATTTATTAACGCCTTGGCAAACCATTGAGAAGCGCTTGCACAGTTGTGGCGAAGGCGACTTCGTTGTCTCGTTTTATAACCCACGCTCAAAGAAACGCGATTGGCAGATTAATACCGCGCGCGATATTTTATTACAATATCGCCCCGCCAATACCCCCGTATTATTAGGTCGCCAGCTAACCCGTGAAGACGAAAGCATTACCATAACAACACTGGATAAACTTGATGCCGCCGATGTGGATATGTTCACTCTGGTCAGTGTCGGTAATAGCGAGACACGCCACATAGAAAATGGCGATAAAGAATGGGTTTACACCCCCCGCGGTTACAGCAAAAAATTATAAAGGGCTAATGTCATGAAAGTTTATTTTATTGGTGCGGGTCCTGGCGATCCAGAGCTTATTACCGTTAAAGGGCAGCGTTTAATTAATGCTAGCCCAATCATTTTATACGCTGGCTCATTAGTGCCTCGCGCTATCTTGGCCGAAGTAGAAGACAGCGCTGAAAAAATTATTGATACCGCATCGATCGATCTTGATCAAATCATTGAGCACATGAAGGTGGCTCACAAAGAAGGCAAAGATGTTGCCCGCGTTCACAGTGGCGATCCTTCTTTATACGGTGCGATTGGCGAGCAGATTCGCCGCTTGAATCAACTTGGCATCGACTTCGAAATCATTCCTGGTGTAACGGCAACGTCGGCCTCGGCTGCTTGGTTGGGTAAAGAGTTAACATTATCAGGTGTTTCTCAAACCATCATTATGACGCGCTATGAAGGCAAAACACCGTTCCCAGAGCGTGAACGTTTACCTGCGTTGGCCGCGACGGGCGCAACCCTCGCGATTCATCTTGGCGTAACCCGCATTCATAAAATCGTCGAAGAGCTTTTGCCACACTATGGCGAAGACTGCCCGGTTGCCGTGTGTTATCGCACGTCATGGGAAGATCAAGATAAAGTGGTTGGTACGTTAAAAGACATCGTCGCCAAAGTCCGTGAGAAAAAATTCACCCGTACATCCCTTATCTTAGTCGGCCATGTTTTAGGTGAAGGCGACTTTGACGATTCGTATTTATACGACGAAAAGCAAGCGCATGTGTTTCGTCCAAAAGTAAAACCAAATAAACCAAGAAGCGTTGACGATGCTAAGGCGCATCCAACCTTAAAGATATAGATGTCGATAGCTAACGATAAAGAAATATAAATTTTATTCAGGAAGCATTTTTAAATGACCAACAATACAATGAATAGCTTAGATGATGTTGTGAATAATCTGCCCAATGTATTACCAGAAAACAGCGGTATTATTATTTGTGGCCATGGCAGTCGTGCAAAAATTGCCGAAGAAGAATTTAGTTTATTAGCCAAAGGTTTACGTGAGCGTTTTCCCTCGCTAAAAATTGAATACGGATTTCTAGAATATTCTTCACCGAATATTCATATGGCATTGGATCGTTTACGTGAGCAAGGTGTAAAACACATTTTTGCAGTACCTGGAATGTTGTTTGCAGCCACCCATGCAAAAAATGATATTCCCTCGGTATTAACGACCTACAAAGAAAACTATCCAGAGCTGACGGTCTCATACGGTAAAGAGCTGGGTTTGCATGATGAAATGATCAGTGCTTTTCAGCACCGAGTACTTGAATCTTTAGGTTACAGTGAAGCACCTGCAGCCGGTGAGTTATACGATACTATGCTGGTGGTTGTTGGCCGTGGCACATCAGTCGTTGAAGCCAATGCCGAAGCTGCAAAACTGACCCGAATTATAAGTGAAACGTTAGGTTTTGGTTGGTCTGAAACGGTTTATTCTGGGGTGACTTATCCGAGTGTGGGTCGTGGTTTAGAAATGGCGCTGAAGCTTGGTTTCAAAAAGATTGTAATCGCACCTTACTTTTTATTTGGGGGCCGCTTAATCGATCGTATTTATGGCTATGTGGATAAGGTTGCTGCTGAAAATCCTGGTGTAGAATTTATTAAAGCCAACTACTTACGCGATCAAACACATGTATTAAATACCTTTATTACCCGCATCGCTGAAATTGCTCAGCCTGTGCAAGATAATGAAGTGGGTTTAATGGAAGATTTTCAGCGCCGCTTAGCCGCGGGTGAAGTTGATGTTCATCATCACCATGCAGAATTTCAACCTGACGAAACCAGCGAAGCAGGGCATCAGCATTCTCATGACGGTGATCACAGCCATGATGAATCACACAGCCATGCTCATGAAGAGCCTAAAGCAACTGAAGAGAAAGCAGAAACTCCTGTTAAAGAACACGGCCATCACCACGCGCCATACAAGCACATCGCTCACCCGTTTGGGCCGCGCACGATGATTAACGACAATGTGTGCTGCTGCTTTATGCGCCAGTTCCCACAATATGTGATTGATGAAGAAAAAGCGATTAAGGTAGAGCGCGAAGGCATACCCATGTGTAAACGATAAGTATGATTTAAATAAAATGCACAGCCACTCAATCGTAGTGGCTGTGCAGCAAAAAAATGCTGCTCGTTTGGTCAGCTAGACTTTTAATATTGCTGAAACATTCCCAACAAGTTTCTGCACGAGAAGCTTAAAGACTATGTGCTATCAAATAATGTTCTAAAGGGTCATGTGGTAACAATGGCTGCTTTAGAAGAAAAAGGTTTAAAAAATCTAAAAGGTGTTAAGGTTCTTAAGTCACTAATAATCGGACCTTCTAATATTAGAGGCTCAACAAATATCTTCATAGATAAATGCTTGAAAAATACGATCATAAAAATAATGCGTTTTATTCAATGTTGATAGCATAAACGACCACAAAGAAGAGCATTATGTCAGCAGATTCACCACTCGTATCCATCGCTAAAACTTTACGCCAACAAAATTATACCTTTACTGCCATCACACCAGAGTCACATCATACTGTCCTAGGCCGAGGCCTCATCGCTTGCAACTTGCGTGATGTGTTTGGCTGGAACCGACCTTTTTCGCCTGAAGTATTACCCACTGAAATATTTAACGACTTAATCAACTTGGGCTCGCTAAACAAAGAAGGTGATCAATATATTTCGACGATGCGTTTCGCCACACTCTTTGATGATATCTATCTGCACTCGGGCTATCCAACGACGGATCAAAATGCCGTATTTTTTGGCCCCGACACCTATCGCTACGCCAAGCTGCTGCGAGAGCACGTAACGTCTGCAACAAGATTGGTCGACGTCGGGTGTGGCAGTGGTGCGGGAGGGCTCTGCTTAAAAGATCGAGTCGAGAACCTCTGTTTGGCCGACATTAATCCCCAAGCACTTGCCTATGCCCGCATCAATGCCGACATTGCCGGTATATCTGCCCGAGTTGAGACCCTTTACAGTGATATTTTGAGTGGCATAGAAGGTGACGTTGATTTGGTTATCTCTAACCCTCCCTACATGGTCGATGATACTGAACGGACATACCGTCATGGTGGAGAAAAATTGGGAGCTGCCTTATCCGTTAGAATCGCTGAGCAAGCGCTGTCACGCTTGACTCCCGGCGGTAAGCTCGTGCTGTACACGGCGAGTGCTATCGTCGACGGTGTAGACACTTTTTGGCAAGCTGTAAAACCACTGTTATCAGAAGATAAGCACGTTATTCATTATGAAGAAATTGACCCCGATGTTTTTGGTGAAGAGCTGCAGCGCCAAGCTTATCAAACGGTAGATCGGTTAGCGGTGGTGGGTCTGGTGGTGACGATCAAGTAGCCCTTAGTATTCCCTAAAAAATACAACCGTGGTGGCTTGTTATACAACAACGCTTATCGCGATAATGGAGGAACGACAGTCCTATGTATCAACACAATAATCAGCAATTTCATCAAGAATTGATGCGTCATGGTCATTCTCGTATGGCCCCGACAACGCCTCAGCAAGAGAGCGACAGGGAAGCCAATTTACAGCATAACTTGCTAATGACTGAAAAAGAGACTCGTTTTTTTGAACAAGAACGCCAAAAAATCCTTCATTTAGCCAATAAAGCCCCTTCAGATACCGCGGGTTTTTTAACCTGGTTCGAAAACTTAAGAGAAGCAGGGCCTGGTCAAAATGATCCCCTTTTCCCTTGGTTAGCCGATCACGTTAGCGAAAACCAAATGCGTTGGTTTATTCAGCAGGAAGTGGCCGGTGAAGCCGGTTTTGATGATCTAGTCGCCCTCACACAGATAGGAATGCCCGTGCAGGCCAAGCTTGAAATGGCCCGTAATTACTGGGACGAAATGGGCCGAGGCGCGGAACAAGGAATGCATGGCCCCATGCTGGATGCCACCGTTCGTGAACTCAATATCTCTGACAATACTGCCGACAGTGCTGTGTGGGAAGCACTTGCACTGGGCAACCTGTTATTGGCAGCGGCGTTCAACCGTCAGTATGCGTACCACTCTGTGGGTGCACTGGGTGCTGTAGAATTAACCGCTCCTACTCGCAGCGTTTGGGTGGCAAAAGCATTGGATAAACTTAACATCTCCAAGTCAGGCAGCCTTTATTTTAAAATTCATTCTACGGTGGATATCAGGCATTCAAGAGACTGGAATAGAGAAGTCATTGCCAGTTTGGTTGACGGCAACCCCGACGTTGCTCAAGCCATTGCCGAAGGTGCCTTGATGAGACTTAATGCTGGCGCACGATGTTTTGACCGTTACCGTTGTGAGTTTGGTATCATCAGCGAAGAAGCCCATATACATGGGCCTCTTTGATGAGCTTCTTTTATGAACTTATCGAAAACCGTTACACCAACTGCATTAAGCTGTCTTTCGAATAATCCTGCAATTCATCTAAACGATTGTCTCGCACTTTAATGGCCCAGGTAGGGTCTTGAATTAAAGCACGACCGACTGCGACTAAATCAAATTCTTTGTTATCTAAGCGTTCCGCTAGTTCCGTAATCGAGCTGGCTTCAATCCCTGCTTTAGCCGACATTTGTAGACCGTGCTCTGCGCCGACAAAGCTGGTATTTAAACCCACGCTGCCTACCGTGATAACCGGCTTACCGGTTATTTTCTTAGTCCAGCCGGCGAGGTTTAAATGACCATCAACAGCAGAATTCTCAAATTCTTTTTCCCAGTAGCGACGTGTGCTGCAATGGAATATATCCACGCCTGCATCCACTAAAGGTGTTAAGAAAGCAGTTAGTTCTGCAGGAGTCTGTGCTAATCGTGCATCATAATCCTGTTGCTTCCACTGTGAAAAGCGGAAAATAATGGGGAAGTCTGCACCGACACGAGCACGAATTGCACTGACGATTTCCGCCGCAAATTTAGTGCGGACAACCAAGCTACCGCCATAACTATCTTCGCGCTGGTTAGTCCCTTCCCAGAAGAACTGGTCAATTAAATAACCATGAGCGCCATGCACTTCGACGGCGTCAAAACCGATTTCTTTGGCATCGGCGGCGGCTTGTGCAAACGCTGCAACGACGTCGTCGATGTCTTGCTGAGACATTGCGATACCGTTCTTCTTACCCGGCATAAACAGACCAGAAGGACTATAGCCCGGCACTGAAGGATCAGGGTCAGCGCCTTCTTTGCGAACCGAACCCACATGCCATATCTGCGGAGCAATTTTTCCGCCTTTAGCATGTACGGCATCCACTACTTTTTTCCAGCCAGCCAGTGCGGCTGTGCCATGAAAAGCAGGTACTCGAGGATAGCCATTGGCTGCTTTGTGATCGACGGTCGTTCCTTCCGTAATAATTAAACCCACTTCATTTTCGGCGCGACGTTCGTAATAAGCCACGACTAAATCATTGGGTATACCACCGGGTGAAAATGTACGGGTCATCGGCGCCATAACAATACGGTTTTTTAATGACAGTGGGCCTAACTCAATAGGTTGAAATAATGGAGATAAAGACGTGCTCATAGTTTTCCTATTCTTTGTTTGATAATCAATAATGTATTAACGAACCTTTATAAAATACTGCGTTTATAACGTGTTCATTTCATAACGGCTCATTTCATAAAGGTTCATTTCATAAAGGTTCTTTGCACTAGGTGCTGGGTTTTATGAGGCGCTCAAATTGTTTCATTGTTTGTTGAAACAAAGTTTTCCCGTGTAAACGCGCATGATACAAGGCGCCCTTGCAGCTAAAAATAAACAAACTGGCCAGGGCGCGTGCATCTTGGTTGGCCGTAAATTCGTGATTGTTGATACCGTCTTGCATCACGTTAGTGACCCAATCCAGTTCATAATCATCTAAGGCTTTTATCCGTTCTTTGATCGATTCAGGCAGCTTATTCAAGTCACTATAAAAAGCACTGATCGGGCAGAGTTTCTGTTCATTCAGGCTGTGCTTCATTGCTGCGCGTTCGTAACGTTCTAATTTATTCCAATTAGACGTCGCCTTTGCATCAAAATGGGACAACCCTTGCTCGAGCCAATTTTGTGTCCAATCACACAGTGCCAAGCCCAAATCGACTTTCTTAGGAAAGTGATGGTGCACACTGGCCTTTGTGATGCCCAAGTGACGAGAAATATCCAAATAGCTAAAGCCCTCAAAACCATTGCCCCGCAGCATATCGGCAGAGTATTCAACAATCTGCTGACGGGTGCTTAGCAGCTCTATGTTGGGTGATGCTTTAGTTTTATGGGTCATAAGGTTTTATATCGATCGTATTTAATTGGACTTAGCCTACCTACTGGTAGGTAGGCTGGTCAATGAGTAAATTGTAAGGGGAGGTAACAGAGGGCATAAAAGAGAGCTTGTGCGCGTATGTGCATCAGAGACTGTTTTTGATGTGTAGATACAAGGGTAGAAATACAAAAAGTCTGGTGGAATGAGTGTATTATTAAAATCTCAGATGCCAGTAGATAATGAACCGCATCGTAAAAATAGTGGATATAAATGTACCATAATCGAGATATCATCGTGCGACTGCGCGAGCAAATCCCGGCGTTCGAATGTGTGAAGGGCTGTCACGATTGCTGTGGTCCGGTGACAGCGTCTTCAGAAGAAATGTCACGCTTACCGGTTAAGTCGGATGCCGAACATGATGCGGCCTTGAATGATCTTAGCTGCGTACACCTGGGGCCTGATGGCTGCACGGTATATGAAGATCGTCCTCTAATTTGCCGTTTGTTTGGCACAACACCTCGTATGGCCTGTCCCAATGATCGTCGCCCAGAAGACATGGTTGACGAAGAAGTCGAACTCGATGTCCATCACTTTATTGCGAATACTCGACAAGTATTGGTGTAGTTGTATCGCCTAAAAGTAACACAGTCGCGCCCTTGAATCAGTTCAATTTCAAGGGCGCGACTGTGTTAAAATTTCGTCATTATTATCCTTATCCATCTTCCCTTATAAATTGGACACATCATGATTCCTTGGACTCTATTAGGTTTAGCCAAAATCCCGAATAACGGCGGTGAGTTAGAGTTAACCCAGCGTGACAAAGAATTTTCTATTCACATGAAAGGTGTGCGTGGGGAGCTAATGAATAGCCGCATGCACAGCTCTGAATTAGCCTTGTCTGATTTGGGCTGTGCTCATGTGAAAAATACCGAGAATGCCAAAGTTTTGGTCGGTGGTATGGGCATGGGATTTACCTTGGCGGCTGCGTTGAAGGCGACAAAACCAAGCGCTAAGGTTGTGGTTGCTGAATTGGTGCCCGATGTTATTGAGTGGAACAAAGGTCCGTTAGGCGAGTGTGCAGGCCGCCCATTAGATAATAGCCGAGTGATTGTTCATGTCGGTGATGTGGCAGGATTGTTTAAAGCAAAGCAACCTGAGTTTGATTCTATTTTATTAGATGTGGATAACGGTCCTGAAGGTTTTACCCATGGTGATAATAACAGTTTGTATTCCCTCGACAGTTTATCGGCCATTAGACAAACGCTGAAGCCTAAAGGTGTATTGGCGGTATGGTCAGCGTGGCACGATCCTAAATTTACTACCCAACTTAAAAAAGCCAAGTTCAAAGTCGAAACCAAAACAGTAAGAGCGCATAACGGTAAAGGCAGTCGTCATACGATATACCTCGCGGTAAAAGTTTAGGCTCAGCGACAGGGGGTGCTTAATTTTTATAAGTAGGGTCTTTCCCTAAAATAAAGGCCATGAATACGCCGACCAGAAAACCAAATAAATGGGATTCAAAGGATACTTGAGGAAGGGTGGGCAATACTCCGAAGATGAGCCCGCCGTAGGCGAATGCGACTAAACAACTAATCATAAAGAGTTTGAACTCACGACTGATAAACCCCGCGACGACCAGATAGCCAAATAATCCATAAATAACCCCGCTCATGCCAATGTGATTAGCACTCCTACCAAAAAACCACACCAGTAACCCGCCGACTAATGCCGTGCTGGTAAAGACTAATAAAAAGCGTGTCCGTCCATGGCTCAATAGCAATAATGTGAAAACAAAGAGAGGGCCTAGGTTACTGAATAGATGAACAAGCCCCCCATGTAAAAAAGGAGCAAACACAATACCGCTTAGGCTACTGATGTTTCTTGGAATAATACCAAAAGACCGAAAAACCCCTCCGGTGAACTGGTTGATAACTTCGATGAATGAAATCAGCAGACACAGTTTAAGTGCGATTTTTAATCTATTCGATAAAGGGACATAGGTTCGTTTAATCATTTAGTTGCCTTTAAAAGCCAGTAGAAAAATGCCCTGGCACGCTATATTATTTGTATATTAGCCTTACGCTAGTTATTACGTTAGTGCTTACGGCCGCAAGGCACTGCTTAATTTAATATAACCTTTAGGATATTGGAAATTGACTGAAATTCATCTCAAAAATATAGCAGCACATTCAATCGGGGTGCTGATATGAATTTCGATCTTTTTTCTTCTGTAGTTAACAATAATACGGTGACAACACAAATTGCTGCCCAAGGGTGGCACATTGCGGGCTTTGCACTAAAACACGATGTGCAGCTTAAGACGTTATTGTCCGCTATTATTAAGCAAGCCCCTTTCAGACAAATGAAAACCCCAGGCGGTCAGGTTATGTCAGTAAAAATGACAAGCTGCGGTGATGTGGGTTGGGTCAGTGATCATTTAGGTTATCGTTACCAGGCCCATGATCCTATTACAGACTTACCTTGGCCGAGTATGCCCGCTGAGTTTAAATCGTTAGCGAATGATGCGGCGGCGGCGGTAGGTTTTGATAACTTCAATCCTGATTCTTGTTTAATTAATTTATACCAAATTGGTACGCGGTTATCACTGCATCAAGATAATGATGAAGTCGACGATACTCAGCCTATTGTATCGGTATCGTTAGGTTTGCCTGCGACTTTTTTATTTGGCGGTAGTCATCGTGCTGGACCACATACCCGAGTAGCACTTTTGCATGGTGATGTGGTTGTTTGGGGAGGTGAATCACGCTTTGCTTACCATGGAGTTTTGCCACTGCAGTCGGGTGATCATGAATTATTTTCTAAATATAGGGTTAATCTAACGTTTAGAAAAGCTTGTTAGTCGCATGACTCTCGTTTATTTAGGATAAGTGTTAGTTGATGACAGCAATAATGTTGTCATGCAACTGTCTTTAACCGGTAGTATTGCTGACATCTAATCCCTGTTTAATTATCTACCATTAAACACTGTTGATCAGGGAGCCACCATGAATAGAAAAATCATTGATCCACTGCTTACCTCGCTCGCTTGTCTCGTGGCAAGTTCAAGTTTTGCTGGAATCACTATTAATGAATTAGACGCTGACCAGTCTGGAACGGATTCTGCTGAATTTATTGAGCTTTATGATGGCGGCATCGGTCGATCATCATTAAGCGGAACGAGCTTAGTTTTTTATAATGGTAGTAACGATCAAAGCTATCGTACTATTGATTTAGATCATTACACGACTAATGCGGAAGGTTATTTCGTGATGTGTGGTGACGATAGTCGGGTGGCACATTGTGATTTAGATCTTACGACCAATACCAACCTGATTCAAAATGGTGCCGATGCTGTTGCACTATATCAAGCCGCCGCGTCAAACTTTCCTAATGGCACGCAGGTCACTGATACGAATCTACTGTCTGCTGTGGTTTATGATACCAACGATAACGATGATTCCGGGTTATCGATATTACTTGCCACGGGGACCTTTCAGATAAATGAAGATCGTACGGGCAATAAAGATTCTGAATCTATCCAGGCATGTGCCAAATGGACAACGGCTTTACCGACTCCTGGAATGGGCAATCAATGTGAAATACTTGAACCGGTTACTGATCTAGGGCGCTGTGAGGAAACGAGTCAGGACTCATTTAACTACATCAGTTCAATACAAGGAGACGTCAGCGATATTAACGCTGATGAAAGCTTGCTCGTTGGCCAAACCGTTATTGTTGAAGCGATTGTGACGACCGATTTACAAGGTGGATTATTAGCCAACGGAGATGCGTCGTCTCAATACAGTGGTTACTGGGTGCAAGAAGAGACGGCTGATTATGATGATAACGATAATACCTCAGAAGGTATTTTTGTTTATGACGCGGCTAGTACGGTCGCGGTCGGTGACAAGGTTCGTTTACTGGCTCAAGTCGATGAATTTAATAAAGTAACGCAGTTAAAATCGGTACAAGACTTTATTATCTGTTCACAGGGAAATGAGATTCCTGCTGCGGTTAGTTTTGATTTGCCCGTCAATGCTCTTACTGATTTTGAAGCGGTCGAGGGCATGTTGGTGAGTAATAACCAGTACTTAGTCGTCAGCGATTTATACGGCACAGGTTATGGCTTAGGTAATTACGGACAGTTCGTGGTCTCATCGAAATTACATTTTCAGCCGACTGAAGTTGCATTGCCGATGTCGGCAGAAGCGCAAGCATTATTCGATGCGCGTTTACTGGATGTCTTGTTAATCGATGATGGGGTATCCGCATCGTATCCCCGCTTTATTCCTTTTCCTGATGACAGTGGTTTGACTGCTCAGAACCCCATGCGTATTGGTTATAGTGTCCCTAGCGTCACTGGGGTTATGAACGCTTATCGAAACAATTACACCCTTATCCCTTCTGCTATTACGATCGATCCCACGAATGCTCGAACTTTTGAGCCCATAAAAGAGGTAGGCGCTAATCTCATTATCGCGGGTATGAATGTACTGAATTACTTTAACGGTGATGGTTTAGGCGAAGGTTTTCCAACAGCGCGTGGCGCCAAAACAGCAGAAGCTTTCGATATGCAAAGTAAAAAAATCGTTGCAGCTCTCGAGGCTATTGATGCCGATATTATTGGCTTGATGGAATTGGAGAATGATGGCTTTACTCGTAATAGTGCTATTCAGCATTTGCTGGATGACTTAAACAAAGTCCAGTCTGGCGGTAATGAATATCGTTTTGTGAATCCTTTTCTCAATGATCCAAACATGCTGATTGGCACTGATGCCATTACGGTGGGTTTATTATATCGCCCAAATAAAGTCTCTTTAGTGGGTGAAACCGTTATTCTTGATAGCGCAAACTCTCCTGTGGATGAGGACGGTAACCCCTTGTTTGATGACCGCAAAAATCGCCCATCCATCATTCAAACTTTTGATTACAACGGCCAAGAATTTACCTTGTCGGTGAATCATTTGAAGTCCAAAGGATCTTCCTGTGGAGAAGTCAACGAGGGAGACGATGGCCAAGCGAATTGTAACATTATGCGCACCCGAGCAGCTCAAGGGCTCACTCAGTTTTTAGCCACCTATCCAACGGGTATTGAAACCGATGAAGTGATGATTCTTGGAGACCTGAATGCTTATAGTAAGGAAGACCCCATGCAGGCATTTTATGATGATGGCTTTAGTAATTTAAAATACACCGATAAAGCAACAGAGACTGACCCTTATTCTTATTCCTTTGCCGGGTTTTTAGGAAGCCTAGATCATGCTCTTGCTAGCGACTCTTTATTGCAGCATGTGGTGAGCGTTGATGCTTGGCATATTAACTCGGTAGAAGACAGTTTGATGGATTATCAAACAGAAGAGAATGGCCAGGCTTATGACTCAATTGACCATTACGCCGCTCCGGATGCGTATCGCTCATCTGATCATGATCCTATCGTAGTTGCTTTAGATATGCCTGGAGGCCACTTAGGGGTTTTTGCACTGGCTCTGCTAGGAATGCTAGCTTTCAATAGAAAGTCATTAAGCACAAAGGCATTCAATAAAGGGCATAAGTAGAAACTCAATCATAAATCATAACGTTAATGGGTGGCATCTTGATGCTGCCCATTTTTATTTGATCGTTTGGTATTGGGTTGCGGTAGGGTTATTATCTTCGTAAACCACTTGATTACGACCATGATCTTTAGCCACGTATAAAAAATCATCCGCTTGCTTTAATAAAAGAGCTTCGCCATCGTAGTGAGAAGGGATGCAAGATGCCAAACCAATACTCACCGTGACAGAGAGTGATTGCTGTTGCCAATTAACGTGTAATTCAGCAATGTGTTTTCGGATCCTTTCGGCTACTTTGTAAGCGCCTTCTTTCGGAGTGTTCGGTAATAATACCGTGAACTCTTCGCCCCCGAAGCGGCTGACAGCATCACTCGGACGTTGTACTACGTCTACCATACTTTTAGCGACGGCTTGCAATACAATATCGCCTGCCTGATGACCATAGTGATCGTTGAATAATTTAAAGTGGTCAATATCAATAACTAATAATGCAACCCAAGATTTATCACGGAAAGCGCGACGATATTCTGTTGAAAATTTATTATCAAAATAATGGCGATTTTTAATTTGAGTTAACGAATCGGTTATCGAGGTTGTTTGAAGGTGGTCGTTCAAATTTTCTAACTCTTCGGTGCGTTCCCTTACTTTATTATCAAGCTCTTGATTGGCTTTAATTTGGATGTCTAACATTTGTGTCTGAGTCTCTATGCGTGCTTTGCGTTCGCTATTAATACGGTCCGCTAAGCCTAATGCGAGTAATAAAACCTCCAGCACAGCGCCTATTTCGATGGCATGTTCAGTTAGTGTGTTAATAGGCAGCAGTCCAAATTTTTGACCACTGTAAAGTGAAAATCCGATCAATAGTGTTATCCAGGCAATAATAAACAGCATGACTTCACGGCTTCTACTGCGAAACCATTCTCGCAGAGTCGCAAATATGATAATGCCCGCTGCCACAATAGCCAGTGCAGATCCCACTCTGATCATGATGGCATAAGTCAATATCAGTACTGCAAAACAATAGACACAAGATATCCACACAAGTGATAATACAAGTCGATTTAGCCGAGGTCTGAGAGTCGCTAGTTTCAAAAATGTCGAAGTAAATAAGACTCCAAAAATAATGACAGGACCGATTGCAAGTACCACAGACAGTTCGTGTATCTTGGGACTGTTAGGCCATAAAAACTGATACCCCCAGCCATGAATGCTTGCCATAAGGAGTGTGAATGAAGCGATGTAAAAAATATAAAATAAATAGCTACGGGCCCGAACAATAAAAAATATGACCGCGTTGTAAAAAAGCATACTCAGTAAAATAGCGTAAAAAGCAGCACTTGTTACATTCTCGATGGCAACTGTTTGCCAAAAATAACGTTCTGTCTGCAATGATAGAGCCAGTTGAAGCGAGCTGGTGGTTTGTATGTGTAGGTAAATAAAATATTCTTTATCGGTGTTTATCTTTAATGGAAATACAAAGGTGGGCTGCTTAATGGGCCGTTGATTAAAAGGGAATGTATCACCACTGTGAAACTCTTGTACAAGCTCGTTGTCGGCTAGCAGGTAAACGTCAATGTGATCGAGTAAGGGATAGTTACTGCGTAAAAGCCAAGGGGTATCTGAGCTGTATATATTTTGCAGTGGCAACCGGAACCAAAAGTGGCGTTGATTAAAGCCAAAGCTAGCCTCTTTAATATTTATCTCATTCCATGCAGCGTTATTGAGTTGACGGACCTCATTCAAAGATAAAGCTTCATCATGACTGATGTATTGAGCCATACCCAAATAGTTGGGTTCCTGTTCGTTATAAGTAATCGGGCTAGTGAATCCAGTAAAAGAAAAACTGAGAAAAAAGAGAAGAAATCCAAACTGTTTAAGCATATTGTAGCGATATCATATTGATCAAAGACCCTCTTAGTGTAGTTACTTTTCTTAATAGTGAACGTTTATTTTTTGTATTAAGCATTATTAATTAAATGGGTAAGTTATAATAAAATCAATGGGTTGGCAGAATAATTACGGAGTAAGTGACATGGGATTTAGCGGTACTAATCGTCATTGGTTTATCATTGGGGCTGAGTTTCCTGTGGGTCAGTGTTTGGCTGATTTGGCCAGTGAATTAGCACTTCCTTTCAGCTCCCGTCGTTTGGATAGTCGAGAACCGCTTTCAATTCCCTTAGGTACGGCTTCCGCCCCTTTGGCTATATTGTCTGCCTCTGGAGAGGACGCCAACGCGATAGAGCACTTAGAAGTGTGGATTGAGCGGCTGATTGAGCAGGACATTCCCATTGTTCTACTTTCGTCTGCCAAAGTATTTGTTTATGACGAGCTGGGCAGCCTCGAAAATGATGCAATGACAGGAGATGAACGGTTAATTTCGATAGAAAACCAGGTTCGTCAGCAGCTTCGACACTTAATTGTTCGTGTCAATCAACCGTTCAGTTTATTGGCGGCAGACTATGCGGTACAAATGCTTGTCAAGGCGCGCAGCCAAGGCAGTTTAACGTTAGATAACCTTATTCGGATTGCGCCGACACCTGCTGACGATATTGCTCAGGTTATTCATGCATTGCTGCAACAAATTGGTTGTGATGAATCTTTATGGGGTACTTATCACTACTGCAGTGTGGAGAGCACGACGGAGTATGCGTTTGCCGAAGTTTTGTTGGCAGAAGCTCGCCAGTACGAAGACCTTGCGCACGTGACGCTAACAGCGCTAGACGATGATAAGTGTCAGCCCAGTGAAACAATTTTAGACAGTAAATTAATTAAGCATAATTTTGGCATCAAACCAAAGCCATGGCGTAAAGCACTCAGCCGTTTAATTCGTCGTTATTATCGTGCTGATGATAAAAAAGAGACTTGATTCAATAAAGCGTGCATTCCATTGCTGACGGATCCTTCATAATAGCTGAACTGAAAAAATTATAGAGAGTAACCATGTCATTTTGTGATTCCCCTGCGTTAGTGAAAGGCCTTGTGCCATTAAAAGATGCTCGTGCCGTTCTGGCACTGCGCGCGCAGCAATATGGCACTTTGGTGGGAACCGAAACCGTGGGCCTGCATTCTGCATTAACACGGGTTTTGGCTGAGACAGTTACCTCGTCTATTAACGTCCCAGGTTTTGATAACAGTGCGATGGATGGTTACGCTTTACGTTTAATTGATTGTCAGCAGCAGATCGCCGACAAGGGCAATATAGAACTTAGGATATCACAACGTATTACGGCAGGAGATGCACCTGAACCGTTATTAGAAAACACCTGTGCACGAATTTTTACCGGTGCCGCTGTCCCTGAAAACGCCGATATAGTGGTGATGCAGGAGCAATGTGAAATCACTGAAAAGGGTGAGGTAATTTTTCCTGCCAACCTAACGAATGCCCAATTGCAGCAAAATATTCGACCCACAGGGCAGGATATTACGATCGGTCAAACACTGTTTGAGTCGGGCCGTATTTTACGCGCAGAAGATTTAGGCGTATTAGCGTCCATGGGCTTTAGTCACGTAGAGGTAAAAAAACCATTAAAAGTCGCTATTATTTCATCCGGTGATGAGCTGGTTGAGCCAGGCAAACCCTTGAGTCTTGGAAAAATTTATAATACCAATAGCTTTACCCTAATCGGTTTATTACAGCGCATGGGGATGGACGTTGTGGGTCCCTTTTTTGCTGCCGATACGCTTGCAGATACGCAGCGGGTGTTAACTCAAGCCAGCGCACAAGCCGATGTTATTATAACCAGTGGTGGTGTCTCGGTGGGTGAAGAAGATCATATTAAAGCGGCCATTAGTCGCGGCGGCGAATTAGAGATGTGGCGTCTGGCGATCAAGCCTGGCAAACCGTTTGCGTTAGGACATTTTAATCAAACCCCTGTTATTGGCTTACCGGGCAACCCTGCTGCTGTGGTGGTTACTTTTTATCAACTTGCGCGAGATTTTTTGTGGGCTGTGCAAGGTGCTGAGGCGCAACCGTTACGGGTGCTAAAAGGTAACGCGTCATTTAATACTAAAAAGTCTATTGGCCGTACTGAGTTTTTACGTGCCCGCTTTAACGGCGGCGACATTGAAATTTTCGACAACCAAAGCTCGGGTATTTTATCCTCTGCTAGTTGGGGTGATGGCTTTGCGTGCGTCCCTGTTGGTGAATTAATTACGGTGGGGGACGAGATAGACTTTTACACGTTAACCACTGCGCATGGACACGGCTAATGACGGCGCCCAATAATTTATTAAGTGGATTGATTCTAGCGGGGGGTGAAGGTCGCCGCATGGCCGGTAGAGATAAAGGTTTGATCTGTTTAGCGCAGAAACCATTAGTGGAATATGCGATTGATTGCATCGCACCGTTGGTGGATGATTTAACCATTAGCTGCAATCGTAATAGAGAGCTTTACCAAGGTTATCAACTCGATTGCATCGTTGATAATAAAAGGGATAATAAGTCGGAAGATTCGCAAGGACCAATGGCCGGTTTGGCGGCGGGTTTGCAGCACGCAAAGCATGACTGGTTATTAGTTATACCGTGCGATACGCCCTTGATGACGACTCAAATAATGGCGCAACTAGCCACTAAATTGTCGACTCAGGTAGGGTCTTGTTTAGAGACGCACGCATCGAATGATCCATTACAGGCGATTGTATTTTCGCATCAAGGGTTACAGCCCTTGCATGGTTTGTATCACAAAAGCATGCTGCCAATCTTTGAACAGTGCTTGGCTGAAAATAAAAATGCCTTGCAAAAATTATTGCGTTCAATGGACCGTATTCATATTGTGGAAGCAGATAATGCTGAACTCAGTTTTAATAACGCGAATGATTCGACAGAGCTTAATACGATAGCGCGGCTACTCACAGATAACGAATCTTATAAAAAATAAGTTGGGAATGAAAATGGATTTAACCCATTTAGATGAAAAAGGCCAAGCGCGTATGGTTGACGTTAGTGAAAAAGACGTGACAAAGCGCGAAGCATTAGCCCAAGCCATTGTGACTATGCTGCCCAATACCTTAACCATGATTACCGAAGGTAAACATAAGAAAGGCGATGTATTAGCAACCGCACGTATTGCGGGCATTCAAGCGGCCAAAAAGACTTGGGAATTGATTCCTATGTGTCACCCTTTAATGATCGCTGGGGCTAAGGTCGACATTCAAGCCATCAGTGCAACCGAGTTACGTATTGAAGTACGCTGTAAAGTCGCTGATAGAACAGGTATCGAAATGGAAGCGTTAACCGCCGCTTCTATTGCGGCACTGACTATTTATGATATGTGTAAAGCCGTCGATAAAGGTATGACCATTGGTGATATTAAATTACTGAAAAAAACCGGTGGTAAAAGTGGCGACTGGAACGCTGAATAATTAACATTTTTTAATGGAGATCAAGATATGATTAACGTATTGTTTTTTGCTCGTCTTAAAGATGAGATTGGCCAAGCGGGCTTGCAGTTAGGTAATGAATTTTCAGGTAAAACGATCGCAGAGCTGCAACACGTTTTAATTGCTCAGGGTATGAGTGCTTTGCAGGATGATAGTATTCGTACTGCGCTAAATCAGAACTTCTGCAACCTTGATGTCGTCATAAATAGTGATGATGAAGTGGCCTTTATGCCCCCAGTAACTGGGGGTTAATCGTGGATTTTCATGCAAGGCTGCGGATAACTCTGTTTAAAAAAATTTGCCATGTGTTAAATCCCAAGCAAATACTCAGTGCGATAACCGCCATTGATAACGAGGCAAAAGCAGAGCGTGCTCATTTAAATGATGATGTTGAACGTAAGCGAGTTTGGCTGGTTATTATTGTTGCTTGTGTGTGTTTGTTGATGGTGCACTACTTAAAATATGCCAGCGTATTACTCGACACTATTCAACTTGTTGAGGCTTGGTTTGATATTAAAAATCAGGCTTGGTCTCGAGGGTTTCGCTATCATCCTTATCGTGAATTATTAGGGTATGTGTGGTGGGGATTTTGGAATGTGCTGTGCTTTTTGATCATACCTATGTTAACGATCAAATGGGTACTAAAACAGTCGCTGAAAAATTACGGCTGGCAAGTAGGCCTTATTAAACAGCATTGGTTGGGTTATGTGTTACTCGCATCCCCTATTATGTTTTTTGCATTCTTGGTGAGCTTTCGTGAAGACTTCGCTAGTCATTATCCCTTTTACGATTTAGCACACAAAAGCTGGTTAGATTTAATTTTATGGGAATGTATTTATATATTGCAGTTTATTGCGGTAGAGTTTTTCTTCCGAGGTTTTTTGGTTAACGGTTTACGTATTCCCTTTGGCAGCTTATCGGTCGCTATTATGTGCTTACCCTACCTTATGTTGCACTTTCCTAAATTGTGGTTAGAGTCTTTTGGTGCTATCTCTTTTGGTTTTTTCTTAGGTATTTTAGCATTACGTTCAAAGTCTATTTGGGGAGGCGTTTGGGTTCATGTCGCCATTGCTTTAATGATGGATTCAATGGCGATGATGCAGACGAAAGGCTTTCCTGATCAATGGATGCGTTAGTTATGTTGGCGAATGCAGACTGTTCCATTTTTGGTAAACACCTTGATGCATTATTAGACTAATCTTACGTTTATTTTTTGCGCATAAAGATAGTGTTATTATCTTTATTTAAATTCTTAACGAATAACCTTATCTAGGACATCTATTATGATTAAAGCTTATGCAGCTTTTGAAGCCGGCGGTGAATTAAAAGCCTACGAATACGATCCAGGTCCTTTGGCAGATCACGATGTAGAAATAGCGGTTGATTACTGCGGTATTTGCCATAGTGATTTAAGCATGCTGAATAACGAATGGGGCATTACTCAATATCCTTTCGTTCCAGGTCATGAAGTGGCAGGTACAATCAGTGCGCTAGGTAAGCATGTTAGTAAATTTAACATCGGTGATCGTGTTGGGTTAGGTTGGCATTCGAGCTACTGTAACGATTGCAATACTTGCCTTGAAGGCGATCATAACTTATGCCGCAGTGCACAAGGCACATTGATTGGCCGCCATGGTGGTTTTGCTGATAAAGTCCGTGCGCAAGCAACCAGCGTTGTGGCTTTACCCGATGCGTTAAGCAGTGAAAAAGCAGGACCGCTTTTTTGTGGTGGTGTCACTGTTTATAACCCGATGGTGCAGTTTGATTTAAAGCCAACAGCAAAAGTGGCGGTGATTGGTATTGGCGGTTTAGGTCATATGGCGCTTAAATTTTTAAATGCTTGGGGCTGTGAAGTGACTGCGTTCACTTCTTCTGACGCTAAGCGCACTGAAGCCTTAGAGTTAGGTGCGCATAAAACCTTGAATTCACGTGATAGCGAAGCGCTAGCGACCGCCGCTTATTCGTTTGATTTGATCTTATCAACGGTAAATGTAAAGTTGGACTGGGCCAGCTATGTACAAACTTTAAAGCCAAAGGGACGTTTGCACTTTTTAGGGGCTATTTTGGAACCCGTAGAGGTCAGTGTTCTTACATTAATGGGCGCTCAGCGTTCTATTTCAAGTTCGCCAGTGGGCAGCCCAGCGGTGATCGGTCAGATGCTAGAGTTTGCTGCTCGTCATAATATTGAGCCTGAAGTAGAAATCTTCGATTTTATCGACGTGAATGCCGCTATTGAGCGTTTAGAAAAAGGTAGCCCTCGTTACCGTGTTGTACTCAAAAATAAGTCATAAACTTCTGCGAGGATAATTGTATAAAATAGAGTGAATAGAGGTTAAGGATGTCTCTGGTGTTCTGTAAGCTGTTGGCCATACTGACATTATGAGATTTAAGACTGTATTCATTTTATTGATTTGCGAACTTTAATGCTGACCGAAATTATTTGATTAAAGAATTTAATATGATGTTAACACCTGATAATGATAGAAATATAAAACTATTATTAAAAGAAACAGGTGATATCGCTGTTGTTACCAAAGCCTACCTACAGCGTTTCTTATTAGTGAATCCTGGCGTGAAATCCCGTTTATTAATCTCAGATAACTTAGACCAAGTTTACAACCATGCCGTATTACTTCGCCCTGGTATTTTACCTAGCCTCGATGAGGTTAATGCGATGTTGGATGAATTAAAGAAAACGGGAGGAATGAAAAAATTATTTGAAAAGTATGGCATTAACCAGCCCATACTTTAAAAGCACCTGAGCTGGCCAAATACCTGCTAGGGCAATATTCAATTAACGATTCTTATCGCGTATCACTAACAGTCTAATTTCAGTCATATCTTCCATTGCAAAACGAATACCCTCACGACCCACCCCTGAATCTTTAACCCCTCCGTAAGGCATATTATCGACACGCCAGCTCGGCACATCGCCGATCACAACACCACCGACTTCTAACTCATCCCAGGCTTTGTTCATTTTATAAAGGTCACGAGTAAATATGCCGGCTTGTAAGCCAAATTTACTGTTATTCACCTCTTTAAGCGCATCATCAAAATGAGAAAACGAGCTTAAAATGGCGGCAGGACCAAAAGCTTCTTCAGTATTGAGCTGAGCATGATCAGGTACATTTTCTAATACCGTTGCATCGAGCATGGCGCCATCTTGCTTACCACCGACTAATAAATCGGCGCCTAGTGCGACGGCTTCATCAATCCAGCTTTTTAAGCGGTCAGCTTCAGAAAGGGAAATCATGGGGCCTACAAAGGTCTCTTCGTCTTTTGGATCGCCCATTTTTAACAGTGCGACTTTGGAGATGAATTTTTGTTTAAATTCATCATATAACGACTCATGCACAAGAATGCGCTGTACCCCAATGCAACTTTGGCCAGACTGATAAAAAGCACCATAAATAATGCGATCTACCGCGTCGTCTAAACCGCCACTTTCTTTATCAGTATCTTCATCTACGATACAGGCGGCATTGCCTCCTAACTCTAAGATAACGGGTTTTTTCCCTGCTCGAGCTTTTAAATCCCAGCCAACATCAGGAGAACCTGTAAAGCTCAATAATTTGAAGCGATCATCTACGGTAAATAAATCTGCACCATCGCGTGAACAGGGCAAGATAGAGAATGCGCCTTTGGGTAAATTTGTTTCTGCTAATACTTCACCAATGATTAGCGCGCCAATAGGAGTTCGGCTTGCAGGCTTTAATACAAAAGGACAGCCAACGGCGAGGGCGGGAGCAATTTTATGTGCGGCCAGATTTAATGGAAAATTAAAGGGCGAGATAAATGAACAAGGGCCAATCGGTACACGTTTATACATGCCGGTATAACCGCGAGCGCGAGGCGTGACTTCGAGGTTCATTATTTCTCCACTCATGCGAACGGATTCTTCGGCGGCAATACGGAAGGTATCAATTAAACGGCCGACTTCTCCGCGTGCATCTTTTATCGGTTTACCGGCTTCTATGCATAACGCCAGTGCCATCTCTTCTGCACGCTCTGTAAAGCGTTTCACGCAGTGATTTAAAATATCTTGGCGCTCATAAGGTGCCATCTTGCGCATGGCTTCTTGGCTTGCTTCCGCGGCGGCAACGGCTTTATCAATCGCCACTTCATCGGCCAGTGCTACTCGGGTTGCGACTTCGCCAGAATATTTGTCAGTAACGTCTAGGTCTTCATTGGCGAAAACGGCTTCGTTGGCCAAATAATAGGGATAACGTTTATTTAACATATCAGGTCCTTTTCTTTTCACTCGTCTTTAGCGTTAGGCAAGCGTTAGCATTGCTTAAATTTTAGCGCTAAGAGTGGGTAATTGATTATTTAAGATTTCGTCATTTTCACTATAATCAATTGGTATATCAATAAGATGCACGGCATGATCTGCCATGCAGGATTGAATCAGCGGTAATAACTTTTGTGCCGCTTTAATACGATGGCCTTTACCACCATAAGCTTCAACATATTTTACAAAATCTGGATTACCATAATCTAAACCAAACTCATCAAACTGCATATGGGCTTGCTTCCATTTGATCATGCCGTAAGCATTGTCACGCAGAACTAAAATAATGAGGTGTTGTTTGAGTCGAATGGCGGTTTCTAACTCTTGGCTATTCATCATAAAGCCACCATCACCGCAAATAGCAATAACAGGCCGGTCGGGATAGACCAATTTTGCGGCCATAGCAGAAGGTAATCCAGCTCCCATAGTGGCTAATGCATTGTCGAGCAAAACAGTATTAGGTTTTTGGGCTTTATAATTTCTTGCGAACCAGATTTTATACACACCGTTATCTAACGCGATGATGCCATCATCTGGCATTGCTTTACGCACATCGGATACGATGCGTTGAGGGTACATCGGAAAGCGGTCATCGTTGCAGCCGCGCGGTAACTCTTTTTCTTCAGCGGCTTTAACTTTATCGAAATAACTAAAATCCCAATGTTTTTGAATATGCAATTTTTCCATAATTGCCCAAATACTGTTAGCAATGTCACCAATCACTTCAACTTGAGGAAAATAAACAGGATCGACTTCGGCTGCCATGTAGTTGATATGAATAACTTTTTTGTCGTTGTTACGCATAAAGAAAGGAGGCTTTTCGACAACATCATGGCCAACATTAATAATTAAGTCAGCATGGGCAATGGCGCGATGCACAAAGTCACCATCTGATAGTGTGGTATTACCTAAGAATAAGTCGTTGTATTCATCCACCACACCCTTGCCCATTTGGGTGGTCACAAAGGGAATATTAAATTCTTTGACGAGCTGCGTGAGCATTTTGCTCGACATCTTTCGGTTCGCCGCTGCACCGATTAATAATAATGGGGCGTTAGCCAGTTCTATCATATCGACGGCCTGTTTAATCGATTTCTCTTCTGCTACGGGTCGGCGAATATTACTTGCTGTAATGAGATTAGGGCTTACTTCTTCATCGGCGATGTCTTCGGGGAGTTCTAAATGCACGGCGCCAGGACGCTCTGCACTGGCAATACGAAAGGCCTCTCGCACTTGTGAAGCAATCCTTTCACCACTGACGATTTGCGCAGTATATTTAGTAATAGGGCGCATCATGTCAACGACATCGAGTACTTGAAAGCGTCCTTGTTTACTGGCTTTAATGGGTTTCTGTCCCGTGATCATTAGCATGGGCATGCCGCCGAGTTGGGCGTAGGCCGCCGCAGTAACCAGATTAGTCGCACCGGGACCTAACGTGGACAGGCAAACACCTACTTTGCCAGTTAAGCGTCCGTAGGTCGCTGCCATAAAGCCTGCCGCCTGTTCGTGACGAGTGAGTATTAGCTTTATGGAGGAGGTTCTTAAAGACTCTAAGACATCTAAATTTTCTTCACCAGGAATACCAAAAATGTATTCCACATCCTCTTGCTCTAATGCTTTAACAAATAAATCAGATGCCTTCATCATTTAGCCTTTTTGCTTAAGTATTGCATAAGACTAGCAGCTAATTAGTGGCACTGTAAGCATGTTGAGCAGAGCGCCGTTAAGTGGAAAAGGCTTGCTCCTCAAAAGTCTCTTTATGTTTAATGTTGTCAATAATAAAATCTAATAATTCTTCTATTCGACCCCCGTCCAATTCCGCTGGTGCGCGCATTAAGATTTCGACGCCTTCAGGGTGGCCCGCAAGCGTGACAAATAATGCAGTGGTATCGAACTCAGGTGGTAAAAAATAACATTTCTTAGCGTTAAAGCCTTTGCCACTAAAATGTTCTAACTTTAGTAAACCTAAATTAGAAATGATTCCTGTGGTACGAAATTGGCCCTGTAATCTACGTTTTTTAACTAAGCGGTTATTACTGTTGTGTATGGTCTTTCTAGGAACCCAATTCAGTAAGTGAAAAGGAAAGAATCGGAAAAAACTGGGGACTTCAGTTTCTTTCTTATTGGCAAGCTGTGACTTAATATTTTGATTCCATTGCTCGCTATTGGTATCAATATCGACAGCAACTACAATTCCACCCGTTAAGTTGGCGGTTGAATGCAGGCCAGCTTTGTGGGAACGCATATCCACGGGTATTTGGAATCGCACATCCTGTTTGCCTTTTAAACGCGCGTAGCGAGCGATTTCTAATGCGACTTTAGCTAAAATACCCTTGTGCTTACCGTGTAGTGAGCGACGAATCCAACGGGAGGTTTGCAGTTTTTTATCGTCACTGATATTGACGGGTTGTCCTGTTGGGGCTGAGACGTCAGGGCCTAGAAAAGAGGGTTGTGCATTATGATTAATGGATTTAGCAAGCTCCATGTCTGTAATATTACTATTTTCTCCAATCGGAAGTTCACCGCGAAGACAGCGAAATACATCATTAGCAAAATGTAGTGTGCCACGCCCATCCATTGCGCCGTGATGGCTGCGAATAATAACGAAAGATTTATTTAATACTTTGTTAATAATAATCAGAACTTCGCTCGTCGGTCCTTTGCGAACAGGTAGGGGATCTTGTAGAAACTCAGCCTCTGCATTACTCAGCCCATCCCAATTGTTTTCGATTACGCGTAGGGGTGTGCTGTGTTCACTATCAACCCAGCGACTAAAGCCTAGATGACCCTTTAACTTTACGCGGCTTCCTGGGTTTGCGTACGATGCTTTTGTGGTTGCGCGACGAAATGCTTCAACATCGATATCGGCATTGCCTTCAATGACCATTTGATTGATGCAGGGGGTGTAATGCTTGCTCTCTTTTATGCTGTCGCAACTAACATAATAGCGTTCGATTGTAGAGAGTGGGCGTTGGTAGGTCATGATGAAAATCCTTCTTTATTATTTTCAGCGTCTTGCCAGCCAGCTTCCCAGCTTGAATCAAGAACATCGTCACGATACGGACTCGTTTTCTTTTTATTACTGCTACTGCCTTGTTGAAAGCCTTGTTGGTAGGCTTGCTCAACTAAATCCATCGTATTTTTTTTACGACGCATTTTATTGATACTATTTGATGAAAGGGTTAACCATTGGTCGAGTAATAAATAACTGGCAGGTACCAGCAGTAAGCTAATAAAGGTCGCAAACAAAACTCCAAAGGCGAGAGAAACGGCCATCGGAATCAAAAACTTAGCTTGAATACTGGTTTCTAAAATTAATGGAGTTAATCCAATAAAGGTGGTTAGTGATGTGAGTAGGATGGGACGAAAGCGTTTTTTCCCCGCGTCGCACACCGCAACAAAGACGGCTTGGCCTTGTTCTCTTTGCTGATTTATGTAATTCATTAATACGAGGTTGTCGTTAACCACAACACCACTCACGGCGACCATACCGACGAAAGACCAGAGTGTTAATTCTAGATTCAAGCATAGGTGACCCACGAGTGAACCCAGTAGCCCAAAAGGGATCGCAAAAAGCACTAATAAAGGCTGGCTATAAGATGCAAAGAGTATAGCCATCATTAGATACATCACTAAAATAGCGATGAGATACCCTTTGGTTAATATTTTTAAGAATGATGCAATACTCTTCTGTTGTCCTGCTGTATTCCAACGAATGCCTGGATGGTTATTAATGATTTTATCCAGTTTAAATTCTTGTAATTCCTTTTTTATGTGTGGAATAGAGTTTTTCTGACTATCAACATAGGCACTGACGGATATGATTCGTTGTTGCTCATAGCGTTTAATTTGATTGCGTGCAGGCTGGTATTCAATATTTGCAATAGATGACAAGCTAACATACTGGTCGCTCGCTAATTTAATGGGAAGGTTTTCGAGGTACCACATAGAAGAACGTTCGTCTTCAGGTAAACCTAACCAGACACTGATTTCATCATCTTGTGTTTGTATGTTTTGTACTTCGCTGCCCTGATAGGCTCGGTGAACTTGCGATAAAACCTGCTCTAAAGATAAGTCTAGAGCGGTGGCATTGTCTTTTAGCTCTATGTTAGCTTGTTGCTTAGCGCTGCTAACAGAATCACGTATATCGTAACTGCCATCGTACTCAGCAAGTATTTCTTTTAATTGATCCGCAGCGCTGGTCAACTGAGTTAAATTATAACCAGAGAATTCAATATTAATATCAGGTTTAGCAGGGTTTAAACTAGCGCTGAACTTTAGATCTTCAATGTCGGTTATGGAACCTGTAAGTTCACGCCAGCGATTGATGAGTTCTTGCCCGCTGTGTTGGCGTGTCTTACTTGTAGACAATTCTAGTGTTACTTGTGCGTTATGGTCTAAGTTTTTATTAAGATCTAGGTTTGATATTTTATTCTTCGGACCTATAACAGAATAGACATGCAAAATAGTCGGTGATGAGTTTTGATTTGTTTCTTTCTTTAATTGATTCGCTGCGGCAATTAACTGCTTAATGGCTGCCTTTGTTTTATCTCGTGGAGAGCCTTCAGGAAAACTAATATTGGCAACAACAACATCCGCTTCAATCGCTGAAAATAACGCGATGCGCATCCAGCCAGTGGAGACGACCACCATGAAAATAATAAAGATTAAACTGAAGCTAATAATTACGAGACCTTTATTATTCAGTGATTTAATTAATAGTGGTTGATAGATTTTATCAATAAACCTATCGAGGTTATGACTAAAAGAGTTCTGAACTCTTACCAGTATGTTTGGGTTTTTGTTAGACGCTGGTTTGTTGCCTGATAAATGAGCCGGCAGAATATAGATTGATTCTAATAATGAAAATATAAGGGTTAAAATAACGACAATAGGAATCGCCTGCATTAATTTACCTTCTGGCCCAGGCAAAAATAATAAAGGTAAAAAAGCAACAATGCTGGTTGCGATGGCAAAAAAGATAGGTTTATAGACTTGATAAGTGCCTTCTAATGCACCCTCTCGACCATAGTTTCCCAGTTGATTTTGTTGATGAACGGACTCTCCAACAACGACTGCATCATCTACTACGATTCCGAGAACTAATATAAAAGCAAACAGCGAGATAACATTAATAGACACATCAAAAAATGGCATTAAAAATAAACTGCCAAAAAAAGATACTGGGATACCTAGGCTTACCCAAAATGAAAGACGAGCATTTAAAAATAACAACAGCACAGTAAAAAGTAATAATAAGCCCGTCAATGCATTATCTAGTAATAGATTTATACGGCTCTTAAAATGTTTTGAGTCATCCTGCCATATATGCAGTTGCATGTTGTCAGGAATTTGAGCATTACTAATGTAGATATTCAAACTTTTTGCGATATCCATAATATTCTGATCACCAATGCGGTAAATATCGATCGATACCGCTGGTTTATTATCAAAACTGGCTTGGTTTTCTTGACTGTAACGATTATCAGTAATTGTCGCGATGTCTCTTAACTTTATTTCTGCGCCGTCACTGTTAGATAAAATGACGATGTTTTCAAAATCTTCACTGCTTTCTCGTATTTCATTTGAAGTAATTAAAACATTACCTTCTTGAGTTTTCAGTAGTCCGCCCGGTAGCTGTCCTGACTGTTGCTGAATTAGAATATTGATTTGTGAAAATGTTATGTCGTATTTTTCTAAGTTATGAGAAGGAACATTAATCTCAATTTTAGACTGTTTAATATTTTCAAGATCGATAATACTGATGTTTTCAAACTCTAGAAGATCTCCGCGTATCTTTCTCATAATTTTTGCGAGATCGGGATAGTTTGAATCTCCACTGAGAATTAATTTGGCAACACGGTTTCTAACATTCAATTCTTTAATTTCAGGCAGGCTGGCATCCTTTGGCAAGGTATCAGAATTTTGAATTCTATTTTTTACTTCGTCGAGAATATCTTTGGTAATAAATCCAGCGGCAACATCGAGAGTAATTGAGCATAGGCCTTCATAGGCGGTTGATGTAAGGTCAAGTGTTCCAGGAATGTCATAAATACGTTGTTCTAAGGGCTTGCAGATGGTTGCCTCAACGGTTTCAACTGTTGCTCCGGGTAATACGGTTTGAATGCCAATTCTTTCTAACGATACGTTTGGAATAAGCTCCATACGAGTATCAGGAATAGAGATTAGACCTAGTACGAAAATAGCGAACATAAACAAGTTAGCGGCAACCGGATTATTCACAAACCACTGGATGGAATAACGCATTATAGAGCCTCGACAATAGCAGGAGTCTTGAGCTCATTATATTTTTCTGCACGATGGCGAGGCTGAGGATCAACCAATAGTCCATCAACGAGATTACTAAATGAACCTGTGACAATACGCTCACCCAGTTTTATACCTGAAGCGATGTAAATGTGATCTTTTCCTCGATAGATAACATCAACGTCTCGGCGAGATAAACGATCGTCTTTACTGATAATCCAGAGTTTATTTTTTGCTTGTAAACTCTCTCTTGGTAACATGCTCAGGTTTTTTTGTTGACTACCGGTAATGGTCGCTTGAATAAATGAACCGGGTAGCAGCGGTTTGGTTGTTAAATTCTTAGCATCATCATTGCTCACTGTCGCGATGACGTAGAGAAGTTGATTTTCATCTCGTTCACCCTCGGTGCGAGTGATCGTACCATGCCAAATGAGGGTATTATCTTGAAAGTTCTTTATCAGCACCTTGGGAAGAATATCCAGAGTGTTTTTAGGTCCTGTTTTTACTTTGGAGTATTGAAGACCTAATAATGAAATTTGATAATCATTCAGTGGCAGTCTGATTTCAACCTTTTTAGTGCCGTAAATTTTAGCCAGTTCTTGTGTTGTTTGCAGATACTCTCCTGTATTAATTTTTGCCATAATAACTTTGCCACCAATGGGTGCCTTAATAGAGGTCTTTTCTAGCTGTTTATTTGCATAATTCAAGGCGGCTTTGGCGGCTTTTACTTGGCTATTGGCATACCGTAGCTGTGGAACATACAGGGCGTAATCTGAAGCATTGCGGCCAGCCCCTTTTTTAGCGACACGGGCTTTGGCCTTCGTTTCATCGAGGTGTAATTTAGCTTGGTCCAAACTCGACTGTTTTTTTGCAATATCGAGTATGAAAGGCTGCTGATCAAGTTGAATGAGTAGTTCATCCTGTTGAACCAAGCCTCCATTAATTAATTGTTTGCTAACAAAAGTCACCAGCCCAGGAACTTCGCTGGTAATGTGACGAGTCTGAGCAGGGGAAACCTTACCTCGACTATAGATTGGAATAGAAATCTCAGCTGATCTTGCTACGGTGTAAGGTACGACAGGAATGTTGACTTCGATCTTAGACTTTTCAGGAGTAGGTTTATTATCGGTCAGGAGATAAATAGCACTTCCTGTAATCAAAAGTAGTGTAATCAGCTTTATATTGAAACTAAATGAATTCATTATGATTTTTATCTTCGATTAAATTGTTTTTCCAGTCGTTTAAGCACTTCTGAGTCAGTGAAACGTCTTGGCAGATCATAGGGTGCAGTTTTAACCCTAGCGTTAACTGTCCATGCCATTCCATTATGCCGGTGGAAACAGGGTAGTTTTTAGTTCCAATACCGCAGCTAACCCAGACTTCATTTTCATTTTCAGCTGGATTTTTATCCTCTTGCAGAGGCCAAGCTCCCAAGTAGCTGTAAGAGCCGGCATAAAAATTCTTTTTGCTAATGCTATTATAAATATAGCGAACACCTGATTTTCCAATCCATTTACCAATATGGGCTAACTTCCAAGTACTCCAGTGCTCTTTTACTTTTATTTTATTCTTTATTTCTTGCTGTAATTGCTTGGGTGTTATGTAGTTGTTTAAGCAAATATTGATTCCCGATGAATAATTGCGTGTATCGTTGCCGAGTGAAATTGCACCTCGAAGATTCACTGGGTAAAACCAGTAATAATTTTGATTACCATCGATCAGGTTATCTGCGATAGCTTTGTTGAGTGACCACATAAGGAAGGTGCTAAAAGCAACACGATTTCTTTTAGCATTTCTCTTAATGTGTAATGTATTTTCTTTGTCAAAAAACGCATTAAGAATAGTGGCGGTATTATCATTACTACAAGGGTAATTGTTCTTCCAACGGATGCTTCTAGATGGAATATAGTTCGTATTACTTTTGTTCTTATTATTCTTTAATTTTCGTAGCTGGTAGAGCTTCCAATAACTGGGTTCTGATTTCTCACCACTTTGTGGGAGTTGTCGACAAGGATATCCTTTTTCTCTTAAAATTGTTGCGATTCCCCCTATACCATCCATTTTACTGTGCGGAAACGTGTACCATCGAGTATCTCCATTCGTCTTATTCATAGAACCAATGTTCATAGCGTCGCTGATGCCTAATTCTTTTCTTACATCAAACCACATAGCGATATAATCTTTAGAGGATTTAGAGGTTTTCATACTTCTCTCCTTATAAACGTGAAGGTTCTAAATAAAATAGAGTAGGTGAATCCTGTTCAGATTGATGCTTCAGATATTCAGGTTTGTCACCATAACTAGCAAGATAGTGATTACTCGTTATGGTATGACTTTTGAGATTTTTTAATGCTTTATGCAGAGGGTCGCGTTTATCAAAGCCAACGATTAATGCATCATTCTCTGAGTCTTTATACTCACATAAAATACGAGATAATATTTTTTCAAGTATTTCTGGCTGATTATCTTTTAGTAAAATCGAATGTAAACTCATGTAGTTGGCCAATAAACCTGCGGCCGGCAAGTTTAATCCACCTAAAAATTTACGGGTTATATTATTAATTAGACGAAGCAATTTCATCTTGCCGTTATAAGACAAGAATCGAGTCTGTTTAAAGTCTTTTTGATTCCAGGTGCCGACAACACCTATTAGTTTTTCATTGTTATAATATAAAAAATAGTCATTAATATCTAAATTACGATAATACGGATCTTTACTTCCTATCTTTTTGAAATCATAGCAAGGGTAAAACTCTTTTTGTTTTGCATGTTGGTCAAAAAAGTCTTGAATGTCGTCTACATCGTTTACCGTTGCACGCCGAACCTGCTTACAGGGTGGAGAATATGATTTATTTAATGCCACCATGTGTGTAACGAATTGACCAGCAAGGTGATACGTTGGTAGCGATAATCGCCCGCTGCCAACGGTCTCTATTGAGGCTTTGTTTTCATCAAGAATGACGGTTTGCATCCATTCGTCTTGCATTAATTCTTTATACTTCTTAAATAGACGAAATAACGTACGACCCCCTTTGTAATCTTGATGGATTCTTAAGTCATTTCCGTAGCGTGTTAAACGTTTTTTTTCGTTAACGTAAACTTCTCGCTTACCAATACTAAAGGAGGCGACCAATCGGCTATTGTGCAGATCTTCCATTAACCAGACTTCCGGTTCACTTGTTGTGATACCGGTTGCGTGAAAAAAATTGGGATGGCGTTCAAAATTAAGGCTTATGTTGCCTTCTTGCGGAGTATCATTAATGAGTTGCAATAATGCTGCTGAATCCTCTGCTTGAGCTAAGCGAATATTGTATCTAAGGCTCATGCCGGTTCACTGGTCATTGTGTTTATATTTTCCGAATGGTCAGATCCTGGATTATCAAAATATTTTATCATTAAAAAATTTTGGTTTTGCCACAGTATTAACGGCTCTACTTTAATATTGCCTTTTACCATACCTTGCTCAACTTTATGGTTCGCGTACAAAGCTAACGCGTCCTGTTTAATACAAACCCGAGCACATCCCAGCTGAGTGAGTTCGCGGGCTAGTTGATAATGAAAATGCTGAGAGAGTATTTTCTCTAACGACTGCGCAAGCTGATCTTCTCTCTCTGCTACAGTATCTTCACATAAAGAACCGTCATTCTCACACAGTAATAAATAGCATGGCTTACTTTGATGATTGTTCGCAGGCATTGCGATAAGGGTAATCGGCGTTATATCGTGTTCATTATTAAATGTATCTAACAGTTGAATCGCCGTCTCTGGCGAAAGTTTTTCCCCCACCATGTCTGTGCCCTCAATGCGCCCGATAAATTCAAAGCATGGGCAGAGATCAATAAACCCGGTGACTTTTAATTGATCTTTCATTGCGTAGCGTAATAAGCCATTAGAGGAACTAATGATGGGGCGTACATTCATCCCCGTTGATAGCTGCCAGCTGTTGATTATTTTCTGATTAGATAAGTTTTCAAATTCATAAAAGTGACTATTAACGGCGAGTGGGAATTGAGTTCCGTAGGGGATGCTAGTAACACCTTCAGTCGCCCATAACCCTTTACCTTGAAATTCACTATGGGGAAATATTTGCTGTAATTTTTTCGCCCATATTCTAGAAGAGGATGTATCCCATGCACTTATCAGTTCGAGATTTGGCCATACCGAAGACGTGAAATCTGCGTCTATTTCCCCCTTCCAACGCTTTAATATTTTAGACGTTGCTATATTTCTAGGAGCCTTTGTATTGTTTAGCCCTTTATATTTGCTTGGCCATTGACCTGATGCTAAAACCTGAGTGATCTCCGTTTTATGTTGTTGAATAAACTCAAGTAAGCTCAAAGCAAACGTAGGGCTCCAAACGGATATAAAGCTTAGCTCTGCACAAGAGAGTAGATAACAGGCTGTAGCAAAAAATGATTCGTCAGAAGATTCTGCTAAAGAAATAGATTCAGGGACTGCCATGGTTCCTGTCATGAAAATCTGTTTCCACCAAGGGAGCAGTTGCAGGTCGTTATTGATACTGGCGGTTAGTTTATTGCGCAGATCACTGGGAACCCAAGAAAGAGACCAATAGTGTTTACCTTTTTTTATCTTTGGGTAATTGTGATACATATCCGCTAGCCAAGGAGCGATGGCATTATCCAGTTCCTCTAGGAATGGCTTTGTATAAGGAATCCATTTGATTTTTGATGTTGAGCCACTAGTAGGCTGATAGCGCTGGCAATCATGATTTGTCAGTAGATTTTTATTTCCAGTCTGCTGTTGTGATATCGTTTCAGACCAATACTCGTATTCTGTTATAGGTACGTTCTTTTGAAAATCTTTTAAGCTGCTATTTGAGTTAAGCTTATGTTTTATTGCATTTTCACTATTTGCGACGTTATTTAAAATATCATTTAAAATAGTATTTTGTGCAGTTTCTATATTCTTACAGGCGAGTAAGAATTTATCTTCTCCTTTTTTTGATAATAGATAAGATGCTTGATGAAGAGCTCGACTGAGTATGGATGTAAAAAAAAGCATTATGCTGGCTCCAGTATACGATCTTTATTTTCCTCTTTACTGTCTGCGGTATTCTGCGTAGATGACTCATATACCGCTTTATTTATGGTTATACTTTTTGCCAATACATGCTTTTTTTGGGTCTTTTTACCCTTTACGGAAAATACGTTTTTTAGCATAAATCGCCACATCATATAAATGGATACTTCGCCAACACAAGGCAGTTCTGTTCCTTGCTGCCACGATGGGTTGAGTTTGGTAAAGTGACGAATTTCAAGGTTTTCGTCTGTCATATGGGGTGTTATTTCGGCAACATCATCCTTTAAATATTGATAATTATCACCAAAATTTAAGAGTCGATTATCTTTGTTGTAAGCATCTGCATAAAGCTGCTCACAGTACTCATCAACAATGGACTCTAGTTTGATATTATTTCTTTTGTGGCTAGGGTAGTGTTTTGGAAAGTTATTAGTGAGTAATAAATAAGTTTTATATCCTTTTGAAATTAATAGCCAAAAGACAGATGTCTGTGGGTTCTTTATCTTTGTCTTTAACAATTGTTTAACAAACGTTTTTTGTAGCTCTTTATTCCCCCAGTATTCTTTCTCCACTACGGTATCTCCGCTAAATATACCAATAGATTTCTTGCCATTTGTGGTTATGTCCAATTCTGTCCAAGTACTGAATCCTATTATTTTTTTCGTGTTCTTTTCTTGTAGAATAATAACGCCTGTTTTTTTACCCATGTCGGTGACAAAGTTATGTAAATTGGCATTGTGATAATACTGAACAAACACTTTGTGCATCTCTAATAACTGTAAAATAGAAATGTATTGGATTTTTTTGAAGCAGGCTGTTAGTTTTTTTTTATTATGCATAATAAATCTCAAAGACGATAAGGTTTCATAAAATATAAATTCTTCAGATAATTCTGAGGATTTGAATTTTAGATGTTATTTAATAACCGTTTTACTAAATAGAATTTACTTAGTTAGCCTGAGACTTATCTGTCGATTTTTTTTCATTATCTGTATCCATTTCTTTTAGAGTGTGGTGATTTTATTATTTTTTGTATCAGTACTTATTTACGGCGGCCAGTAGATCATAGATAAAAAATAATAAAAGAATTTTCATCTATACTAGTACGTCAGTTCTTCAAGTATTAAACACTAATGTAAGCTTTTTGTAAACAATCAGGTAAGTGAACCTTGAATCGCTCCTAGCTCACTCGATACCTATTTAATTATATAATGAGTTAACAGATGAGGCTGCTATGGCTGGTGAACGACACAGCGAAGAATTCAAGATATCAGCAGTCAAGCAACCGAAGAGTGTTTAAGTTCTAAATAGAAAGCTAGGGGCGATTCATAATAGATAATTTAGTCGTTGATATCTCTGAGCGTCACCAGGCATTTTAAACGCTGCTCTTCGGGTTTTTCTAATGACCGCCTTAGTCCTTTCATTATTTTACGTTCATAATAAGAGTGATCTGAGCCTGAGTATTGCCTGGCGTTGAATACTCTACTGTCGTTGATAAGTGATCTTTGGTCTTTAGCAAGGAATATTGCTGAAAACTATTCAAAGTTTTGCACCGTTCACTTTCTAAGCAGGTACTCGAATATATTCCTGTGGGTAAATTATTTGTTTCTTTCATCTCCAGGGTAATAGTGTTTGATACCGTATCGTCCTTTGTTAGGTTTTCAATGTGTGTAACCGCATCGTTGACAGAATGATCGCTGAATATATTTGATGATTCTAGACTTTCAGGCCCGTAATCTTCAGTGTTGTTGATTGCGATTTTCTTCGTTCTAGCGATCGAACTGATGCATTTCAGTTGAGCGAGCTCGAGGTTTATTTCGTCACTGACTTTAACACCTCTGATGTTAATGTTTTCTCTATTAAACTTCGGGAGCATTAAGTCCGCCAAGCTCTGCCAGAGAGTTCAAGGTTATTGACTCGCGTTAATTCGCCTTGAGCGCTGTATGATGAAGTGAATAATTTAGGGTGAATTAGTGTTGAGTGGGCTAACTACTAGTGAGTAAAAATTATTGGGATTTTTTTTGTGAAGTAATAACCATCGTAATTGGATATGAAGCTTCGTTAATAATCAGAAATTTATCACTGAGGAAATTATAAAGTCGATTGTTGGCGTTTTCTTTAAAATTCGCAGAACAATAAGATTCAAATTTATTCGCAGCAATTTTAAACATCCAAATCCCAGTAAGCGCTTAGGCAAAGTAGGTTGAGGAGAAATCGGGTGTATTTGGATAATATTAGTACGGCGAAAATCCGTTTCATTTCTTGCAGGCACAAAAAAGCCCGTACTCTTCAGTACAGGCTTCTCGGAATAATGGTGCCCGGAGACAGAATCGAACTGCCGACACGAGGATTTTCAATCCTCTGCTCTACCGACTGAGCTATCCGGGCGACTCGTTGAACGTGTTACTTACCTGGCAGCAAGTGTTCGTTGAGAGGGCGCATTAAACCTGTTATCAGAACTCGGGTCAAGCACTTTCAGTAATTAATTTAAGTTTTATTCTTTGTTTTCAGGAACATAGCCATCGGCTTTATCAAAATCTTCGCCACTTAGAAACTTGCTACGTTGCTCAGTGAGGTATTTACGAGATTGTAAATCAATCATGTTGAGGTGTTTTTCATTGATCAGTCGAGTTTGGTGTTCTGTCCACTCAGCCCATGCTTGTTGCGAAACGTTTTCAAGAATATCTATTCCTGCCGGGCCTGGAAAAGGCGCTGATGTGAGAGCCGGTAGCTCTTTATTATATTTTCGGCAAAGTACGGTGCTGGACATTAAGGAGTACCTGTTTTATGTGTGCGATGACATGTGTTCTAAACGGATGTTGTTTAGCAGACTCTTAACAGGGGCTGCTAAACCTAGTTCCGTTGGCCTTTGTGGATTGTACCAGTGCTGAGCGGATTCCCCTATGGTATCGGGACGTTTGCTTAGGCGAATCAAAATGGGATTGATGTGCAAGTGGTAATGGCTAAACGTATGACGAAAACTAGGCCAGTGTATTTGATCGATCGCTAGTTCACCAAACAGAGCTTTGCTGCGGTTTAGAGCATCTTCGTCCATTGCTAGTTCAGGAAAGCTCCATAGTCCTCCCCAAATGCCTTGCTGGGGTCTTTGCTCTAATAAAATATGACCATCAGGGTCTTGAAGCATTATTAATTGGATGTGCTTTTCAGGTTTGTCTTTTTTAGGTTTTGAGTGGGGGTAGTCTTTTGGATTCCCTTGGCTATGTGCTTTACAACTAGGTGCTAGCGGGCAAACACCACACTGGGGTTTGCTTCGTGTGCATAAAGTTGCGCCCATATCCATCATCGCTTGGGTGTAATCGTTGCAGCGTTCATTGGGTGTCAGGCGTTCAGCGATGCCCCAAAGTTCTTTTTGTACCGCAGAGCTACCAGGCCAGCCTTCGACGGCATAGTAGCGGCATAAAACACGCTTCACGTTTCCGTCTAGAATAGCGGCGTTAATTCCCATGCTGATTGAGGCTATTGCTCCAGCGGTCGAACGGCCTATACCCGATAGTTCAATTAACCCTTCTACCGAATTTGGAAAGGTACCTCCGAAGTCAGTGCTCACTTTCTTAGCGCAGTTGTGGAGATTGCGGGCGCGCGCGTAATACCCAAGACCAGTCCAAAGGTGCAATACCTTGTCTTGCTCGGCATGGGCGAGATCCTGAATCGTTGGAAACTCTTGCATAAAACGTTCGAAGTAGGGGATCACTGTTGCCACTTGTGTTTGTTGCAGCATCACTTCTGAAATCCACACTTTATAAGGTGTTATATCTTGCTGCCACGGTAAGTGCTTACGTCCATGTTCATCGTACCAATTGAGAACCGCTTGGCTGAATAAGGCTTGGGTCAGTGATGCTTTTTTACGGGCAGGAGACATGAGTTAATCTAGTTAAATTGAACAGGTATGTAGTATAAAGCGCCCCGTACTTTTTTACGACCCAGTGCGCTTAGTTTAAGTGATTTGCTTCTTTATTTGTTTATGATTACTGACTAAAAAGTGATGCAGTTGTGGCAGTGTGAGTGGACGACTTAGTAAATACCCTTGACCATCGTCACAATTGTTTTCCTTTAAAAAATCTAGCTGCTCTTGGGTCTCAATTCCTTCTGCGACTACTTTCATTCCCAGTTTGTGCGCCATTGAGATAACGGCAGATGTGATCGCCATGTCTGTTTTATCTTCCGGTATATCACTTATAAAGGATCGGTCGACTTTGAGAACATCAATAGGAAAGCGTTTTAAATACGCTAAGGATGAGTAGCCAGTACCAAAGTCATCAATGGATAAATGGATTCCTTTGTTTTTAATGGCCTCCATAATGCTAATGGCGGCCTCCACATCATCCATAATGATGCTTTCTGTGATTTCTAATTCTAAGTTAAGCGGGTCAATTTTTGATTGTCTTAATATATCCAAAACAGTTTGTAGTAAGTTAGGATCAGAGAATTGTTTCGCCGATAAGTTGACGGCTACTTTGGAATTTTCAGGCATTAAGCCTTCGCGAATAAGTGCCCCCATTTCGTGACAGCTGTGTTCTAAAACCCAAGCACCAATTTTAATGATTTGTCCGGTTTCTTCTGCAATGGGAATAAAGAAATCAGGTGGTATCAGTCCTTTTACTGGGTGGCGCCAGCGTACAAGTGTTTCAACGCCGGTAATGGTATTGTCAGCGATGCAAACTTTTGGCTGGTACATTAAAATAAATTGATTGCGCTTGATCGCAACATGAAGCTCTTTTTCAATTTCTAAGTTATGCAAGATAGTGGTATTCATATCTTCAGAGAAAAATTGAAAATTATTTCGGCCGAGTTCTTTGGCGCGATACATCGCGAGATCAGCATTCTTCATTAACGTATTAGGTTCAATAGAATCTTCAGGCGTCATCGTAATACCGATACTGACGGTACTCATGATTTCTTGGCCACTTAGCATGAATGGGCGAGCAAGAGATAGTAGAATCTTTTCAGCAACAATACGCACATCATTAGTATTATTAACGTCAATTAATAATATGGTGAACTCATCACCGCCAATACGGCAAACCGTATCATTTTCACGAACGTTATTATTAAGACGGCGAGCAATCTCTTTTAATAACGCATCACCTATGTCGTGCCCAAGCGTATCGTTGATGCGTTTGAATTGGTCTAAATCAAGAAAGAGCAAAGCGATGGAGCTGTTCGTTCTTTGAACACTTTTAACTGCTTTTGCTAGTCTATTTTTGAATAACCGTCGATTAGCAAGGCCTGTTAAGGGGTCGTAAAATGCCAGGTTTTCCATCTGTATTTGAGCTTTTTTAAGCTCAGAAATATCAGAGAGCGAACCAAGGAATCCCAAGAGCTTACCTTCCTTAGAATGTAGGGAGGTTGCTTGAATATAGGCCCAAGAAATACTGCCATTTGTAGCCACTAACCGCGCTTCACATGCCATATCTTCATGTTCTGTGACGAGCCTATGCCAAAGTTTGTTAAGAGCAGGTGCATCTTCCGGGTGTAGGCTTGCAAACCAAGATTGTAAATCAGGCTCTTGGTGTTTTATATTGTTGATTTCACGCCAGCGCTGGTTAACGTAAATTATTTCACCAGCCGGATTTATTTGAAATATGCCCACCGGTGAAAGTGATGTTAGTTTTCTAAACTTTTCTTCACTGCCTTTCAATGAATTGTGTTCGCTTTCAATTTTACTCAGTAGCTCATTAAAAATATCCGCGAGTTGACCCAGTTCGTCATTGTGTTGCTTTTTAGCGCGAATGGAAAAGTCATTACGTTGAATTATATTACTTATAGTATCGGCCAACAATCTGAGTGGGCTTGTCACAATACGCTGCAAGCGTGTTGCCAGTAGTAGGGTAATTAAAATGGCACTAAAAAGAATACAAATAGCGAAAAAACTGACTTGTTTAAAACGCTTCATGATATTCCCATCATGGCAAGCAATGTAGAGGGTGCCAATGACTTGATTATCAAGTTTAATAGGGAAATATTGCTCGACGTATGAGGATTTATTAGTTGTGAGTGTCCCCATTAATTGAGGACAGTCTTTTATATTTTTAAGAGGCGAGTGACTGGCTGCAAGCACGTATTCTTCATCATAAATGCAGGATTTTACGACGCTGCTATCTGCTGAGAGTGACGCGAGATTGCTGCGCAATAACTTATTATCATCGAAAACCAGTGCTGCGGTTGATCGCTCAGCAATGACTTGTCCAAGTACTGATATTTTTTTACTTAAGTCTTGGTGGCCAAAGAACAGTTCTAACGATAAAAAAGCAATCGTCGTTATCAATAAAATAAGAGTGCTTGTTGTAACAGCGATCATCACAAACTTGGTACGAACGGTTTGGGCATTTAATAATTTCATTTGCTAATTCAGCCCTTGTTTAAAAACGGTCGATGCAATTTCAATTAAATTTGCATTGATAGACAGTCCCGCTTCATGCGCTGTTTTAAGATTGATTCTTAATTCGGCATTTCCTTCGTTAAGGTCGAGTTCAATAATGCCACCTTCTTTGGCGAAATTCTTTCTCTCGCCGATTGTTAATATACTGTTTGAAATTAAGCTATAGTAGTTTTTTTGGATCACACTATTGGGAATCCGTTTGTGAACAAAGAGCATGTTGCATTGAGATAGTTGATTATCTTGGTTGATATAATGCAGTTGGATTTCATGCCCCTGACTTTTTTGTAAATGAATCTTTTGCCAATTATTTTTTTCAGGGTTTGTTGCAAATAAACACAACTTTATGGGTGGGTACTTAATTAGAGAAGCAGGCCAATGAATGAATTTAGTCAGCTGAAGAACATAATCTACTTTATGAGTATTTTCTTTGGAGCGCTCAGAGGACTCAACTGCAAAAGCAGATAACAGCATTGGGATTAAAACTAAACGAAACATAATAGCAGCCATGTTTTTAATACACTGCACTCCACTCGACAGTAGAGACCGTTGAATGATAAAGAGTTTAGCTGTTTTAATCGCAGAATTGGAGTTTTTATAGAGAAAATTATAAAAAGCCCTGTTCAGAAAACAGGGCTTGGCTGCAACTTACTAAATTATTGTTCTTTTAACGTTGAACCGTCTGCTCGTCACTTGCCATGCTAGCAATAATTTCATCTAAACTTTTATTTTGTAATTGCGCACTCAGTTGTTGGCGATAGGTTGTCACCATACCTAATCCTGCAATGACGGCGTCGTATATTTTCCATTCTTGTTGTTTGTCTACATATAATTTGAAGTCGATAGGAATACTTTGACCGTTCGGTTGAATCATGTGTCCTTTTACAATGGCTCTTTTTCCCGTTTTATTAAATCGAGCGGCTCTGAATTCAAATTTTTGACCGTCAAAAGCCTTAAAAGCACCCGTGTAGGTACGAATTTGTAGATCACGGAAAGTATTTATAAAAGCGACTCGTTGTATTTTTGAAGCTTTTCTCCAGTATTTACCGAGAGCCATCTTAGCGATTCGTTTTTGATCGATGGCAGGCAGTATGTAGCTTTCTACTAAACGCTGCACTTCATTTGAATTGCGTTCTGAGACTGGAATCTTTTTCAGCTCAGAAATAACTGATTGTGTTGCAAATTCAACCGTTTCCGTCGGGTCAGCGCCGTGAGCGACATTAATTGTGCTCAGAAATGCTATCAGTAAACTGGCGATATATTTCATATTATTCTCTCTACTAAATTAATTTTAGCATCTAATCTGGCGGTGTGTTCAAAATCTGTGAACAAGTATGGCGGAATATCTAGAAAACTTTTAGATGGGCAAAGCACAAATGATTATTCCACCTGAGGAACAATGGCGTGAAACTAAGCATAATTACGTATGAAATCGTTATTTCTAGGCACGTAACCTCTATTTTTTAATGCACTAACGAGTTCTTCTGGGACGTCTTTTGCAACCAGTGTGAAGCCATTCTCATCGGCCCAAGTGCCTAAGTGGTGAAACATTTGATGAGCGACACCGCGATTAATGGTGATTTTACGGACGCAGAAGTGGCTTAAAGTAATAGTATTACCATTTTTCTCTGCTTCAAGCGCACCTAATAATCGAGCATTAAAACGACCGGCGATGAGCCAGGTGCCTTGATTGAGTAATTTTTGCAGCGATGCTTCAATATTCGTAGCATCGGACAGCCACTCTTGAGGTGCATCTGAGTAAATTTTATTAAGATCAATCCAGTCTTGTTCTGTTGGCTGACGGATGTGTTCAAGATGTACTGGCATGAGAGTCTCTATTCTGTGATATTGCTGTGCTTTGCTTTATAATAGCTTTTTATCCGTTTGGCGAGATCTTTTTGGAGTCTTCTATGGCACATGCCAGCCGCAAGGCAGTTGTAGAGCGTAATACCTCAGAAACAAAAATCAAAGTTAGCATCAATCTTGATGGTACCGGTGAAGCAAAATTCGATACCGGAGTGCCTTTTCTTGAGCACATGATGGATCAAATCGCCCGTCACGGTATGATTGATCTTGATGTGTATTGCGATGGCGATACACACATCGATGACCACCATACGGTTGAAGATATTGGCATTACCTTGGGCCAGGCTTTTGCTAAAGCCGTTGGTGATAAGCGAGGCATAGTGCGTTATGGCCATTCTTATGTGCCGTTAGATGAAGCTTTGTCTCGCGTAGTGATCGATTTTTCCGGTCGTCCGAGCTTAGATTTTAAGTGTGATTTTACTCGCGGTAACATTGGCCGCTTTGATACCCAGCTGTTTTGGGAATTCTTCCATGGTTTTGTGAACCATGCCGGTGTGAGCATGCACATTGATAATTTAAAAGGTTTCAATGCGCATCACCAAGCAGAAACAATTTTTAAAGCTTTTGGTCGTGCTTTACGAATGGCGCTAGAGTCTGACCCTCGCATGGCAGGAAAAATGCCATCGACTAAGGGTGTTCTATAATCCATGAGCAAAGTCATCAGTAAAACCTGTGCGGTCATTGACTACGGTATGGGGAATTTGCACAGCGCGCATGGCGCTTTGCAGAAAGTAGCCCCTGATTGTCATATTTTGGTGACGTCTGATCCTGCTAAAATACTTGCCGCTGATCACATAGTATTGCCGGGTGTTGGCGCTATTCGTGACTGTATGGGTGAGATTCGTGCGCAAGAAATTGATCAGGTGGTTGCTGAAGTCGCAAAGACAAAACCGTTATTAGGTATCTGTGTGGGTTTGCAGGCAATGATGACACGTTCTGAAGAGAATGGCGGTATCGATTGCATGAATATGTTTCCAGGCCAGGTGCAGTACTTTGGTGACAATCTATTAGGTGACGAGCAGCGTGATGGCACCGGTGGACGTTTAAAAGTACCGCACATGGGTTGGAATCAGGTTGAGCAAGTTGCTCACCCGTTATGGCAAGATATTAAAGATCAGAGTCGTTTCTATTTTGTGCATTCTTATTTTGTGACTGCAGATGACCAGAGCCAAGTTAAAGGCCGTGGTCATTATGGTAAGCCGTTCGCGGCCGCCATGGGGCAAGACAATATCTTTGCGGTACAGTTTCACCCAGAGAAGAGTCACAAAAACGGCCTGCAGTTACTGCAGAACTTTTTAAGCTGGGATGGTCAGGCTTAAATAGCCCCCCAGATAATTGGATACGAGTTATGGCATTAGCAAAACGCATTATCCCTTGTCTCGATGTCGATCAAGGTCGTGTCGTGAAGGGTGTTAACTTTGTGGGTATTCGTGATGCGGGTGACCCTGTCGAGGTTGCTAAGCGTTATGACGAGCAAGGCGCAGACGAAATTACTTTTCTCGATATTACTGCTACTCACGAAGCCCGTGGTACGACGGTAAAAATGGTAGAAGCGATTGCTGAACACGTTTTTATTCCGTTAACGGTTGGTGGTGGTATTCGTGAAATTGAAGATATTCGCCGCATGTTAAATGCCGGCGCTGATAAAGTATCGATTAACTCCGCGGCCGTCACTAATCCTGACTTTGTGCGTGAAGCTTCCGAGAAGTTTGGCGCTCAATGTATTGTTGTTGCGATTGATGCAAAGCGGGTTGCCGGTTCCGGTGAGCTTGGCGATGTGGATAACAAGTGGGAGATATTTACCCACGGGGGCCGTAAGCCAACCGGTATTGATGCGGTCGAGTGGGCGATTAAAATGGCGGACTATGGCGCGGGTGAAATACTGTTAACCAGTATGGATCGTGACGGCGTTAAAACCGGTTTTGATTTAGGTGTTACGCGTGCGGTAAGTGATGCAGTGAATATTCCAGTGATTGCTTCTGGCGGTGTGGGTAACTTAGAGCATTTGGCTGAAGGCGTCACTCTAGGTCATGCGGATGCCGTTCTGGCCGCGAGTATTTTTCACTTTGGTGAATATACGGTGCAAGAAGCCAAACAGCACATGAGTGATGCGGGCATTGTGATGCGCTTGGACTAGTTCTAGTGCTAACGTTATTGATGTAACCCGATAAAAAGCCCCGAGCTTCTATAATGAAGTAGGGGCTTTTTTGTGCGTACGACATAAGTTTTTACTAGATAGGTTTTTACGACATAGGCTCTACGATAAAAGTCTCAAGGTATCCTCCGCGCTAGCATTGGCTTGGCTCTGAATAGCAAGTTGCGCTTGTTGTTTTACACGCTCTACCACCATCTGGCTAACCAGTTCTGCTATGTCGGTATCTTCTATACGGCTTCTTGCTGACTGTGTTTGTATTGCTTCGTTTGAGAGCTGCTCAACACTGCTATCAATACGATGACTCACGGCTCCAAGTTCTGACCGGCGTTCTGTCACTTGTTGCTGAATAGACTCTAGCGTATTTAAATTATTGGTTGAATTTAAGCTGGAAAAATCAAGCTGGTCTAGCCCTTGTTGAATCGGTGTTGCGGTTGTATTCGCCGCCATACTGACAACGTCTCCTGCTTGGTCACCCAGTTGGAAATTCAAATTTTTAGTATCGCTATTTTTTTGAAATAGGTCTTTTCCGTTGAATGACCCCTGTTCAATTACCTGATTGATTTGGCCACTAATTTGATTTGCTTCTGTACTGAGTGCGGCGCGATCGGAATCGTTTAAAATGCCATTACCTTGTTGAATCGCAAGCTCTTGTAATCGTTGGATGCCGTTAGAAATCTGCTCAAGTGCACCATCTTCGGTTTCTATTAACGATTTAGCATCCAAGCCATTACGCTGTGCTTGCTGGGCCCCTGACACTTGGCTAGAGAAGCGAGTTGCTATCGCAAGTCCGGCAGCATCATCGGCGGCGCTATTAATGCGCTTGCCACTACTGGCTTGGCTAAAGGTTTTGTTTAGTTCCAGGCCACCGGTAATAAAGTGATTGCTAGTATTAATGGAAGTCATGAGTACTCTTCCTTTCGAGTGAATACGACTCCCTTATATTATCGTATTTAAAAAATTATTGAGGGTCTAACCCCCATTGCGGCTGCCTATTTAAGGTGTAGTTACTACATAGTCTTATTAGTCACAGTGCCTTTTGAGCACTCGTCTCATGCGGGTGCTTCGTCGGTCTTAATAGTGCGCTTTTAGACAGTAAGTTTGGTTGGCTATTGCGTTGTTCGCTAGCGAGCGTTGACGTTTTTTCTGACTTTAGCCTGTAGCGGTTAGCATATCGATTATCGTGCGATTTTTTGTGATCAAACGCTTTCCATGCGCGGTCTAAAAATAGTTGAGAGGCAGGAACAAGTTGAATGTTCTGGTCACTTAATTCAGGTATCTTCTGGGTAAGAAAATCATGTGATTTGGTATAAGGGTGGGCAATTAAAACGGCTGAGCCATACTTCTTGGAAATACGTAAAGCCCGCTGCCATTGCTTATTTAATGAGGCTAATGCGGTGTCATTATCCAAAAAAACATGCCGTCTTAAACTGGGTAAGCCTTGTTGCTGAGCCAGTTGATAAGCGACTGATTTGGGTGATGTTAGGCTGTCGATAAAGTACAGCTGTTCGTCTTGTAATGTTTCCATTACCCATTTCATTGCTTGTTTATTTTGAGTCAAGGCACTGCCCATATGGTTATTAATACCTTGTGTATGAGGAATGGAGGCAATGGCTTCTTTGAGTGTTCGCTTCAACTCGGTTTCGGTTAACTCTTGAGTGAGCGCGCCAGGGCCGAGTTCTGCCTTAACGGTATTTTCCATCGGGGCATGGAGTATTATTTCTTTATGGTGTAAATAGGCTTTATTAGCGAGTTTTTTTGCATACGGTGTATGGGGAAGAAATGCTAAAGTCAGTGGTCCTTTTAATTCCACCATGGCATTGCCCTGTTCATAGTTATTACCAATATCATCGATAATAATAACCAACTGAGCGCTGTGGGCTTGAGTGAGTATGAGAGCGCTCAATACCATAGAGAGTAATAATAGAGAGGTCTTATAAATCATCAGTCGTCTTGGTCTGGACAGATATTATTGCGGTATCTTCTGATAATAATGCTGCTTTTTGAGACATTGGCTTAGCGTGATGCTGAAAAACACTCCAACCCTTTAGCAAGGTATACGCCTGATACAATTGAAAATCTTTACTTAATAGATCGTCAGATACTTGATGATCACTTTCGTGAGTCTTTTCAGATTCTTCTTCGCCATTACCATTGGATAGGTGGCCTGATAAATCACTTTCTTTATAGTAACTTTGTTCATAAGTAGTGACTTCGCTTTGCTCGACAAAGACGTCTGGCTGAATGCCTTGTGCTTGAATCGATCGGCCATTGGGAGTGAAGTAACGTGCAGTGGTTAGCTTAATTGCTTTATTACCCGCAATGGGTAAAACACTTTGTACCGAGCCTTTACCAAACGACTGAGTGCCAACGATGACCGCGCGTTTATGATCTTGCAGTGCCCCCGCAACAATTTCAGATGCGGATGCTGAGCCACCGTTAATTAAAACGATCAGCGGAATGTCTTCCGCAATGGTTTCCTCGGTTGCTGAATAACGAAAGTCAGATTCACTAATACGACCTTCGGTATAAACGATTAATCCGGAATTTAAAAAAGCATCAGAGACTTCGACTGCTGCGCCTAAAACGCCACCCGGATTATTGCGTAAATCCAGTACTAAGCCATTGAGCTGTTCTTTACTCTCTGTCGCTTTTTTCTGTAATTTTGCAATGGCTGCAATAAGTTCAGTTCCGCTTTTATCTTGAAACTGAGTAATACGCAAGTAACCTATGCCATCACCTAGGTTTTCACCTCTTACGCTGGCTACTTTAATTTCAGCGCGAGTTAATACAAATTCTAACAGCTCTTTCTCACCTTTACGTCGAATGCTGAGTTCAATATCCGTTCCGGGTTCGCCACGCATTTGATCAATAGCATCGTTTAATGACATTTCACGTACCGGCTTGCCATCGAGTGAAACGATGAAATCTCCTGATTTGATGCCTGCTTTTTCAGCCGGTGTATCGTCGATCGGGCTAACCACTTTAATCAGGCCTTCTTCTATTCCAACTTCAATTCCTAAGCCGCCAAATTTACCACTGGTATGTTCTTGTAGCTCGCTAAAGTCTTCGGGTAATAAATAATCAGAGTGTGGGTCGAGGTTGCTCAACATGCCATCAATGGCGTATTGCAACAGCGTTTCATCATCGACAGGTTCCACATAAGCGTTGCGAATACGATCAAATATTTCTGTAAAATTACGCAGTTCTTGCAGCGGCAGCTTACCTTCTTGTGCTTGAGATACGGGCGTATCCTTAAGCACTTCCATGGACGCTAGGGCATCAGTCGTTAACAATTGACCAATAAGCAAAGTACTAAACGCGACGTATTTGAACATTCTAATTCCCATGTGTTTGATTTTTCCTTCACTATCTTTGTTATGCACTATCGCTTAAGCCAAGCGGCGGGATCTTGTGGTTTACCCTTTTGTCTGATTTCAAAATACAGACTAGGTTCCTTAAAACCGCCAGAACTCCCTAAAGTAGCAATGTTTTCACCTTGATACACCCAGTCACCGACCGATTTTAATAAAGTTTGATTGCGAGCGTACAAGCTTAAATAGCCATCGCCATGATCAACGATTAATAATAGCCCAAAACCTCTTAGCCAGTCGCTAAAGACAATGCGCCCGTGATGAATGGCGTTAATGGGTGAGCCTTCGTAGCCTTTTATTAACCAACCTTGCCATTTGTTTCGAGCGTGTGAGTTTTTGTTGCCAAATGCTTTCACAATGCGGCCTTTAGCAGGTCTTGGCAGCGTTCCTTTTAGCGAACGGATAGGGCGAGCATCTTGCTTGCGTACACTGTTATCCAGCAGCGTCGCCACTTCATTGATTAGCTGTTGCAGTCGCTTTTGGTCTTTTTGCTTTTGACTGAGGTCATTAGATTTTTCTTTGCGACGCGCTTCTAATCTCACTAATAACTTTTTATGCTGCTGTTTTTCACTATTAAATTGTGTGTTCTTCTTTAATAAAGCCTTTTCAGTTTTTATCAGTTTATTTTGCTGGGTGAGTATTTCGTTTTCAATATTGTTTAAACGCTTTAAATTGACGATTAAGGTTTGAATACTTTCCATGCGAGCCTTGTTGAAATACTCGTAGTACTTCAATATACGGCTAATTTTTTGTGGATCATCTTGATTCAACAATACTTTAAGAGAGCCTTGATTACCCAGCTTTTGGGCTCCCCCTAATTGTTTGGCAAGCTGCTGTTTTTGTTCTGCCTTAAGAGTGCGGAGTTGGGATTGCTCCGCTTGAAGCTTTTTTAGGCGCGATCGCTCCTGATTCAAAAGCGTGCGAGTTTCATCAATCTTTTTAGCGATGCCGCCGATCTTTTTATCAGATTCTTTAAACGCTTCACTGAGATTGTCATGTTCTGATTCAGTTTCTTTCAGCCATGACTGCAGCTTACTAATTTCTTGCTGCAGTCTAGCAAGATCAGCCTGTTCGTCAGCAAAGCTCACTTGTGTAAGCGGGCTAATAAAAAGACTCAAAAGAAAGATGATTCGTAGCATGATATCGACTCTATCTTATTTTTTAATCAGGCTAGTGCCCGACATTTCAGCCGGTTGCGCTAGGTTCATTATTGTTAATAGCGTGGGTGAAACATCACATAGGCTGCCAGGATTTATAGTGCGGCCATCATTATGAGTATGCACATAAACGAGATCAACAGGGCCTGTGGTATGAGAGGTTAATGGGCCACCCGTTGTCGGGTTCACCATTTGCTCGGCATTGCCGTGATCAGCAGTAATCAAGCACTCACCGTTGACGTCTAAAATGGCATCAGTAATGCGCTTTAAGCATTCATCAATACACTCAGCGGCTTTCACCGCAGCAGAATACACGCCGGTATGCCCAACCATATCACCATTAGCGTAATTACAAACGATAAGGTCGTGCTTGCCACTCTTAATCGCCGCGACTAGTTTATCGGTTAATTCTGGCGCATTCATTTCAGGCTGAAGATCGTAAGTGGCAACGTCTGGAGAAGGCACAAGAATACGTTCTTCACCCTGGTATAGGTCTTCACGACCGCCAGAAAAGAAGAATGTAACGTGGGCGTATTTTTCAGTTTCAGCGATACGTAACTGGTTTAAACCTAGGTCGGATACATATTCACCAATGCCGTTGACTAATTTAGCGGGTGGGTAGGCGCAGCTAGCAGGAATATCGGCAGCATACTCGGTTAGCATCACGTAATCGGCTAACTTAGGGATTACGTTGCGCTTAAATCCAGAAAAATCAGGCTCAACGAAGGCACGAGTAATTTCACGAGCACGATCTGGACGGAAGTTCATAAAGATGATGCTATCGCCATCTTCAACTGTACCACCCCCATCTTTACCATAAGAGCCAATAACAGTGGCACCCACGAACTCATCGTCTTCACCACGAGCATAAGCGGCTTCTAAAGCCGCGATACCTGTTTCTGCGTGATTGTTGGCTTTCGCTTCTGTCATCGCAATATAAGCAGGTTCTACACGTTCCCAGCGATTGTCTCTGTCCATGGCGAAATAACGCCCGGTTAAGGTAGCGATTGAGCCAGTCCCTAATTCATCTAACTTAGCTTGCAGTGCTTGAATAGAAGGCTCTGCGCTGCGCGGTGGTACATCGCGGCCATCCAGAATGCCATGTACGTAGAGTTTTGTAATGCCGCGTTTTACCGCCATTTCACAGGCTGCAAAGATTTGTTTTTCGTGGCTGTGCACGCCGCCCGGAGAGAGCAGTCCTGCCAGGTGAACCGCTCCGCCATTGGCCTTAGCTTTATCGATTGCGTTGCAGAGCACTTCATTATCAAAGAAGCCGCCGTCAGCAACGTCTTTATTAATACGGGTAAAGTTCTGATAAACGATGCGACCTGCACCTAGGTTCATATGACCTACTTCAGAGTTACCCATCTGGCCTTCAGGTAGACCTACAGCGTTTCCGGACGTTTGAATTAAAGCATTGGGGTAGGTTTTTAATAGGGCATCCCAATTAGGGGTATTCGCATTGGCGATAGCGTTGTGTTCAGATGCTTCGCCGTGGCCCCAGCCATCAAGGATAATCAGCGCAGTAGGTGTGCGGGTCTGGCTCATAATAGCAATAACTCTAAAAGATTAACGTGAGTAGACAAAAATATTGAGTCTATTCTAGCGAATCTGTGGCCTTGCGTCATTTTCTATTCTTTTTCCCGCTGTGGCTGGTTATACTGGGTGTCTTTGATCCTCTTATCAGTCAACCAAATAGGCAGCAAATAGGTTATGGAACAAGCTTTCGACTTTATAAATAATAATTGGATGTTAGTCAGTGTATGGGGTGTATTTTTAGCGGCCTTCTTCTGGGATAACAATCAGCGCAGCGGTGCCAGTATTAGCACAGCGCAAGCGACTCAAATGATCAATAAGCAAGATGCAGTGGTATTGGATATTCGCGATAAGAAGGATTTTGAAGCGGGTCATTTGGCGAATGCGATCAATATTCCTTATGCGTCTATGACAGAGCGACTGTCAGAGCTTGAATCTTCAAAAGAACACCCCATTGTATTAGTATGCAAGTCTGGCCAGAGCGTTGGAATGGCGGGTAAGACATTAAAGCAGAAGGGCTTTCATGTCTTCCGTTTAAGCGGTGGTATGTTGGAATGGGGCAATCAAAATCTGCCGGTTGTCACTAAATAATGACAAAGTAAGGTCGATTAAATAGCTGCCATATAATGGCGTTATAATCGCTACTCAATAAATTTTAAACGGCATAACCAAGACAGTGTGCTGGAAAATAAATAAAAGTTAAGGAAGCATCATGGCCGAACAAGAAAAAGCACCCGTGAAAGAGCAAGCACAAGAACAAGGTCAATTTTCATTACAGCGCTTTTACGTCAAAGATTCATCATTTGAATCGCCAAATGCGCCTGAGTCTTTTCAGAAGCAGTGGAAGCCAGAAGTTAAGCTCGATTTAAACAGCCGCTCACGCAAATTGGCTGACGACTCTTATGAAGTTGACGTTAAAGTGACCGCAACGGCTGAAAACGACGGCGAAACGGCTTTCTTAGTTGAAGTTGTTTTGGGTGGCATTTTCCATATTAAAGGCATCGAAGGCGAACAGCTTAAGCACATGCTGGGCGCTTTCTGTCCTAACATATTGTTCCCGTACGTTCGTGAAACGATCGACCAAATGGTAGTTAAAGGTAGCTTTCCTGCCTTGATGTTGGCACCGATTAACTTTGAAGCATTGTTTCAGCAGTCACAAGCTCAGCAAGCGCAAGCCGCGCCTGCGGTGGAAGAAACCGTTCAGTAGTCTTTGTTTCATAAGAAATGATTCCATTAGAAGAGTTTTCTTCATTCAAATAAAAAGCCGAAGTAGAGGATGAATCTACTTCGGCTTTCTTGTGTCTGATGTATCCGTTTAAAAGTCAGAACTAATGAATTACGCCCCACCCGCATAGTCATTTTGGCGCCACGCTTCAAAAATCATCACCGCAACTGTGTTCGAAAGATTCATACTTCTGCTGCTTTCCATCATCGGCAAGCGCAGCCATTGTTCGAATGGGATGCTTGTGCGCACATCTTCTGGTAAGCCCCGTGTTTCTGGCCCAAACATTAAGAAATCACCTTCTTTAAACGAGGCTTCTGAGTGCGTTTTTTTGCCCTTGGTCGTAAGAGCGTAAATTATATTAGGCTGTTCTTTCTCTAAGAAATCAGCATAGTTTTCATGAATGCGCACACTCGCCCATTCGTGATAATCCAGGCCGGCACGGCGCAGTGCCTTTTCTTCCATATCAAAGCCTAGCGGTTTAATTAGATGCAGTTGGCATCCAGTATTGGCGCATAGGCGAATGATATTGCCGGTATTAGGGGGTATTTCCGGTTCAAATAAAACAATGTTAAACATGATGACTCCTCAGTATGGGCTGATTATAGAAAGCTGGGCGTCAATTGGAAGGAAAACTCAACATTACTTTCTGATAATTACGTCAGTATCGACACCGGTTATGAGTGCTTCGCCAACACCCACTCCATTTTTCGACAGGTCGACAATAGCTGCGGATCAAGCAGAACGTTTGAGCACTCTCCATTGAGCGAAAGCAGCCAGAGGTCTTTTGCTGAACTTTAGTCATGCGAATATCCCGCTCGCCTTGATTATGGGTAAACTCCGCTTTTACATAAATCGTAAAACATTCTCTTCATACATTCGCAGTCGCTCCCGTAAATTTCGAGATTGACTGCGTTTTAATCGTCCTCGCTTAGGGCTTTCTTCATCTCTTACTGGCTCGGACATGTCGGTGTTGTAGAGGGAGGTGGGGCGCGTAAATCGGCAAGCGGTGGTTTACCACGAGGAGCGGTAATTTCACCACTACTTTCAAATATCTACTTGCATCATGTATTTGATCTTTGGAGTCACCAAAGGCGTAAAAGGAAAGTAAAGGGTGAGATTCTCATCGTCCGCTATGCAGATGATGCAGTCTTATGTTTCCAGAGTAAATGGGATGCTAATGAGTATCTGGCAGGGTTACATCAAAGGTTAAATAAATGGGGTCTAGTGGTTCATCCAGAGATACGTTTTCGCGTCAAATATTCGAAGTAGGAGCGGTATGCGTTAATAGCGCAAGTACGGGTCTGTACGGGGGCACCGAGTGATCGGTGTTCCTATCTGACCGTTGTAATACTTTATCCATTACAGATCCGCCATTCTCTCCATTGCCTCTATCATGGACAGGGAATTTGGCTGATGGTGATTCTGACTATGGTGATAATCCATTAGGATAAATAACATGCGGCCAGTTCCGTGGAAATGACCGCATGTTATATTGGCGAGAAATCGTGCGTTAGTTTTCAGTCTCTTCTTCATGGACGTCTTCAGTATCCATATTGAGCTCTTTAATTTTACGGGTTAGGGTATTTCGACCCCATCCTAATAACACGGCAGCGTCACGACGTCGGCCTGCCGTATGTTTAAGTGCCGTTTCTATCATGATTCGTTCAAAAAGGGGTACTGCAACATCCAATAGTGCTGGCGTACCTTGAGTCAATTGTTGATCAGCCCAATATTGCAACGCTTGCTCCCAGTTTCCAGATTTTGGTGCTGTCGACTCTTGGCTCAATAACTCAGGCGGTAGATCATTAACATGAACCTCGCGCCCCGAAGCCATAACGGTAATCCAGCGGCAAGTATTCTCTAGCTGGCGGACATTGCCCGGCCAATCAAGGGTGGATAGATAATCTGATGTTTCAGACTTCAATATTTTAACTTCAACATCTAACTCTTCACCTGCAGAGTTTAGGAAGTGTTTTAATAGACGAGGGATGTCTTCTCGACGATCTGCTAGGCGAGGAATGTGAATACGGATAACGTTTAAGCGGTGAAATAAATCTTCGCGAAAGCGACCTTCTTTCACTAAGCCTTCAAGGTCTTGGTGGGTTGCTGCAATAATACGAACATTGACTTTAACGGGCGTTGTACCCCCCACACGATAAAACTCACTGTCGGCTAATACGCGTAGTAATCGAGTTTGAGTATCGGCTGGCATATCGCCAATTTCATCAAGAAATAATGTGCCATTATTTGCTTGTTCAAAGCGTCCTCGGCGTTGACCACCTGCTCCTGTGAAGGATCCTTTTTCGTGCCCAAATAATTCCGACTCAATCAAGTCTTTTGGAATTGCAGCCATGTTTAAGGCAATAAAACTCTCATTCGAGCGTGGGCTGTGTTTATGCAATGCATGGGCGACGAGTTCTTTACCTGTGCCGGATTCGCCGTTGATTAAAACGGTGATATTGGATTGTGCTAAACGACCAATTGCGCGAAAAACTTCCTGCATAGCAGGGGCTTCTCCAATAATCTCGGTATCATTGGGTAGTTCTTCGACGACATTCTGTGTGGCTTGCTGCTCTTCGTAGTGGGCTATCGCTCTATGAATCAACGTAATCGCATCATCAACGTCAAATGGCTTCGGTAAATATTCGAAAGCACCTTTTTGATACGACGTCACCGCGCTATCAAGATCTGAATGTGCGGTCATAATGATAACGGGGAGCTCGGGGTGCGCCTCATTGATCTGAGATAATAAGGTTAAGCCATCAATCCCTGGCATGCGAATATCGGTCATAATAGCCGCAGGTTTTTCTTTTTCTAATAAGCCCATAATCGGTTCGGCACTTTCAAAAATTCTGCAAGGAATATTCGCTTGCTCTAATGCTTTCTCCAGTACCCAGCGAATTGATTTATCATCATCAATAATCCAAACAGTATTCATATTGATCAGTCCTAAGAGTGTTTAAGTGGTAGAAAGATGGAAAATTCTGTGCGGCCAATTTCGCTTTCATACTCGATAATACCTTCATGTTGGTTTATCAAGGATTGTGCGATTGACAGTCCTAAGCCCGTGCCTTCGGCGCGGCCACTGACCATCGGGTAAAACAAATTTTCTTTTAAATTTTGTGGGATGCCTGGGCCATTATCGACAATAGAAATATGCGCTATTAAACGGTGGCGATGATGACCTATGGTAAACTGGCTTTTTGTTCGTGTTCTCAAACAGAGTGTCGGCTTTTCAATACCTGCTTCAACCATCGCCTGTACTGCATTACGGCATAAATTAAGAATGGCTTGAATCAATTGAGATTTATCACTAATAAACTCGGGTATGGAAGGATCATAATCCCGTACGATTTTAATATTACCGATTTGGTCAACTTCAATGAGTTGGCATACGCGCTCTATTATTTCGTGAATGTTGGTTGTTTCTTGTTTTGGCAGCTGATGCGAGCCCAGTAAGCGATCAACCAAGTCTCGTAAACGGTCAGCTTCTTCAATAATAATATTAGTATATTCGTCGAGAGATTGATCGGGTAAAGCACGAGATAATAATTGTGCAGCCCCTCTAATGCCTCCTAACGGATTCTTTATTTCATGGGCCATACCACGAACTAGCTCACGGGTTGTTTCTTGTTTGGATATGATCTGTTCTTCTCTGGAGATACGCATTAAGCGATCTCGGCCTTGAATTTCAATTAATAAACAAGGTGTTCGGCTTTCAGGATGAACAATAGGGCTAACGCTGTAATCGACAGTAATAGTGTGCGTATTGTGCAGTACAATTTCTGTTTCACGTTTGGTAAAAGTATAGCCGGTGCTGATAGAATTTTGCAGCGCTTCTTTATCTTCTTCAGACTCCCAGGCAAGGTCATAAAAGTGTTCTCCAAGACCTTGGCGTCCACTGACTTGAAGTAATACTTCCGCTGCAGGATTCATGTAAATGACAGACAGGTCGACGTCGAGCAATAAAATGCCAGTATTTAGGTATTCTAATAACTGTTGGTTAAGCACTGCCGATGCAATCATTAATAAACCTTTCCATTTGTTTAGTGGTGTTTTGGTTCAGTATATTGTAAAGCAAAAAACAGACCATTATTTAGCATGCACACATCTGATGCCTTAATAGGAGATTGTATCGTAATTCTGAACAAGATTAGAGCATAAATGGAGAGTTTTGCACGCTAGTGGTGCAAGTAGGGGTAGGTTGCGAGTGTTTATAGTGCGTATTTTTTAATTAACGTTTAACGTATACGATGACTTTTGAGCTGATTATTTTCTCTTGTTGATTATTCTGTTTTCGAATCATCACTTGCAAGCTGTGTGCACCTCGATCGGCATTGTTAATCTGCCAGTTCAATTGACTACTCGCACTTATTTCTTGGCCATCAAATAACAGCACAGCCTCATCATTCTCTGATAATGCGGAGCTTAATTGTGCTGATACTACAAAGTTACCGAGTTTATCTCGGGTCAGGGTGCTTTCATTTTTTGGGCTCGTGATAATGAGCTGCTGATATTGAGTATCAAGGTCTTTATTATTAATGGCGGTCGCGGTTGTTCTTTGTACTTTTACAGCGGGTACCGTTCTGATTTCTTTGATTTTATGAGTGCGAGATTCTTTACTAGGAATATCAGAAAATATACGGTTACCCTCTTCATTAATGGTGATGAAAACGTCGGTAGCATTAGCTGATACGGGTAGGCATAAAAATATTGTTAAACTGAAAATTATTGTATTATTATTCATGCATTTATAATGACAGTACGGGCATACAAACTCAATCTTCTTTATAATTTGTAAGTTAGATAACCGTAAAATGTATAAGTTTTTAATGGCGAGTGACAATAATGAAGGCATTAATTCAACGGGTATCGGAAGCCAGTGTGAGGGTGGCAGGAGAAACCATATCTGCGATTGATCAAGGGTTAGTGGTATTGCTAGGAGTAGAAAAAGGGGACCGTTCTGCTGATGTTGATAAGTTACTGCACAAAGTGATTCACTACCGAATATTCGCCGATGATAAAGGGAAAATGAATTTAAACGTACAACAAGTTAACGGAAGTCTACTAATTGTTTCGCAATTTACCCTAGCCGCCGATACTAAAAAAGGATTGCGCCCAGGGTTTTCAAGCGCTGCAGAACCTGCTTTGGCAGAAGCGTTGTATGAAGAGTTTATCACCAAATCGAAGATTCAAAAAATCCCAGTAGAAATAGGGCAGTTTGGGGCTGATATGCAGGTCGCACTCATTAACGATGGGCCAGTAACATTTTGGTTATCAAGCTGACACTTGTTGTGTTTCGCATAACCCTAAAGCATCTTCTAAGACACATAAATAAGACGGTATGATGTTGGTGCTAAGCCCGGTGTATTCTGCTGCCCAGTAGAAATTCCGGGAATTATTTTGGGAATCATGCGCCCAATTTTTGCAAACCATCTTGCGGCTGCTAATTCGGCATTGTCACTTTCGTTAACGTAATAAATTTTCATATCAACGATAAAAAACATGTCCAAGTCTTTACAACGTTGTCCAAGGCGTTTTTCAATCAGCTGTCGTTTTGCTTCGGTATCCGTTCGTATGAGCCCTGCAAGTTTAAACTGACACTTAATTGTCCCTACGAGTTTGGATTGTCGATTGTTTTTGTTCTTTGGGGTATGACAGATTTTCAGGCTCATGATGGCTCGTTATTATTAATTTCGAGTCAAATACAATCGTTTCACAAGGTTTAGTGATGTGACGGGCATGCATGATGCTGATAAAAGAAATGATAATGTGGTTATTAATGTAATGAATTATTATTAGAAGTATTCAGCATTATGGGTACTTAATCCTGTCTGCATAAGCTTATTAATAGTGAATTGTAGGCCCGTTATTAGGCGAATCTATTAACCTCTTGTCCTTGCCTAGAAGGATTATCGATATTTTGTAATTGTACAAAAATCTCAATGGCCGCATTTTCTGCCTGTAAGGGCTCAACATTAACGACTTCGGCAGCATCAACATTTTCTGCTTTAAAATTAGAAGGAGGTCGCACATCGTTAGGCTCTGTTTTGCGGACATTGCCAGCTTGCTGATCAAATTCAGCTCTTTGTGCCTCTTGCTGTGCGGCCTCAATTTTTTGCTGCTCTCCGGCAGATTTATTATCATCTGCTTGCGTCACGGAAGGTGACGCTGAGTTTTCATCTGTCGCTTTTACTTGCTCAGAAGACCTGCGGCTTTGTTCATCACTTGCCCGTTGAATCTGTTTTTCTTGTTGAGCCGTATCCTCAACTTTAGCAGCTGGAGCAGAACGCTCAGCTTGACTACGAGGCGGCTGGGCTGCAGGTATTGTTGAACTACCCGCGGATGATATGGGTGCCATTGCTGCTTCCTATGTGACAAGTATCAATCTCATCGTTAATCGATACAAACTGATTTAAGCTTCGCAAGACTTGGAGAACCTAACAATCTTGCATATCTTTATCATAGCCCTAATTGTGAGAGTTATGAATGAATACCTTGTCTGTTTAGAGACGCCTTTGATCTATAAAACGCTTCTTATATACGACTTGCTCGGTAAAGGTTCACTAAACGAAATTCATCGAGCTCATCAAGATCGGGCACTGTAAACGAATCTGCTTGGCCTATGGCTTGATACGGAGGGAAGTCGAAGTTTTTTATTCGTGAATCGGCAACCAAGACTGCCGTGGCTTTGTTAAGAAATACCTCCAATAACGGCAGGTTCGCTTTATCGTATAAAACATCCGCAGCGATTAATACATCAATGTCTTGGTTAAATGTGAACAGATTGGTATGGAGTTCGAATTCGACATGATTCAGCTTGGCATTTTCTTGGCAAGATAATAAGGCGTCAGGATCAATATCACAGGCGATGACCTGTTTTGCTCCTGCCATTATCGCAGCAATGGCAACCACGCCTGAGCCTGCGCCAAAATCCATTACCCGTTTACCTTTTACCAGCTCAGGATTATCCAGTAGGTGGCGTGCTAATACTTGGCCGCTGGCCCAGCAAAACGCCCAATAAGCCGGGTAAGCTTGAATGGCTAATATTTCAGCTTGGCTAAAGGGGCGCTGCATCGGAATCGGGTCGACGAGCCAAAGTTTTATCTCTGGGCATTGAGGCAGTACTTGAATGCTAAGACCGGCATCCGGCAGCATTTTTTGAATGCTGGCTGTTAACGACGTTGGGGTATCTATCATGGTGATCATCGAATCATTGAGGTGATGCGATTATAACTCAATGGGCTCATGGCGGGCTAACGTTAGCAAGTCGTCTGGGGTTAAATGATGAGTGGCAATATTAGGCATTGGAGATCCTTATCAATTAATTAATAGGCCATTTTAGTTAATCAATATCGGGTTTTAACAAGCCTGCCACCCGCATTGGTTTTTAACCACCCGCGAATTCGACGGGTGGTTGGGTTTTCATTACTACGATAACCGGTCACATTGGACGTTATGACCTGTTGGTATCGCTCGTTTTTATTACGTTGCATTATCACGCGCCGAGCTTTGCCTTTTTTAAGTACATCAGGTTTATTTGGCTGCATAAGGTCTAAAAAAGGTATTTGGCGTTCGGCGAGTTGTTGGAGTATCTGAGTATCGTTATGTTGGCTCGGCATAGCATCAATAGTAATGAGGGTCAGTCCCTTTTCATTTTGTTGAGCAAGGTAGTCGATGGCCCACGCTGCGCCAGTACCATAGCCGATGATCACAAGATTGAGTTGGCCTTTGCTGCGTAAATATTCCATAGCAGCGGAGATGCGTTGCTGATTTTGTTTTTTATACTGCTTAACCGTGTCAATAGTGACTGCTTCTTCGGATGGCAGTTCGCGTGTATCAGGGCCTGCATTATCAATGGCTTCTGTCGTGAGTAGAGGTTCACCTTTTTGATTTAAAGTGATGGGATCTATACTCGAGATAGGCTCATTTTTTTCTTCACTGTTCGATGATGAAGGCTGATCTGTTGGCTTTGGTCGCACTATGCGCTGGGGGGCAGGTTCGTCAGGTAATTCAATGGTGAGTGTTGCCCACCCGTGCTTAGGAAGGTATTCACGTAATGGGGCTATCATGTCCGGCCAATGACCATGCTGCTGATTATCAGGCAGAATTAAGACACCGCCCTGAGGGCTACCAGTAGACTCTTCTAAGAATAATCCGTAATAATCTTGATTTGTGCCAGGCAAAGATACAACTTCATCTTCGCGTTCTATGAGTTCCATATAGTGAATCAGAGATTGGGCCCGTTTTTGGGAGATGTTCGGTAGGTAATGCAAAGGGGCTTCTAAACTGTCCACCCCTAAACTGTCTGCCTCTGGGCTTTCGTCCGCGGCCTGTAATAGGCTAGGCATACCCAAAAGAAGAGCAAGGCAAATCAGTAGTGGGGATATTTTTATAGTCAAATAATGAACATATAACGGGAGCATTTTTATCTTTTAGTGCCTTTTAAATTTATAATGTTCAATAATTATTGAACAGTTACCTAATAGCCTAGTTAAGAAGCAAAAGATGTTCCTTACTTTTAGGTGACTTTCCCTCTAAAATGCGTCTATTACCGATATTCAACCTTGAGATTTTTATGCCTGATTACAAAATTGCTCCTTCTATACTAGCCGCTGATTTCGCTCGTTTAGGGGAAGAAGTTGATAATGTATTAGCCGCTGGTGCTGACATTGTTCATTTTGATGTGATGGATAATCACTATGTTCCTAATCTGACGATTGGTCCAATGGTCTGCGCTGCGCTGCGTAAGCATGGTGTGACAGCGGATATCGATGTGCATTTAATGGTGAAGCCAGTTGATCACATGATCAGCGAATTTATTAAAGCAGGTGCAAGTTACATTACTTTTCATCCTGAAGCGTCTGATCACATTGATCGCAGTTTGCAGTTGATTAAAAATGCCGGCCTTAAAGCAGGCTTGGTATTTAATCCAGCAACGCCTTTGCACCATATGGCGCATGTGATGGATAAGCTGGATATGGTCTTGCTGATGTCTGTTAACCCGGGCTTTGGTGGCCAGTCGTTTATTCCTCATACGCTTGAAAAATTAAAAGAAGCTAGAAAGATGATTGATGATTCTGGTTATGATATTCGTTTGGAAGTAGATGGCGGCGTTAAAGTCGATAATATTCGTGCGTGTGCTGAAGCCGGTGCCGATACGTTTGTTGCGGGTTCTGCTATTTTTAGTCAGCCTGATTACAAAGCGGTTATTGATGAGATGCGTGCTGAGCTGGCATTAGCTAAATAAGGCTACTCGTAGAGTTATTCAATATGAGCACGTTATCTATTTTCTCTAAGCAGGTGGCTGAATTAAATCCTCAGCCTATCTACGCGGTTTTATTCGATCTTGATGGAACGCTGATTGATAGCGTCCCCGATCTTGCGGCCGCGATTGATGTGATGTTAGAAAGCGTTGGTAAAGCGCCGGTGGGAGAGGTGAAAGTAAATCGTTGGGTGGGTAATGGTGCAGCGGCTTTGGTAAAGCGCGCATTAGCCGATCGTGATGACGGCGATGAGAGACATCATGCTCGCTACCCTAGCGAGCATGAGGATGAAGAATATGCTTCAGCTTATTCTATTTTTGAATGTGCCTATGCTCAGCGTTTAACCACAGGAACAGGTTTATACGACGGGGTGTTATCGGTTTTGTCAGCACTTGTGTCTGTGGATATAAAGTTGGGTTTGATTACCAATAAGCCAAGGCGATTCACGGTACCCTTATTAAAAGCCTTGGGTATTGATCATTACTTTGCAGAGGTATTATGCGGAGATGATTTAGAATTCAAAAAACCTCATCCTTTGCCCGTATTAACCGCACTTAAGAATTTATCGGTCAGTGCTCAGCAAGCAATTATGGTGGGAGATTCTATTTCAGATATTAAATCGGCGAGCGCGGCAGGGGTAAAAACGGTGGCGGTAACCTATGGTTATAATCACGGCATACCCATTACCGATGCCCGTAATGAGTGCCAAGCGGATATGACTATTGATAAGATTAAACAGCTGCTCAATTAAATGAGCAGCTGTTTAATTAGGTAATAGCTAATGACCTAATTAGAAACGAACAAGTGCGTTAGCTTGATAAGACGATATTAAGTCTTTATTAACGAACTCTAAGCGCACATCTACTTTTGGTGCAATGCGGTAACCTGCACCAATACCCATAAGAATGCCATCGTCATCACCCAATTCTAAGCCAATACGACCCAATCCATAAAGGTTGGCATCAATCTCGTTTAAGTTTCTTTGTAGAACAATAGAACCTGAAATACCGGTTACTCGTTCTTTAGTACCTGAAAAATTAAAGTTGTTGGTACGAAAAAATCCGACTTCAGCAAATGTTTCTATATTATCAATGGCATTCTCAATGGGAAGGCCGGTAAAAAGCTGTAGGCCCATGGTGGCTTCATTACCGGCACCTTTAATGATGGAACCGAAATCTAAATTGTTGTAGCTAATACCACCACCGACATAGAGGCCAGTGGGTAGCGGTGTTGTCTCCGTTGCATGGTCATCCGCCAATGCTTGGTGTGCAACAAGCGTTAGCAAGCTAGTGATTAATACTTTTTTCATGAATTTTCCTGTTATCAATTCTGAATGTTTAATTGTTGTTAGTTCTGCAGAGCGCCTAATTAAGCGGGCTGTATTAATTGGGAATATAGAGCGGTTCTTCTTGGAGAGCGCCCAGCTGTTCTCGCAAAGAGAGAACATGCTCTGACCAATAACGCACACCAGTGAACCAAGGGAAGGCGAGGGGGAATGCTGGATCCGACCAGCGTTCTACCACCCAAGCAGTATGCTTAATTAGGCGAATCGTACGCAAGCATTCGATCCATTTCAACTGATGATAAGGAAATGGCTGAAACACTTCATAGCCCTTACGAATGGCTTCGAGTTGCTGCAATTGTTCTTCTCGATCACCACTCAACAGCATCCAGATATCCTGCATGGCAGGGCCTTGAACGCAGTCATCAAAATCGACCACATAAAGTTGTTCATCGCGCCATAATAAATTGCCGACATGGCAGTCCCCATGAATACGCAAGGTATCACTCATGGTGGGCTGATATTGCTGTTTTACTAACTCATTAAGGTCGCGACATAACGATTCATACGCGGGGCGAAAATCGTCATTCAATAAACCTGAGTTTAAAACGGTCTCGCAGCTTTGTTCGATAATCGTTTTATGCTGATTCTTGCCTAATTCAGCGTGTCCATTCCAAATAGGTCTGTGCTGAAAATTGTAATCTCTACCCACCTGATGCATACGGGCTAACCAGCGACCGAGATATTCAAGCTGATCACAATTTGCAATTTCAGGTGAGTGTCCACTTTTACGAGGCGAAATTGAAAAATAGAACTCTTTGTGTTCAAACAGCGTTTTGCCGTTGAATGCCAATGGCGCCACTACCGGTAAATCTTCTTCTGCCAACTCCGCAAGAAATTGATGCTCTTCTAAAATTGCGGCTTGTGACCAGCGGTTAGGGCGGTAGAACTTAACAATAATAGGCGATTCTTCTTCGATGCCGACTTGATAGACGCGGTTCTCATAACTATTGAGTGGGTATTGACGCATGTCGGTTAATAAACCCACGCTTTCAACGGCGTCGATCACGGCATCTGGGCTGAGGCTTTGATAGGGGTGTAAAGAAGGTATTTCTATACTGGTCATATTAGCCGCTGCTTAGTCGAGGAGACGAAATTAATTCGTCGCAGTATAACTGAGCTGGGTATTAATCGCAGTAAATAGAGGGTGCTTAATGTTTAGGTGTTCGTGCCAAGCACCATACTCCGACTTGGCTTGCACCGGCATCTTTAATAATAAGTGCCATTGAGTGGGCGGTGCTGCCCGTTGTCATAACATCGTCAATTAACATTATGTGTTCACCGTTTAAAATTTTACGAGTTGAATGAAAATGTAGACCCACATTATTGATGCGCTGGTGGCGGTTTAATCCTTTTTGTTCTCGGCTATGGCTGCGGGTTGCAAGTCGCGCTATAACAGGTTTATGCAGTGCGCGCCCCAGTTCTCTAGCAATTAATTCTGCCGGGTTGAATCCTCGTTTCATAAAGCTCCAGCGAGTTGACGGTACAAAGGTAAAAGCATCGACTTTGGCTAAATTTTCAGGCTGTTTCAATATCATGAGACTTGTAAGTTTATGCGCCCACTCGGTTCGGCGTTTACTTTTTAAACGTTGTAACCAAGCATCAATCGGTGCTGCATAAGTAAAGCTACTATGGCTGTAATCGAAAGCGGGCTGTTTGTGCAGGCATTGCCCGCAATTGCCTGGGTTTGGCAATGAAATAGCGCATATTTGACAGCGGTGTTTTGCGTGCGGCAATGCCTCTTCGCAGCGGGAGCATATAAAACCTGCTGCGTTATTTATTTCTAAACATAGATCGCAAGTTTTTTTAAAAAATGCAGGTAGTGCAAAATTTAACCGAGAGTATACCTTTTTATCCATCCAGGTTGACCAATCCATGTGTCTAGCTATTATGCGTTCAGTATTGTCATTGATAAAAATTTTAACAGCTGCTTTAGATAAAAGGTATGAGCCAAATGAACGAAATACTAGGTAAATTGCGCCATGATTGGCAGCAGCAAGAGGTTGCTGAATTATTTGCATTACCGATGAATGATCTTTTGTTTAAGGCTCAGACTGTTCATCGCCAGTATTTTGATCCCAATCAGGTTCAGGTCAGTACGTTATTATCCATTAAAACCGGTGCTTGCCCGGAAGACTGTGCTTATTGCCCGCAAAGCGCTCGCTACGATACCAAGCTTGAAAAAGAAAAATTGATGGAAGTGGAAGCGGTTATCGAAAAAGCCAAAGCGGCCAAAGCCGCGGGCTCTGATCGTTTTTGCATGGGAGCTGCTTGGCGCTCGCCGCGCGCGAAAGATATGCCTTATGTGATTGCGATGGTCGAAGGGGTTAAAAACCTGGGTATGGAAACCTGTATGACACTCGGTATGCTCGATCAAGATAAGTCTGATCAGTTGGCTAGTGCAGGGTTGGATTATTACAACCATAATCTCGATACTTCTCCAGAATATTATGGCGAAATTATCACTACACGGACGTATTCAGATCGTTTAGAGACATTACAAAACGTTCGTGATTCAGGCATGAAAGTGTGTTCTGGCGGTATTGTGGGTATGGGAGAAGGAGAAGGAGACCGTATTGGTTTACTGCGTCAGCTTGCTAATTTACCTCAACACCCTGAGTCCGTGCCCATTAACCAACTGGTTAAAGTGGAAGGCACGCCATTAGACAAGGTGGATGACCTTGATCCTTTTGAATTTATTCGTACTATTGCTGCCGCACGAATCATGATGCCACAATCCCATGTGCGTTTAAGTGCAGGTCGTGAAGACATGTCAGAAGAAATGCAGTCGATGTGCTTCTTTGCCGGTGCTAATTCAATCTTTTATGGGGAGTGCTTATTAACGACGCCAAACCCTGCCGCTAACAAAGACCAAGCGCTGTTTCGTAAATTGGGTATTAACTCAAAACACAAGGTGACTCAGCCACCGCAAGAATTGGGTGACTTATTGATGGCTGATGTCTCTAAATCTGCTGAAAGTGAGATGTTTTACAGCGCGGTAAAGTAATGGCAGTCGCCCGTCCAGTTTTAAAAAGCTTTGACATGAATAGGGTTATATAACGATATAGTCTAAAAGAGGCCAGCATTTTGCTGGCCTCTTTGCGTTTGGCTGTTTAAAATATGTACAGTGGTAGGTAGGATTAATGAACGGCTAGTACAGTACTTAAAGCGCATTTATCACGTATCAGATTAAGCATTAGAGAAGCATTAGAGAGGCATTTATGAATATAGGGTCTACTTCTGGTTCATCATTTAGTATTGCAACCGCTGGTATTCAGCAAAACTCGGAGCAGGTTAAGCAAGCTGCCCAGCAAGTGGTTGAGTCGACAACCGCGCGACCTGCTCAAGGCACAATAGAAGTCACCGATGCTTTGCTGAAACTGAAAGAAGGTCAACAGGGCGTTAAATTGAATGCCAAGGTATTGGATGCGGCGGATAAACAGATCGGTACGCTATTAGATATAGAAGCTTAATATCAAGGTTAATAGGCAAAGGTAGCCAAAGAGTATGCAAATTCCATCCAGCGCAGGTATGTTAGCCAATAGTGTGTTGCCGGTAACGCCGATGCCAAGTGGACTATTGTCGCAAGCTGGAGAAACTGCAGGCTCGACCAGGTTTGCGCCTATTGAAGCAGTCTCAAATATCACTGTATCTCGATCAATCCTCGATCAGCGTGCGCAACCAGAAACTGCTCCAGAAAATGCGGCTCGTCCTGAGATTACTCCTGTTTTTGGAAATGAAAACAGTGCCAATAAAGCAGGTGCCAGTGAGCAAGGGGCAGATCCACGTTCAGTTCAAGAGGGTTCAGCCTCAAGACAAGATCAATCTAATGAAAACTCAGAACGCTCAGAAAACGAGTCAAAGCAGCAAGACTTAAAGCTGATAAAATCGTTATCGCAACGTGATCACGAGGTCCAGGCTCATGAAAATGCTCATAGTGTTGTTGGTGGCCAATATGCGGGCTCTGCAAATTACACCTTCCAGCGAGGCCCCGATGGTGTTAACTATGCCGTGGGTGGAGAGGTTCCAATTGATGTGGGTATTATTCAAGGTAATCCCACGGCAACATTAGAAAAAATGCAATTGATTCAACGTGCTGCCTTAGCCCCCTCAGAACCTTCTTCGCAAGATCGCAAGATTGCAGCCATCGCTGTTCAGCAAGCAAACCAAGCCCGCGCTGAGATAGTCATTAAAAGCCGAGGTGGTTCGAGTTCCGGCGAAACGTCTGCCTCCGATAAATCAAGGCCTTCTAATCGTGTTTCTAAGGACGTTATCCAAGGCGGTACTCAAGATTCTTTGCAGAGATCAGATCTAGCATCGCAATCGGTTTCAAACAGTCAGAACTTTCAAGCGGCCAATGATCGTATGGCTAAAATTAATGAAATTATCGTCGCTATTAGCCAGAACGATACTCTTAAGGCTGCCGGACAATTATTAGATGCTGTCGTTTAGTTAAATAGCCTGCCTTAAATGACTAATGTGTAAAATACTCCCAAAGTCGCCAATCGACGGCGTTATTTTTTCTATGCTATTCATTTTACGTGCTTGACAAAATTAGCTTGCAAACGTATGTTTCAAACAAGTGTTTGAATTTGATAGTTGTTCGTATAGTGATCACAATTATCAGTTAATCGATATTCGGCTTTTGCCGTTCATAAACAAAAAGTTTCAGAGGTTTTTTTAATGCCAGATTATAAAGCTCCCCTACGTGATATTAAGTTCGTTGCTGACGAATTGTTAGACTTCCCTGCGCACTATGCAAGCTTACCTGTGTTCGCTGACGTGGCGACTCCTGACATGGTTGATGCAATCATCACTGAAGGTGCTAAGTTCTGTGAAAACGTTCTTGCTCCAATAAACCGTACTGGCGACATCGAAGGTTGTACTCGTAATGCAGATGCATCTGTTACGACACCGACTGGCTTTAAAGAAGCTTACCGTCAATATGTTGATAACGGCTGGGCTTCTTTGTCTTCTGACGTTGAGTATGGCGGCCAAGGCTTACCAGAATCTTTAGGAACAATCGTTTCTGAAATGGTGGGTACCGCTAACTGGTCTTGGGGTATGTACCCTGGTTTATCCCACGGCGCTAAAAGTACTTTAGAAGCTTGGGGTACTGAAGAACAAAAGCAAATGTATCTTTCTCCACTTATCTCAGGTGAATGGACCGGTACTATGTGTTTGACTGAGTCAGCATGTGGTTCTGATTTAGGTATCTTGAAAACGAAAGCTGAGGCAAATGCAGACGGTTCTTATGCCATTACCGGTACTAAGATCTTTATCTCTGCGGGTGAGCACGACATGTCCGGTAATATCGTACATATCGTTTTAGCTCGCCTACCAGGTGCCCCAGCAGGTACTAAAGGTATTTCGTTGTTCATCGTACCTAAGTTCATCGTTAACGCAGACGGTACTTTAGGCGAACGTAACGCTGTTGAGTGTGGTTCTTTGGAACACAAAATGGGCATTCATGGTAATGCGACGTGTGTCATGAACTTCGATGGCGCTAAAGCGTGGTTGATTGGACCAGAAAACAAAGGTTTGAACTGCATGTTCACCTTTATGAACGTTGCTCGTATTGGTACTGCTCTACAGGGTGTTACTGCTTCGGAAGGTTCTTTCCAGGGCGCTCTAGCCTACGCTAAAGATCGTTTGGCTATGCGTTCTTTGACCGGTGTAAAGGCTCCTGACAAGGTTGCTGACCCAATTATTGTTCACCCAGATGTGCGTAAGATGCTGCTTACTCAAAAAGCATTTGCTGAAGGTGGTCGTGCACTTGTATATCTAACGGCTATGAACGCCGATATCGTTCATAACGGCGAAACTGAAGAAGCGCGTAAAGAAGCTGATGATATGTTGGGCTTCCTAACACCCATCGCTAAAGCATTCTTAACTGAAACGGGTCTTGAAGCCGCCAACCATGGTGTTCAGGTATTCGGTGGACACGGTTTCATCGCAGAATGGGGCATGGAGCAGATCGTTCGTGATACTCGCATCTCTACTTTGTATGAAGGGACTACTGGTATTCAGGCGCTTGATTTATTAGGCCGTAAAGTTCTTATGACTCAAGGTGCTTCTTTGAAGCAGTTCACTAAGCTAGTTCACGCTTTCTGCAAAGAAAACGCTGATGATGCTGACATGAAAGAGTTCATTGAGCCATTGGCTAAATTGAACAAAGAGTGGGGCGATTTGACAATGAAAGTTGGCATGACCTCTATGCAAAACCGTGATGAAGTAGGTTCAGCGTCTGTCGATTACCTAATGTATTCTGGCTATGCAACACTTGCTTTCTTGTGGGCTAAAATGGCTAAAGTTGCTCAAACTAATTTAGCGGCTGGTACGTCTGAAGAAGAATTCTATGGTGCTAAAGTTAAAACAGCCCGTTTCTACTTCCAGCGTATTTTGCCACGTACGACGACTCATGCACTAGGCATGGTTGCCGGTGCTGATAGCTTGATGGATCTAGATGCAGAACACTTTGCGTTCTAATCTAATGCGTGCGTAACCACGTGAGAATAAAAAAGCCGCACTTTTCAGTGCGGCTTTTTTGTATTTGGTAGGTAAATAAATCAAATTAAGCCGTTTTTTAGTGCTATTTGACCGATTTGTATCACTCTATAGTCGACTGTAGCGCTAGATAGTTTAAGATACCGCGCAGTTTACAAACGCTATTAAATTAAGGAACCGCTGAAATGCCTGAGTATACCGCTCCCCTGCGCGACATGCGCTTTTTGTTGAATGAAGTATTTGATGCACCGAGTATGTGGGCTGAAAATGCTCGTTTGGCTGAAGTTGTTGATACAGAAACAGCGGATGCGATCCTTGAAGAAGCGGGCAAGATTGCCACTGAAGTTTTAGCGCCGATCAACCGTGAAGGTGATGAGGTTGGTTCTAAGTGGAAGGATGGCGAAGTAACGTCACCTCCAGGTTTTAAAGAAGCTTACCAAACTTATAGCGAAGGCGGCTGGGGCGGTCTTGGCGGTAATCCTGAGTTTGGCGGTATGGGCATGCCTAAAATGCTGGTGGGTCAAGTTGAAGAAATGATTCAAGGTTCAAACGTCTCTTTTGGCCTTGCACCTATGTTAACCGCCGGTGCGTGTTTATCATTGGCTGCCCACGGCAGCCAAGAGCTAAAAGACAAGTACCTGCCAAACATGTACTCAGGTCAATGGCCGGGTGCGATGGATTTGACTGAACCTCATTGTGGTACTGATTTGGGTATTATTCGTACCAAAGCGGTTCCAAATGCAGACGGTTCTTACGATGTTTCGGGTACCAAAATTTTCATCACTTGGGGCGAGCACGACATGGCGGAGAACATCATCCACCTTGTACTTGCTAAGCTTCCTGATGCACCTGCTGGCCCTAAAGGTATCTCATTATTCCTAGTGCCTAAGTTCCTTGTGAATGAAGATGGCTCTTTAGGAGAGCGTAACCCTGTTAGCTGTGGTTCTATCGAACACAAAATGGGCATTAAAGCGTCTGCGACCTGTGTCATGAATTACGATGGCGCAAAAGGTTGGTTGATCGGTGGCGAGAACAAAGGCTTAAACGCTATGTTCACCATGATGAACTACGAGCGTGTTGCGGTTGGCATCCAGGGTTTAGGTATCGCTGAAAACTCTTATCAGAATGCAGTTGCGTATGCTAACGACCGTTTGCAGTCTCGTGCGCCTACTGGCAAGCAATTTCCAGATAAAGTTGCAGATCCCATTATCGTGCACCCAGATGTGCGTCGTATGTTGATGACAATGCGTGCCAATACCGAAGGTTCTCGTGCTTTCTCTATGTATGCGTCTAAGTGGTTAGATTTGTCTAAGTTCTCTGACGATGCTGAAACTAAGCAGTACGCAGAAACAATGGTTTCATTATTAACGCCAGTGGTTAAGTCTTTCTTGACGGATCTTGCGTTAGAATCAGCGGTTGCTGGTCAGCAAGTATTCGGCGGCCACGGTTTTATTCGTGAGTGGGGCCAAGAGCAACACGTACGCGATATTCGTATTACACAGATTTATGAAGGCACTAACGGCATTCAGTCTCTTGACCTTATTGGTCGTAAGATTGTTCCTAACGGTGGCGCTTTTTATAAACTTTACGCTGACGAAATTACTCAGTATTGCGCTCGCCAAGAAGGCAACCCTGCCATGGCTGAGTTCATTACTCCGCTTAAAGCAGCATTAGCTAACTTGACCGATTTGACTGACTGGGTTGTTACTCAAGCTCAATCAAATACGAATGAAATTGGTGCTTCTTCGGTTGAATACCTTCAGGTATTTGGTTATGTTTCTTTCGCGTACATGTATGCAATGATGGCTGAGAAAGCATTAGAGAAAGAAGGTTCAGAGCCTTATTACGCGAACAAGTTAGCGACGGCTCGCTTCTTTACTAAGCGTTTATTGCCTAGATACCTTTCTTTGAGCGAGTCTGTTAAAGGCGGCGCTGATTGCTTATATGGAATGACTGCAGATCAGTTTTAGTTTCTTATGTGAGCACGAGCGTATTGTTACGTGAATAAAAAAAGCCGAATCAGTCATGATTCGGTTTTTTTTCGCCTATTATTAGGGATTTAATGTTTGTATGGCTGAAAAAGAATGAGACAAACGCGTTGAGCGTTCGCGTCGTTTATTAATTAAGGCCTTGTTAGAGCTGATGAAAGACTGCCCTTATAATAAAATATCAGTGCAAAAAGTCAGGTATTGCTCGACCTACCCTCTATCTACATGTTCACTCTAAAGACGATTTATTGAGTGCGGATATCGATGCAATGTTTGAACGATTTTATACTGAAATTGATGGTTACATTACTCAGCGCAAAGATGCTGATTCCTATTATCGCCACGACTATGTTCCGTCAATGGTCTGATAATGCTAAGTTTTCCCGTTTATGGGTACAATCTGATATCGATAGTTTGATGTTAAGCCAGTTTAAAATCACATTGAACGTGTGGTTGAGTGTTTTATGACAGCGCACAATGTGCCAAACAAGGCGGGTTTATTACCTTACGTGGTTGATTTTTTAGCCGGGGCATCTTTTAGGGTGACTAAGCGTTGGCTATTAAAAGGTTTGGTGGAGACACCTGCAGTTGTGGGAGAACTCTACGGGCCAGGTTTATTGGCTGTTTTATTGGGTGGATATCTTTAAGGGTTATGTCGGTCGTCTTTCAATTTCTAAGTTTACAGGTTCGATCTAATCACTAAAAAGCCGAGTAATAAACTCGGCTTTTTACGTCGACTCGTCTCTTTATTCTGCAATCTCAGGGGATGCAGCAGAACCAGCTCGGCGTTTCAGGTCATGGCGTTTTTCATGAATTTTACGAATCTTACGCTGTGCAACCTCGAAGGCATCTTTCACCGCGACATACATGTCTTCGTGCGCTTGGTTGTCATGATTGTCATTGGTAATCGCGACAGTCTCGCCTGGTAAACCAAATTCCAGTGAAACATGGGCAAGTTTGCCTTTGTTGCTGTGATTGTGCGGCATGGCAACAACCGCTCGAATACCGGTTATAGAGTCGTATATGCTGGATATTTTGCCGGCTTTTTCGCGTATTAATTGTTCGATACCGTCAGAGTGTTCAATATCACGGAAGCTAATTTCCAAACCTTTCATGGCGAATCCTTATAAGTGTACGAATAATAATAATGGTCCATGGATTGCAAAAGCGCTATGAGATAAGTCAAATAAATTGCCTAAGGCAATGATTATTGATTCCCCATCAGGCCTTTTTGCCTGCGCCCTTATAAAACATGTGGCAATCGCCCTTAATTTTCAACCCCTAATGTCGAAAATGATGAAAAATATTGATTTATGACGGTATTAAAGAGGTTAAATTAACGACCCTGTGTTAATTTAAACTCACTATTTATAACCATTTCGAGTGTTTTAGAGACTTCTTTATGCCTGTGGAAAAAACATTGCAAGTTTATCAGGCCTCCTATGTATTCTTTGATTTAGATGATTCTTTAATTAATAAAGATGCCAGCAGTTTGTGGATTAAATGGCGTATGCGCTTTGATCGTTGGGCCATTCTTGAAGCCATACAAGCACTGGCCTCTTTGTATCGCGCTTACAAAAAAGGGAAAGTGAGCCACTGGCGATTGTCGTATTATTATCGTACGCGCACCAAGGGCATGAGTTTAAGCGAGTACCGTCAGCATATTAGGGACTTCTTTGATCAAAGAGGGCATTTATACATTTATCCACAGGCTGCTTCACTTCTTTTTGCTTATCACCGTCAAGGCACTAAATTAATTCTTATTACGGGACAAGATGAGATAATGGCGCAGGCGTATGCCGATGCCTTGGGTTTAGACTTTGTAATTGGCAACCGTTTCAATATAAAAAATGACAAGATTATGGGGCTTACAAAGCCGCTGTGTTACGGAGAAGGAAAAGTTGCAATGGCCAGAGCGTTTGCTAAAGAGAAGGGCTTTGAACTTTCAGAGGCGGTTTTTTACAGCGACAGTCATGCCGACCTACCCTTGCTAGAAGCGGTCAATCAGCCGGTTGTTTTGAACCCCAATCCGCAGCTGGCTGAATTGGCCGAACAACGTGGCTGGCCACGGGTTGATTGGCGTAAGCGCTAGACTCAATCCGGCCAACTCGGTATAGTTAAGCTACTTTTCTAATTTGATGACTAGGAGCACTTTCGTGTCCTTTCAGTACACATGCCTTAATCAACAGGGGCATCTCTTTGCTAAGCGATGGTAAGGGCTAAAGAGCCCAATCGGTTCAATATCGTCTTTAATTTATCTATTTTAAACCATCGCATCTGATTGCTTGACGGACTAGTTCATGACTCCTGAACAATTTAATACATTAACGCAGCAAGGCTATAATCGCATACCTGTTGCGCGTGAAGTAATGGCGGATCTTGATACGCCACTTTCTACTTATCTCAAATTGGCTTCTGGGCCGTATTCTTATTTACTTGAATCTGTTCAAGGTGGCGAAAAATGGGGTCGTTACTCCATGATTGGCCTGCCTTGTGCTGAAGTCATTAAAGTGGAAGGTTTGAGCATAAGCCATTTCGTTAACGGCGAGTTGACCTCTCAACAAGATGTTGAAGACCCGTTAGATTATATCGAGCAGCTGCAAGCAAAATATAACGTCCCAGTGCTTGAAAACATGCCCATTTTTGATGGCGGTTTGGTGGGCTATTTTGGTTACGATACGGTACGTTATATTGAAAAACGCTTGCAAGACTCTTGTCCACCCGATGAATTAGGTACCCCTGATATTTTGCTAATGGTATCGGAAGAGGTTGTTGTATTTGATAACCTTAGCGGCAAAATCTATTTGATTGTTTTGGCCAACCCCGTGCAAGAAAACGCATTAGAGAAAGCGGAAGCTCGTTTAGACGAGTTACGTATCAAGCTGCGTCAGCCTTACCAAGGAGATATAGGCCAAGCATTAGCCAATCCTAAAACAGTTGATGAAAGCGATTTTAAATCAGGTTTTGGCGAGCAAGAATTTCAGCAGTCCGTTGAAGATATTAAAGAATACATCTTGTCTGGTGACGTGATGCAGTGTGTGATTTCTCAGCGCATGCAAGTTCCCTTTAAAGGTGATCCTTTACAAGTCTATCGTGCACTTCGCACTTTAAACCCTTCTCCGTACATGTATTTTATGGACTTGGATGATTTCCATATTGTCGGTTCGTCGCCAGAAATTCTAGCGCGTTTAGAAGACGGTGACGTGACGGTGCGTCCAATTGCGGGCACACGTTACCGTGGAAAAACGCCTGAAGAAGATCAAGCACTAGAGAAAGAATTACTCTCTGATCCAAAAGAAATTGCAGAGCACTTGATGCTGATCGATTTAGGCCGCAACGATGCCGGCCGTGTTTCTCAAGTCGGTACGGTAAAGGTGAGCGATCAGATGGTCGTTGAACGTTATAGCCATGTGATGCATATCGTCTCTAACGTGACCGGTAAGGTTAAAGAAGGTATTACTGCGATGGACGTATTACGCGCGGTTCATCCAGCGGGTACGTTAAGTGGTGCTCCAAAAATTCGTGCAATGGAAATTATTGATCAAATAGAACCGGTAAAACGCGGTGTCTATGGTGGAGCGGTCGGTTACTTAAGCTGGAACGGGAATATGGATACGGCGATAGCGATTCGTACTGCAGTGATTAAAGACGGCATATTGAATATTCAAGCGGGGGCAGGTGTCGTGGCTGATTCTGTGCCGCGTCTTGAATGGAAAGAAACATTGAATAAAGGCCGTGCACTGTTTCGTGCAGTGGCAATGGCTGAAGCTGGTTTGGACCAATAGGAGGAATTTACTATGTTACTAATGATTGATAATTACGATTCCTTCACCTACAACGTGGTGCAATATTTTGCCGAACTAGGTGCCGATGTGCAGGTTTATCGTAACGATGAAATTACCATCGAACAGATTGAAGCATTGAATCCAGATCACCTAGTGATCTCACCGGGGCCGTGTACGCCGAAAGAAGCGGGAATTTCAGTAGAAGCGATTCGTCACTTTGCCGGTAAGTTACCCATTCTTGGTATTTGCTTAGGGCATCAAAGTATTGGTCAAGTTTTTGGTGGTCATATCGTGCGCGCTGGGCAAGTTATGCACGGTAAAACGTCGCCAGTCGTCCATGCGAATCAAGGTGTATTTAAAGATCTCAATAATCCATTGGTTGCTACGCGTTATCATTCGTTGGTGATTGATAAAAAGACCTTACCTGATTGCTTAGAAATTACTTCTTGGACTGAAAATCAAGATGGTAGCATGGAAGAAATTATGGGTGTGCGCCATAAAGAGTTCGATATCGAGGGGGTGCAATTTCATCCAGAATCGATATTAACCGTGCAGGGTCATGAGCTGTTAAATAATTTTTTAAAGCGCAGTAAATAGCTAGCCGCGATTACAGTGTTACAGTTGTAAAGCGGATAATAAAGAGTGAAGGAAGTTCAACATGAATATTCAGCAAGGCTTAGCTAAAGTTATTGAGCGCCAGAACCTTACCACAGAAGAAATGGTGATGGTGATGAGTCAGATAATGAGTGGAGAAGCGACTCAGGCTCAAATTGGTGGCTTTTTAGTAGCTCTGCGTATGAAAGGCGAAACCATTGATGAAATCACCGGTGCGGCAACAGTTATGCGTCAATTGTCGTCTGGGGTGAAAGTTGATGATGCTAACGCCGTTGATACTTGCGGTACGGGCGGCGATGGCTCTAATTTATTTAATGTATCCACCGCGTCTTCTTTTGTTGTTGCTGCAGCCGGTGGCAAGGTTGCTAAGCACGGTAACCGCAGTGTCTCTTCCAGTACTGGCAGCGCTGATGTTTTAGAATTTGCCGGTGTTTCTTTAAGGCTAACGGCGGAGCAGGTTGCTCGCTGTGTGAATGAAATCGGTGTGGGCTTTATGTTCGCACCTGCTCATCACAGCGCAATGAAGCATGCAATCGGCCCACGTAAAGAATTAGCTCAACGTACAATCTTTAATATGCTTGGACCATTGACCAATCCTGCTGGAGTTAAAAACCAAGTGATTGGCGTATTTAACGCCGCTTTGTGCCGTCCATTAGCCGAAGTTTTACAGCGTTTAGGCAGTGAGCATGTGTTGATTGTGCATTCTGACGATGGCCTTGATGAAATCAGCCTAGCGGCTGAAACTTCAATCGCAGAATTAAAAGACGGCGAGATTACTGAATATAAATTAAAGCCTGAAGATGTGGGTATCGATAGCCAGAGCTTGATCGGTCTAACAGTAGAGAATGCCGAACAGAGTTATATACTGATTAAAGACGCGTTAGGTAAGCGTGAAACTGAGGCAGGTAACAAAGCGGCTGATATTATTGCTTTAAATTCTGGTGCAGCCATTTATGCAGCCAACATCGCGAGTAGTCTGGATCAGGGTGTTGAAATGGCTCAAGATGCTATTTATTCAGGCCTAGCGCTGGGGAAATTAAGTGAGCTAGTGACCTTTACGCGTTGCTTTGTAGAAGACCAAGTTTAGTTATTAAATAGCTATTAAATAGTGATTAATTTGGCCCAGTGAAAATAGATTAGCTAACTCAGTCTTATACAAAGTATTGAATTAGCACAGGATAATGATTAATGAATACTCCAACGATTTTAAAAAAAATTCTTGATACCAAGGTGACTGAAGTTAAGCAGCGCAGTGCAGAGGTTTCTTTAGCGAATATGAAGGCCCGTGCTTTTGATCAGCCTGACGCTCGTGGTTTTTATAAAGCCATGCAAACGAAAGTCGCAGCGGGTTTGCCGGCGGTTATTGCTGAAATTAAAAAGGCCTCGCCGAGTAAGGGTGTTTTCCGTGAAGATTTTGATCCTGCACGTATTGCAGAATCTTATGAAAAAGCGGGTGCTGCGTGCTTATCGATTTTAACCGATAAAGAGTATTTCCAAGGCAGTGAATCTTTTTTGCAACAAGGCCGTAATGCGTGTTCGATTCCTGTTATCCGTAAGGATTTTTTAATTGACCCTTATCAGGTTTTCGAAGCGAAGGTTATCAACGCTGATTGTATCTTATTAATTGTTTCTGCTTTGAGCGATATGCAGCTGCAAGACCTGTCGGGTTTAGCGACAGAGTTGGGCATGGATGTTTTGGTTGAAGTACATGATGAACAGGAATTACATTCTGCACTTAAGCTTGATACGCCATTGGTGGGTATCAATAACCGCAACCTACATACTTTCGAAGTAAGCCTTCAGAATACTTATGATTTACTGGATCAGATTCCTGCAGATCGTATGGTAATTACTGAAAGTGGGATTCTAAACTGTGAAGATGTTGCCGCGATGCGGGCCAAGCAGGTCAATGCATTTCTAGTCGGGGAAGCTTTTATGCGTGCTGAATTCCCTGGCGATAAGCTAGCCGAGTTGTTTTTCTAAACTTTCTATAAAGTAAGTATAAGATATAAACTCTCTATTTTAAGCGCAGACATAAAAAAGCAGCCTTCAACTTGAAGCCTGCTTTTTTATATCCGTTGTAACACAAATAATATCAGTAGTTATCTGGAAATTTTTCGCGAATAGCGACCAATGCTTCAATATTTTCTTCAAATAAGTCGACCAGCTTAGGTTCAAACTGTTTGCCACGTTCTTCTTTGATGATGGCGATAATCTCTTCAATGGGCCAAGCGTCTTTATAGCAACGCTGACTGCCTAGTGCATCAAATACATCGGCGAGTGCTGTAATTCGTCCAGCAATATGAATTTCTTCGCCTCTTAGTCCGCGTGGGTAGCCATTGCCATTCCATTTTTCATGATGTTGGCCAGCAATGATAGAGCCAAGTTTCAAAATACGTTTGTCTGATTTAGCCAGAATATCTTCGCCAATCAGCGCATGGGTTTGCATGATCTCCCATTCTTCTGGAGTATGCTTGCCCGGTTTATTTAATATACGGTCTGGAATACCTACTTTACCAACATCGTGTAATGGCGATGCCAGTTTAATCAACTCAGCTTCTTGTTCTGATAAGCCATAAGCGGTAGCCAATAGCTGAGAGATTTGAGCCACGCGTTTTACATGTGCCCCTGTTTCTTTAGATCGCTGTTCTACGGCTTCACCTAGCATGTAAACCAGTTCTTTTTGTGTTTCTTGAATGTCATCTCTCATTAACAGGTTTTCATAAGTCACAGCGACATTTGCGGCGTAGATTTCTAATAACTGCTTATCAAGCTCACTTAATTCATGATGAAAAGTGACATACAGTAAGCTCTCACTACCTTCTTGTGAAGAGAAATAGCCAATGTAACAGTCTTCGTGGTAGTAAGATTTATGATCCGCTAACACTTTCTTAAAGCCTTCTTGCACCTGTTCTGGTAGCGCTTCAAAACTGGTCACATTATTGTTAGTTTCCATATCACCGGTTGCAGCTAGAATTCGAAAGGTACGGGTTTCGATATTCAGCTGTGTATCATGGGTAATAGATGAGCAATACAATGCACTTTGTTCAAGCCCAAGTAAGTTGGTGATTTGAGACAAGACGGCACTAGCAAACTTATTGAGTGTGCCTGAACTGAAAACTTCTGTGGATGCTCTAATAACACCTTCAAGCCCCTTTCTATGCTCATTGAGAGTGCAAATGTCACGGTAGCTTCGCAATGTGGCATATAGAAGGGTATTGAGTTTGGTGGTGGTCAGTTCGGTTTTATCTTTATAATCATTGATATCGTAGTTCCGAATAACTTCATTTTCAGGAGCTTGACCAGGCTGGCCAGTTCTGAGAACTAGGCGAGTATAGCGATTATTCAGGTCTTCACGAATATAGCGAGCGACTTCTAAACCTGCATGCTCATCTTCCATAACGACATCAAGCATTGCGAGAGCAATATCATCTCGAGATGCCATAATTTCTTTAGCCTCTTGGCCACTATAAGCACTTATTAGCTCAATCTTTAAACCATCAAATGAGAAGTTATGCAGAACCATGCGAGTGACTTTATGAACGTCTGGTTCGTCATCTGCGATCAGAACTTTCCATGTCAGATCTTCAATCATTGGTGATTGTTCAGCATCGTTCCGAAACAGGTGCTCGTCGTCGCTGAATAACGCTTGGTCGCTCATATAGTGTTTGCTCCAAAAAAATACTAACGTAAGTTTAGAACAAGGTTGAGTATTATACCTATGATTATTTGATTTTTTAGAGGTTTCTTCGCGTAGGAGTGGCGGCGCGGCGCGTACCATACACAACTATAGTTTTGCCTGCCACATCGACTAAGCCCTTTTCCTATAAAACTTTTAGTACACGCCCACCCTTTCACGAGAGCATCCCACAATGCGGCCGATTTCTTTGCGTGTAATTTTAATTTGCATACCGTCTGGGTGGGTCATCGCATTGGGTTCTTGAGACAGCTCTAATAAAGTGCGAGCGACTCGCCCTGTTATATTGGAACAAGCCAAATCCCCGCTTTTTACGTTGTATTTCGTAAGCGTAAGGACATTTGTTCAAAGATGTTATAAAGCAAACGATGATCGTCTTTTACCCGTTCTAGAAATTTGACATAGATTATTTCAGCGACTTTGCAATCTGCCTTCGCTTTAACCCAAGCGGTGAGTGATTTAGTTTCGACATCAAGCAGGCCCATCTCTCTAAAGAAGTCGCCTTCATGCCGATAGGCCATGATCATCTCACGACCATTTTCATCTTCAACGATGGGCGGCACGGAGCCTTTGACGAGCTGCGGCTGTGAGCATGTTCTAAAAAAAGATCAATATATTGAGCTTTGGTGTTCGCTCCATTAAGGCTCATAAATCAGTTACCGATTCGCGGTAATAGAGAAAAATTGCCCATTAAAATAATAATGCAGTCTTAATTAAATACTAGCAACGTGTTATGGGCGCAGTAGCCGCAACCTAGACACCAGCATATTCTATCAAACTGGGTCGTTACTTCGAGGACGTAAGTCTCAGAATGAGAGTTCATATTATTCTCTCTATCTATCTTTGCTATGGTAACCTTGCGCTATTCTATGGAGAAAATTAATGAAAGCGACAATTAAGTGGGGCGGTGACGTCAAGTTTATCGGTGAATCCGGAACGGGCCATACGGTAATTATGGATGGTCCTGAAGATCATGGCGGTAAAAACCAGGGCGTGCGTCCGATGGAATTATTGTTATTGGGCTTAGGCGGATGTACTAGTTTTGATGTGATGAGTATTTTAAAGAAACAGCGCCAAGACATTGTAGATTGTGTGGCTGAAATTGAAGCGGAGCGTGCAGATGAAGTACCTTCAGTTTTTACCAAGATACATATTCATTTTAAAGTTCAGGGCCGTAAATTACGTAACGTAGCGGTTGAGAAAGCGGTGGCTTTATCAGCAGAGAAATACTGCTCGGCTTCTATTATGTTAGAAAAAGGCGGAGTAGAGATTACGCATAGCTTTGAAGTTGAAACGGTAGAATAAGCTCTAGTTTTACAGCACACACAAAAGTGCCCCTATTGATTGCTCAATAGGGGCATTTTTTATGGAAGTAGAAAAACTAACTTCCAAAAGCTAATACTTAGCTAGCTTCAACAATACGCTTCATATCAGTCATATAACCACGTAGCTCTTCACCAACATATTCAACTGGGTGATTACGGATCTCGTCATTCACTTCAACCAGACGCGCGTTATCAACAGAGTTAGAAGTAAGATTTAAGCCTTTACCAATTACTTCAGTCGTAATGTGTGGCATGAACTTCTCAGCCAATAGAGGCACTGCTGCGTGTGAGAACAAGTAGCAACCGTATTCAGCCGTATCAGAAATCACAACGTTCATTTCGTAAAGCTTCTTACGAGCGATTGTGTTGGCGATTAATGGAGTTTCATGTAAAGACTCGTAGTATGCAGACTCTTCAACGATACCAGACTCAACCATAGCTTCAAAAGCAAGTTCAACGCCGGCTTTAACCATAGCAACAAGCATAATGCCTTTATCGAAGAATTCTTGTTCAGTGATTTCAACATCTGTTGGAGCTGCTTTTTCGAAGCCAGTTTCAGCTGTTTCTTCACGCCATTTAAGCAGGTTAACGTCGTCGTTAGCCCAATCTTCCATCATAGTCTTAGAGAAGTGACCGGTGATGATGTCGTCTTGGTGCTTGCGGAACAAAGGACGCATAAGGTCTTTAAGTTCTTCAGCCATATCAAAGGCAACGATTTTAGCTGGGTTAGCTAGACGATCCATCATGTTAGTGATGCCGCCAATCTTCAGTGCTTCAGTCACAGTTTCCCAACCGAATTGAATCAACTTAGCGGCGTATGGACCATCGATACCGTCAGCAACCATTTTTTCGTAGCCCAAGATGGCGCCAGTCTGCAACATACCACAAAGGATAGTTTGCTCGCCCATAAGGTCAGACTTAACTTCAGCAACGAAAGAAGATTCAAGACAACCTGCACGGTCACCACCAGTAGCAGAAGCGTATGCTTTAGCAAGATCCCAGCCTTCACCACGAGGATCGTTTTCTGGGTGAACAGCAAGAAGAGTCGGAACACCGAATCCACGCTTATATTCTTCACGTACTTCAGAACCAGGGCACTTAGGAGCAACCATGATTACGGTGATGTCTTCGCGAATCTTCATGCCTTCTTCAACCACGTTAAAACCGTGAGAGTAAGCAAGAGTCGAGTTCTTTTTCATCAAAGGCATAATTGCAGTAACAACGGCAGTATGTTGCTTATCAGGAGTAAGGTTCAGTACTAGATCAGCTTGAGGGATCAAGTCTTCGTAAGTACCCACAACAAAACCGTTTTCAGACGCGTTTACGAAAGAAGCACGCTTTTCGGCGATTGCTGCAGCACGTAGCGTATAAGAAATGTCTAAACCAGAATCGCGCATGTTTAAACCTTGGTTAAGGCCTTGAGCACCACAACCAACGATAACGATTTTTTTGCCTTTAAGGGCTTCACAACCGTCTGCGAATTCAGTGCGGTTCATGAAACGACAGCGACCAAGTTGATCAAGCTGTTCACGTAAGTTTAGCGTGTTGAAATAGTTGTTAGACATGAGTCTCTCCAATCTATGAGTATTAATAGGAATTTGTGCGAATGGTTTATTCGGTGGCGTGCATTCTAGGCTAAGTTTATCGTTGCGTAAAATGCTATAATTGCTTTTTGTTATTGCGTTTTTTGCAACGCTTTTTCTTTTACTGATAGGTTTGAGTTTTTGTTATGGAATACAAGGATTTAGAAGTCTTCGTTCAGTTGGCTGAGTATCAAAATTTAAGTGTGGTGAGTCAGTTAGTTCATTGCAGTCCATCTACTTTGAGCCGACGTTTAAAGCGTATGGAAGAAAATGTTGGGTCTAACCTATTTGATCGTGAAGGCACTCGATTACGATTAACGGAAGAAGGTGAGTTATTTCGCCAGCATGCGAAGCAGGTACTGGAGCTATGGCATCAGCTTAAGCTCTCAATGCAGCGCCAAGCCAGTGAATTACAGGGCGAATTAAGTATTTATTGCTCAGTGACGGCAAGTTACAGTTTCCTGTCTGAATTATTAAGTCGGTTTCGAGCGCATCACCCGCTGGTCGATATCCGTTTAAAAACAGGTGATGCCGCCGAATCGATATCTCATGTTCAGTTAGGTGATGTTGATATCGTGATCGCTGCTCGTCCAGATCATCTGGCTGCCAATTTAACGTTTAAAACCATCACGCCAGCGCCTTTGTTATTTATAGCGCCCGTATCAAATCAGGCGGTTCCAGAGTTATTAGAAGAGAATATTCGTTGGAATAAGGTACCATTGGTTTTGTCTGAGGCTGGATTAGCCAGAACCCGAGTGGATCGTTGGTTTAAACAGAAGCGTTTAAAGCAAAATATCTATGCACAAGTCTCAGGGCATGAAGCCATTGTTAGTATGGTTAGTCTTGGCTGTGGAGTTGGAGTCGTGCCAGATTTAGTCCTAAAAAATAGCCCTCTGATGAATAAAGTGCGTATATTGGATGTGCAGCCAGAGCTTGAACCCTTTGCTGTCGGCCTTTGCGCTCAAAGTAAGCGCTTGCATGAACCGTTAATCTCAGCACTCTGGCAAACGGTGATGTGGGAATAGCTAGCGCTTCTTCGCTCATCTCAGTAAGATAAAGATATAAATGGTATAATTTGTACGCACAAGCGATAGACCTGAGCATTAAGGATGAAGTAGCACTTAGTCTGTAAGACTATAAAAGCGGCCAGCATCATGTATAAGTAGTTAAAAGTTAAATTTATGAATGATCAAGATAATAAGGTAGTCAAATTGAGCGACGATATTCAAGAAAGCGCCACAGAATCAAAAAACTGTGAAGTAAGTTCTGACACTAAGCCGCGTAATAAAGGTATTTATTTATTACCCAACTTATTTACGACAGGGGCTTTGTTCTTTGGTTTCTATGCGGTTGTCGCAAGCATGAATGGCTTATTCTCTAACGCATCGATTGCCATTTTTATTGCTATGATTTTAGACGGTCTTGATGGTCGTGTGGCACGTTTAACCAATACCCAAAGTGATTTTGGTGCCGAATATGACAGCTTAGCCGACATGGTTTCTTTTGGGGTCGCCCCAGCATTAGTCGCTTTTAGCTGGGCATTACAAGATCTTGGTAAGTTGGGATGGGTGGCTGCGTTTATTTATGTTGCAGGTGCTGCTCTTCGTTTAGCGCGCTTCAATACGCAGATTGATACGGCCGATAAAAATTATTTTACAGGTCTTGCAAGCCCTGCTGCTGCCGCTATTGTTGCGGGTACGGTCTGGTCTTTTAGTGAAATGGGAGCAACGGGAGAAGATGTTGTTTGGATTATGGCATTATTAGTGCCGTTTGCCGGTTTGTTAATGGTGAGTAATTTTCAGTATCACAGCTTCAAAGGTTTGGATTTAAAAGGTAAGGTGCCTTTTGTCGCAATGCTTGCCGTTGTAATGGCGTTTGTGGTGGTATCAATGGACCCTGCCAAAGTGCTTTTATGTATTTTCATGGGTTACGCACTATCTGGTCCCGTAGTCAGCGGTATGAAGTATTGGAAAGGGCGTAAGTCTTGATTTAATTTTTTGTTAACAAAATCCAGGCCTCATAAGAGGCCTTTTTTGTACGTATTAAAAAGTAAATTATGACGTTGTATCGGAATCTTATCGGTATATAGCGGTCTACTACTATGATTGCTATGCCGTACATACTATTTAACGATTATTTAACAACGAGTCTATTATGCTGATTAAGCCTGCTGCTGATATACCATCATCTGAAATTACGTCTCATTCAGCCTATTTGAATCGTCGAAAGTTTATGCAGCAAGGTGGTGCTGCCATTGCGGCAATGGGCTTAGCTTCAACAGCAAGCGCATTAGAAACATACCCAGGCAAACCGTTAAATTTTGGCCCTGACTGGTTGAGAGCTCAAGTGTCCGCTGCATCAGATACCGCATTCGGTAAAGGGCAGAAATTAACCTCTTATCGTGACGTCACCACTTATAATAATTTCTATGAATTTGGCACAGGTAAAGATGATCCTGCGCGCAATGCCGGTGCTTTGGTGACGGATCCTTGGTCGATAACGATTGAAGGTGAGTGTGAAAAGCAGGGAACGTTTAATCTAGAAGACATTTTAAAGTCTATGCCGTTAGAGGAGCGTATTTATCGGTTGCGCTGTGTAGAGGCATGGTCGATGGTGATACCTTGGATCGGTTTCCCGCTGGCAGAGTTAATTAAGCGCTTTAAGCCTTTATCTACGGCAAAGTATGTTGAGTTCACAACGTTAGAAGCCCCTAAGCAGATGATTGGTCAGCGTTCGCGTTTTTCCACAATAGATTGGCCCTATATTGAAGCGCTAAGAATTGATGAGGCCATGAATCCCTTAACGTTAATGGCGGTAGGTTTATATGGTGAGATCCTACCAAAGCAGAACGGTGCACCGATTCGTTTGGTAGTGCCATGGAAATACGGCTTTAAAAGCATTAAGTCGATCGTGAAAATTCGTTTTACAGAAAAACCCCCTATTAATACGTGGCAAGCCATTGCACCCAGCGAATATGGCTTTTATGCTAATGTGAACCCTGAGGTATCTCATCCACGTTGGAGTCAGGCAAAAGAGCGTCGCCTACCTTCAGGCCTGTTTAATGTTAATAGGATTCCAACTGAAATGTTTAATGGCTATGGCGAGCAAGTTGCGCATCTCTATAAAGGTATGGATTTGAGAAAGTTCTACTAATGCCGATTTTCGTACGTAGGTGTTTAACTTTTTCGGTTCTCTTTGCTCCTTTTGCCTATATTTTTGCTCAGGTGGTTGCTTTGCAAATGGGAGACTATGAGATTTTAGGCCCTGAGCCCGGCAAGGCGATTGTTTGGTTTACCGGGCAGTGGACTTTTAATGTATTGCTGCTTACTTTAGCGGTTAGTCCTGTTCGACAGTGGTTAGGTTTGAAGTGGCCTCTGATACATAGGCGCATGCTAGGCTTGTTTGTTATGTTTTATGCGACATTGCATTTGTTGTCATATATGGCATTTCTATTAGCCTGGCAGTGGCAGGATATTGGTAGTGAACTGGTGGAGCGACCTTATCTAACATTAGGTTTTCTTGCTTGGGTATTATTAATACCGCTTTCTATTACATCGACCAAGGGCTGGCAGAAAAGATTAAAGCGTAAATGGAAGTCTTTGCACAAGGTCATTTATCCCATTGCGGTCTTATGTGCTGTTCATTATTTACTGCAAATCCGCTCGAGTTGGTTTGATCCAAGTTTGTACGCCCTTATTACGTTGGTTCTTTTAGGGCAGCGCTTTTCTTTAATTAAGATCAAAGGGTTCTTTTCCCGATTAGTTAGGCATTGATTGAGGGCATCACTTACAGCGCTCTATTTACGGGGAGCTTGCTACATTTAATCTATTTTGGTTTTATTTTTATTATTAGATATTGTTTTCTATCTTATTTGATTATTAACTAATTCACCTTGTATCCCCTCAAATCCCATCTATTCTCTAATTCCTAGTCAGAATTCGAACGATTATTAAACAGTTTGGATGGTTTTTGCATTCATTTCACTGTTTTGTAATATATTCACAGGAATCGGTTGACGGGGCTGAGGATAAGCGTATTATTCGCCGCCTGCTCAGACAGAAAGACCTTCGGGTAATTCGAATTGAGCT
>JBNMQK010000001.1:0-101471 GCA_051278005.1 Oleispira sp. | reverse complement strand
TTAGGTTTCCGTACCTAACGTTAGGAATAGAAATGGCCGCATTTGGAACAGTTTTCATGCCGAAAATGTCATTGGCATCTTTCGACAATAATTCTTGGACAGCTTCAAGCATCGTTCCATCCGACAAATTAGAACTTCATCCTGGCGCACATGTCTTGCATTATTCAAGCACGTGCTTTGAAGGATTGAAGGCGTTTAAACACGAAGATGGCAGCGTCAATATTTTTCGTATGGATGCTAATATTAAGCGCATGTCTCAGAGCAGTGAATTATTAAGCCTGCCTGAAATCAATAAAGATCAGCTTGCCCAAATGATCAAAGATGCCGTTGGACTGTATGCCGATGAAGTTCCTAATCCTCCAGGCTCTATGTACATTCGTCCAACTCATATTGGTACAGAGCCAGCAATCGGAAAAGCAGCAGCACCTTCAGCATGCTCTTTGTTATATGTGCTTTTATCGCCTGTTGGTGATTATTTTACCGGCGGCGCTAAGCCATTAAGACTTTTATTAGAAGAAGATGGAATGCGCTGTGCTCCCCATATGGGCATGATTAAAAGTGGCGGAAATTACGCCAGCGCATTAGGGCCTATTTCTAAAGCACGCAAAGAATGCAATGCCGATCAAATTCTGTTTTGCCCTAATGGCGATGTGCAAGAAACGGGCGCCGCTAACTTCATTTTGATTGATGGCAATGAGATCATCACTAAGGCATTAGACAGCTGTTTCTTACACGGCGTTACTCGCGATTCTATTTTAACCATCGCGCGTGATGCAGGGATGACGGTAACTGAACGCGACTTCACCGTCACTGAACTAATCGAACGAGCACAAAAACCCGGTACTGAAGCAGCACTTTCGGGTACAGCAGCCGTTTTAACACCGGTGGGCACCTTGATTCATAATGGGCAAGAGTTTGCTGTTGGGTCGGGCGAGCCAGGGGAAACGACATTGAAATTGCGCCAAGCTTTAAATGATATTCAATGGGGCAAGTCGGAAGATAAGTACGGCTGGTTGGTAAAGGTTTAGTCTTCGACTTTTAGTAAAAAAGAAGAAGCTCAACGGTTCCCATTCTTTCTGTCTATTGCCTAATAAAGCCTGCCTCGTATCACAACGATGCAGGTTTTTTTATATTATTTGTCTAGTTCTCTCTTTGTATAACCCTCTCTTTGTAACACTTTCTCTTCATATAACAGCTTTGACTGACATCATGAATATGAATACTGTTTCAATTTTATTAATCATTATTGTCTCGATTGGTTTTCCCTCGATCATCGCGGAAGATTTGATTCAAGTGAATATCGATAACTCTCTGTAAGCATCCCGAGCTATAAGCATCTGAACATTAGGTACCCGAAAGTACTTACTGTTCAGTTGCCTTCCCATTAAGATAAAGGATCGTTTAATTGCTTAAAAAGTTACTCCTATGCTAAACCTAGATTTCAGTAAGCACGTTTTTATCGACAGTCATTTAGAAGACTGGCACGCCAGCCCAATGCTAGGTGTTTGGCGCAAACGTTTAGCCAGAGAAGACGCTGAGCAAGGCCACGCAACGAGCATTGTTAAATACGATGCCGGTGCGAGCTTCAACTCCCATCCTCATCCGTTAGGCGAAGAAATCTTTGTATTAGACGGTATATTCTCAGACGAAACAGGTGATTACCCCGCGGGGACTTATCTTCGTAACCCAGAAGGTTTTGAACATGCGCCGTTCAGTAAAGAAGGCTGCACGTTATTTGTGAAGCTGCATCAGTTTCAACCTGAAGATCGGTCGCAAGTACGTATCGATACACGTAATACTGATTGGTTACCAGGCATCGGCCATTTAAAAATCATGCCATTGCATCAGTTCAGTAATACTGTCGTAAACGAATCTGTCGCGTTAGTTTTCTGGCCTGCTGGCGAGCACTTTCAGTCTCATACTCACTTTAGTGGTGAAGAAATTTTAGTCATTAGCGGCGAGTTTATCGATGAAAATGGACGTTACCCTGCCGGCAGCTGGCTTCGAAGCCCACATATGAGTAAGCATAACCCTTACGTTGAACAAGATACCGTCATCTTAGTGAAAGTAGGGCACCTTCCTGCGGTTTAAAAATAATCCTGACCGACATTGAATAAAAATGTGCTCATATCGATAATTACGCGAATGATTCATCACGTGAATAAAAGACAGTGATACAAATAATTAATGTATATGGTCAAAAAATAACCGAATTAAGCACAGGCTTGATAAAACAAACGTTTGAATGAGTTATAGTTAAGTTATACGTGCAGTTATCCACAGAATATGTGGATAACATCCTCTTGAAAATACAAAAATCTCTCATTGTTACGTCATTTTTATCGATAATTGTTGCCTGAATTATGCAGAAACGGCAAGCGAACAACAATTAAATCATTGATTTAAAAAGACTTTATAACAACTCATAAGTTACCCACAGATTAGTTACAGGTCACTCTCAGCTTAATAACAAGTTATTCACATCTTTCCACAGAACCCTGTGGTTAAGTCATCGATTTCACTGCGAGTGCTAGACAGAATATTCCTTATAACACTTCTTAGGCATAAGAAAAGTAACAATAGTCGGCTTAGCGCATTAATCAGATGATTGCCCGCAGCAATAAAAATCGCTTACTTTTAAGTCGCTTATTCGCTGAGAATAAGCCTTCTTTAAAGGTCAATTTAAGTAAGGTTTCTATTACACCCGAAGAATTAGATGAGTATACTCGTTACTCATTTGAACCCTTGCTTCTTTTTACCGTGTGATTCTCTATGCTTTACTACGCTCGTCTCGTTGCTGTCTGTGCCTATTTTTTCTTATTTTCTGTTATGGCACTCACTTACTCTTGTATTCGCCCTTTTCACGGTAATAATACTCGCACTGTATTAAAGTTTTTGTGGCCTACCTATTGGTTAATGAATTTAAAAGTCATTGCACTCAACAAACCCAAAATAGATTACCCTGTAGTTTATGTGGTTAATCACCAGGATTTATTGGATGTTTTTTACTTTGCCAAAGTTTGGCCAAAAAATTGTTCGGGTGTCGGCAAACAAGAACTGGTCTGGATACCTTTTTTTGGTGCCGCTTTTTGGCTAGCAGGTAATATTTTTATTAATCGTGGAGACAAAGATAAAGCGCGGGCTGTTGTTGATCAAATGGCCGAGAAAATCACATCACTTAATCGTTCCATTTTTATCATGCCAGAAGGAACTCGTAGTCGTGGTAAAGGCTTATTACCTTTTAAGAAAGGTGCTTTTTTAACGGCGATTAAAGCGGGAGTTCCGATCGTACCCTTGTGCGTTAGCTCAACCAAAAATGTCACATTAACTGACTGGTCGCCAAAACCTGGGCTAGTTGAATTTTTAGACCCAATATCGACAGAAAATCTCAACGAAGAGGATGCTGAACGCTTGGCTCAAGCGTGTCACGATCTAATGAAAGCACACATCGCTAAAATGGATCAGCGTTTGCAGGCTGAGTTTTAGGTATTTTCTGACACTTTTATTAAAGACGTGAAAATATAAGTATCAACGCTCGGGGCAATCTGCCTTAGGCTCAACCCCGCGACATTTTGATCGTCTACTTAAGGCGGTCGTATACCACAAAGCTGTAGTCAAACAAGTTACGTTTTTCACTCCCTTCAGGGTCAGCATTGTAATCTTCACGCTTAAATTCTTGCCAGTCATTCCAATCCACTGTCGGAAAAAAAGCATCACCTTTAATTTCAGCATGCACATGGGTAATATATAAACGGTCTGCTTGTAATAGCGCCTGCTCATAGATTTCAGCACCACCAATCACCATAACTTCTTCATGACCAGCGACAAAGCTAATATCTTCTGCTTTATCTAAAGCTTCTTGCAAACTGTTAACCACAACAGTACCTTCAGCGTAATAATCACTTTGGCGAGTAATCACAATATTGGTGCGGCCGGGTAACGGTCGGCCAATGGATTCATAGGTTTTACGTCCCATGATGATCGGCTTTGCCATAGTAACCTGTTTAAAATACTTAAGGTCATTCGGCAAGTGCCAAGGAAGGGTATTATCGATGCCAATGGTCTGATTCTCAGCCATCGCAACTATGAGCGCACATTTCATGAAAGAACCTTCTACTTGAGACTACTTTTCTTTCATCATACTTGGCTGTGTTGTGACTGTGAACACAAAATATTAATCAGCCGATAATTGTTGTGCAATTGTAGGGATTTCTTCAGGGTCAACGGGACGAGAGAAAAAGAAACCTTGATAATGGTCGCAGCCAAAAGCTTGTAAAACTCCCAAGACATTATGATCTTCAACACCCTCAGCGATCACTTCCATGCCAAGGTTGTGAGCTAAAGCAATGATAGAGTTGGCGATTGCAGCATCATTTTTATCGTCTACGATATCTTTTACGAAAACTCGATCAATCTTTAAGTAATCAATCGGAAGATCCTTTAAGTAAGCCAATGACGAATAACCGGTACCAAAATCGTCGATCGCAATAGAAACGCCTATCTCTCTAAGACGACCTAACACATCGATGCCTTGCTGTAGATTATCCATTAAAACCCCTTCTGTAATTTCTAGGGTCAAATGCTCAGGCTTCATTTTGGTGATATCTAATACATGTAAAATTCTATCGGCCAAATCCCGCTGTCGGAATTGCCTTGGCGATAAATTAACGGATAATTTAGCATCACAGGGTAAAGCCCCGTCTTCAATCCACTTCTGATGCTGTCGACATGCAGAGGCAAGCACCCACTCACCTACCTTATTAATTAATCCTGTTTCTTCCAATACTGGAATAAATACAACCGGAGAAATAGAACCTAACGTTTCATGATTCCAGCGTAAAAGAACCTCTGTGCCGATAAACTGTTGATTACTTACTCTGACTTGTGGCTGATATTGCAAACTCAGCTCTTCGCGCTCTAACGCGTGGTGTAATGCACTTTCTAAGCTTGCCCTCACCATATCAGGCGGGCTCATATTAGAAATAAAGACGCGGTAATCATTTCGTCCATCCTGCTTAGCTTGGCGCAACGCTAATTCAGAATGACCTCGCAATAAAGAGCTGTCGTAACTTACTCGGCTCGCAATTTCAATGCCAATGCTGATACTGCAAAATATCTCATGATCCGCTATGAAGTAGGGTTCGTTAAAGGCTTTACACAGTTTCTCTGCCACATAAGAGATGACGTGTTCATTGGCTACATGCTCCAACAATACGGCAAAATTATTACCTCCTAAACGAGCGACAGTATCAGAGCGTCTAACTTTTTCACTTAAACGACGTGCAAATTGCTTTAAAAGTTGGTCGCCAACCTCATGACCATAATGTTCGTTTATAACACTGAAGCGATCCAAATCAAGGGTCAGCAAGCCAACTTCGTGGCCCTCTCTGCTTGCGTGCAATAAAGAATGATCTAATCGATCTTGAAAAAGTGTGCGATTAGCGATGCCCGTAAGAGGATCATAGTGTGCAAGATGGCGTGTTTGATATTCGATTTGTTTGCGGATGATGCTGTGGTGCATTATCTTTGGCAATAATGCTTCGGTCAGTTCTTCTAACGACCAAATATCTTGTATGCCCAGCTCTAATAATTTGATCTCATTAAAGGCAGACTTTTCGATTGATATAATAACCAGTGGCGCTTCGGGCAATATCATCACTAAACGGCATACCAAGTCTTCCAACAAGGTATCATGCTTGTCGACCAATAAAATAATAGCCTTTAGTTTGTACTGATACCAAGTTGTACGAATATCCTCAACATGCACACACAGTTGAGTCTCTTGTAAACTAGGCAAGATAGCCGCCATTTTATTGTAAGGGGTTCCATCAAAGTGATAGAGCAACCAAGAAGATGGCATTTCAAGAGATATCGAGGGATTACTGGGTTTCATTTCGCGGTCTATACGGCCTTAATTACAACCTAGTATAGACCCTAATTTTTTGTTTAAAGGGTTAAGGGGTAATAAATCACACTAATTTTGTAAACGTTTTGTCATCCACTTTATACAGAAAATGGGTATTTAATAGGGTCATGGCATTGGTAGCTATCCAACTGAAAATCATCTGCAGTAACCCAGCGTTCGATGTCTCCTAATGTTTTAATTTCAGGGTTAATATACAACTGAGGTGATGGATAAGGTGTGCGTTTAAGCTGCACGTCTTTCATCAGTTCAAGCTGGTTTTCGTAAATATGAGCATTCACTATTTTATGATAGGCCTTGCCAGCCTTATGGCCGGTAATCTGAGCCACCAGCGCTAAGAAGACATAGACCTGGACTTGATTAAAGTTCAACCCTAATGGCACATCACAAGAACGCTGATAACTGGTTAGATACAAGGTATCCCCTAATAGCGAAAAGGTATGAGTATGCATACAAGGACGTAAGCACCCCATTTCGAATTCGCCAGGGTTATAAAAAGTAACGATTTCGCTGCGGTCATCAATACCGTTAGCAAGGTTATCAATCACTTTCTTTAGCTGATCGAGCTGAGTACCGTCTGGACGCATCCAAGATCGACCTTGCACGCCGTAGACACGGCCCATGTCGTCTTCGCCTTTACGGTGAGAGTTATTCAACCAAGCTTGATTGTCATTGGCGTTGGCATTCCAAGTATTACAGCCGATCTCACGGAACTGAGCCGCATTGTCGTAGCCGCGGATGTAACCTAATAATTCAGCAATGGCTGATTTATAAAAACTTTTACGGGTTGTAATCAAGGGAAACAGATTGTTGGCAACATCATATTCTAAATCAGCATTAATCACGGTTAAACAACGCGTACCTGTGCGCTTATTTTCAACCCATTCACCCTGATCAACAATGCGCTGACATAAATCTAAATACTGCTTCATTCACCTAACCTCAAAATTCTACTATCAACTCGACCAGTTATTGATCACTCTAAATGATTACTTAGTGCTCTTTTTAGCGGCCGAGATCGGCTGGAGCTGATCCTGCTGTTTATAAGACCACCACAATAAGGCGATTCCGAACAAAACCATCGGTACAGATAACAACTGACCTCGGCTCATCCAATCAAATAAATCAAAGCCGATGTGTGAGTCGGGCTGACGTACAAACTCGACAATAAAACGGAAACAACCATAACCAATCATAAACACCGCCCCGACTGCCTTTTGTGGGCGAGGTCGACTAGAGAACCACCACACAATAATAAACAGCAATAAACCTTCTAACGCAGCTTGATATAATTGAGAGGGATGACGTGGATCTGGGCCTCCACCTGGGAATACCATACCCCAAGGGCCATCCGTGACTCGACCCCAGAGTTCGCCACCAATAAAATTACCAATACGCCCTGTCATAAGACCAATCGGCACCAGCGGTGCGGTAAAATCAGCGACTTCGAAGAAGCCTTTTTTATACTTACGGCCAAACAACCATAATGCAACCAGCACACCCAGTAGCCCACCGTGAAACGACATGCCACCGGTCCAGATTTGAAACAACCAGACAGGATTATCAAGAAACTGTCCAAAATTATAAAATAAAACATAACCCGCTCGACCACCGAGAATGACGCCCATAGCACCATAAAAAATCAAATCACTGACCTGATCTTTGGTCCAACTTGAGCCGGGCTGTTTGGCACGGTGATTAGCAAGCAATATCGCCGCGGCAAAACCGATAAGGTACATTAAGCCGTACCAATGAATTTCTAGAGGCCCATAGCCTGCAATCGGCCCAATGGATAAGGCGACGGGATCAATATCTGGATACGTTAACATCTATAGCTTCCTTATTTTAACGGGCTGATTGTACTCGAATACGCCCGACTTTTCATTCCGTTCTTTGTCGACACTATTATGAAAAATAAGTGCTACAGAAATAAGAATTTTAAACCCACAATTAATAGTAACAAGGCAAAGCCACGCTTGAGCAATTTAGCCTCTAATTTATGCGCCAACTTCGCACCGACCTTAGCACATGGCACACTGGTCAACGCAATGCCTAATACCGCAGGCCAATACACAAAACCCGTGGTCCATTCGGGCAAATCTATATTCCCCCAACCGGTAAAAATATTAGCGACGGCTCCCGTTATCGCTATCGGCAAACCACAAGCAGCAGCGGTGGCGACCGCGCGCTTCATCGGGACATTCACCCAAGTCAAAAATGGCACGGTAAACGAACCTCCACCAATACCAAACCACGCTGAACCAAAGCCTATGAGACTACCAGAAGTAATTAATCCTGGAGTGCCTGGTACCTTTCGCTGAGATCCTGGGTTGATATCAAAAGCCATCTTCGCAGCCATCAGCAATGCAAAAATACCAATCGCAAGTTGCAAGGTCTCCCCTGCTACGCCGGCTAATAGAAAAACGCCAATGGCCGTACCAATAATGATGCCCGACCCTATCCAGCGCACCAATGCCCAATCTACCGCACCGTGCTTATGATGTTCTTTCACCGAGCTTATAGACGTGAAAATAATCGTCGTTAACGAAGTGGCTAACGCCATGTGCGTTAATACTTGATCGCTTATGCCCATTAGCCCAAAAGTAATAACCAGTACCGGTACAATGACCAAGCCACCACCAATACCAAATAGACCTGCTAATAAACCCGCAGCCGATCCTACTAAAAGATACACTAAAAATGTCATACTAATTAAGACCTTAAATGATGACGACAAAGTGCCGACATTATGGCTGATGCTGAGATAAACTGCTGCTACTATTTATTGAGTGAAAATGTATGTGTTTAATAACCTTCCAATGGCAACCTGATACTGATAATCGACTCATACTGGCGGCTAATCGTGATGAGTTTTTAAACCGTCCTGCGCAGCCACTGCATGTTTGGGAAGAGGCTAAAGGAGTTTATGCTGGTAAAGACTTAAGCCAAGGGGGCACCTGGTTAGGGATTCATAAGAGTGGACGTTTCGCCGCCCTCACGAATCATCGTGACCTACGCACTCAAGGGCCTAAAAATCCTATTTCTCGAGGTAATTTGGTACTCGATTTTTTAAACGCCAATACCTCGGCATTAGAGTATTTAGAAACACTCGAAGAAAGCTCAGCACTTTACTCGGGATACAACTTACTGGTTGCAGACCAGCAGCAACTTGGCTATTACTCCAATATATCAAAAGAACCCGCTCGTATTTTAGCCCCAGGGGTATACGGCCTTAGCAATGGTCTATTAGATACGCCTTGGCCGAAAGTAGAAAGTGCGAAAAAGTCGCTCACATCATGGCTGAATCAGCATCCTAATGACCAAGCGTCTCTCTGCCACCTGTTATCATCGACCCAGATCGCGGATGATTCATTATTACCCGGTACCGGCATTGGCCTAGAAATGGAGCGCATTTTGTCGTGCGAAAAAATAATCACTCCTCACTATGGCACTCGCTGCAGCACGGGCCTCATCTTGGCTAAAAGCGTTCTTTGCATCGAAGAGATAAGCTGGCTTGATACGGGAGAAGAAGGCTCATTCCAACGTTATCTCATACCGACATAATCAGAACATGAGTAACAGTACTTTGGCAGTATCACTACTCTTTACAATTAAACAAAGACAGCGATAACTAAATTCTGACATGTAATGCGTTTTTTAAAAATAATTGCATTTTGTAACAAAAACCCTCAAAACTTATGCGTAATTTGGCCACTCATTCTCAGTATTACATCCATACTAAATTGTATGAGCAAAATATTAAACGCGCATACTAAATCTTCAAAAAAACGTTTCTTGCACCCAACTGCGATAGCCGTGTTCTGTGCGCTGTTATTATTTTCCGCCCTCGCCGCTACGATTAATACCAAACCGTATATGCCGCCAAAAGTCGCGCAAAAATATATGGAATATTGGCTAATTGATTCTGCACGACACGTTGCAGGAGAAGTTCGTTTAAAACATGTACGCGACATCGAACCTTTTTACCTGCATCGAGATTACCAGCCTATCTGGATGGACAGCTATGAACTCACCCCAGCAGGTGAATCATTGGTTCAAGTATTGCGTGAAACCTCCGCTGACCATTGGCGTGAATATGGCTACTCTCTGCAAGCGCTCTTACGTGAAATCCATGAGCTGTCTAATCGCCCTAAACAAGCGACAGCGGTTGATGTATTACTAACCGACGCTTTCATAACCTTTGCTCAACAAGCACTAAATAAAGAACTATTACCGGATATGGATGAGTCAGATCATGCGACGTATCGAAAAGTATCAGCCATGACTCAAACCGCTACTAACAGTGTAAGTTCTGGTGACGTTATTGCGCTGCTTAAACAAAGTTTAAGCGAAAATAAATTAGGCGAGCTGATCAACCAGCTCACCCCAAATCACAAAGGCTATAAAGCACTGCGCGAACAACTTATCCATTATCAAAACATTGTTAATCAAGGTAAGTGGTATACGTTACCCCCTGAACTTCGCATCGAAGCCGACCAAAGACACCGCTTAGTTCCTCATATACGCTGGTTATTAACCCAATATACTGATTTAAAACCTGGCACCTTTGCTTGGTTATTTAATAATAAGCCTCTTTTAATGGAGTCTCCACGCGCGACCGATCCCTATGATTTAGACCAACCTAGTTTCAAGTTTGATAATTCGTTAGTTGAAGGCATAAAGCATTTTCAACAGCGGTTTCAACTGCCTATCTCAGGAAAAATTGATGTTAAAACACTTGCCGCGTTGAATATTCCTCCCTATCACATGGCTCAAAAGATCGCGTTGAACATGAAGCGCTGGCGTCATCTTCCTCCGACACTGGGCAATCGCCATATCATGGTAAACATGGCTGATTTTCGTTTACAGTATAAAGAAGGGGATAAAACTAGCTTGGACATGAAGGTAATCACGGGTCGACTACTTCGTCGCACGCCTGTGTTAATCCAAACGATAAGCACCGTTGTTCTTGCTCCAACATGGTCAGTACCCCGCCGCATTGCAATTGGTGATATTTTGCCGCAAATTAAACGCGACCCAAAGTACCTTGATCGCAAAGGCTTTAGTCTTGTTGCTAGCGTAAAAGGCATTGATCAATATGCTTCAGCAAAAGATATAAATTGGAAAAAAATGAACCCTCGCTACTTTCCTTACCGCCTAGTTCAAAAGGCAGGTAACGGTAATGCGTTAGGAGATGTGAAATTTGTACTACCGAATGATAAATCTATTTATCTGCATGATACCAACCATCCTGAATTATTTACTCGTGATATGCGAGCCCTCAGTTCAGGCTGTATACGGGTAGAACAGCCTAAATTACTGGCCGAAAAAATCATTGCAGGCCAACAAGGCTGGAACCGTAGCAACATCGATTCTGCCATTTCTCAAAATCGCACCACACACATTCGCCTGCAAAAACCTGTACCGGTTTATCTCATGTATTGGACAACATGGGTTGATGATAACGGTCAATTACAAATTCGCGATGACGTCTACCAGCGTGACCTCATCGGCAGCCTAGCACGCTCTAAACAAGCAGCGATTTCACTTTAAGAACGCGATTTTTTGACGATTATTGTCGAGTAATGTGCAAGTTGTTCCTCTACCGAGTCAACATGAAACATGTCTTAACTGTCTTTAAGTGTGTTTTCAAATTTATAGATTTTATTCTTTTTAAGAATTGGCATACTGCCACTTATTACTCAAATGAATACCCGCATGGTTTCAAATAATAATGGGCATTATATGAATAGACGATTTTTTTTACACAACGCAGCGGCAATAACGGGCAGCGCGATGGTACCGACCGTCTTTGCGAATCAAATCTCTGGGTTTGAGGTTGATAAAGAACTTCATCTTTATAATATTCATACCGGCGAATTCGTTAAAACGACGTTTTATAATGAGGGTCGATATAATCAACAAGGCCTAGATCAACTGAATCATTTATTACGCGATCACCGCAGTGGTGAGTCGACGCTGATCAGTCGTACCCTATTGGATGATATTCATTCCTTACAGCAGCTATTCAAACCCAACCAAGCGATTGAAATCATATCGGGTTATCGTTCACCAAAGACGAATGAGAAGTTACGTGCAACCGGCCATGGCGTAGCTAAACGCAGCCTGCATATGCAAGGGAAGGCGATTGATATCCGTATTCCAGGTATCAACCTAAGGCAAGTTAGAAAAGCCGCTCTCGCACTTAAAAGTGGTGGAGTCGGCTATTATCCGAAAAGTGGTTTTATTCATTTAGATGTTGGTCGTGTACGCCAATGGGGTTCGTAGTTCCGATTAACTGCGACTAGGACCCATCATTCGTCCTAGCCCTACTTTTCCAAGAGCAAGCTCAATCGTCGCAGCAATGACTTGGGCATCTTCAAGCTGCATGATTTCAGCTAATAATTCTTCTGCCCATTCTAACGTTACTCCGCGAATCACCGACTTAACCTTAGGGAGATTGGAAGAATTCATTGATAACATTTCATAACCCATCGCCATCAAAATGACTGCGCCAGCCGGGTTACCCGCTAACTCGCCACAGATGCTCACAGGTTTATTAATCGCTTTCGCATCTTGTGCAATCTTATACAGAGCGGTTAATACTGCGGGATGAAAAGAGTGATACAAATCAGCCACTCTTGGGTTGTTTCGATCAACGGCTAATAAATATTGCGTAAGGTCATTACTGCCCACCGATAAAAAATCTACCCGCTGGCCAAGATCTCTAATTTGATAAACCGCAGCAGGAACTTCAACCATGACACCGACTTGCGGCATTTCAACGATATGTCCTTCTTCTTCAACTTCTGCGTGGGCACGATATATTAAATGCAAGGCCTCATCGACTTCGCCGACGCTGGTAATCATGGGCAACATGATGCGCAAGTTATTTAAACCGATACTCGCCTTTAACATCGACTTTATTTGCAGTAAAAAAAGCTCTGGGTGATCGAGTGTGACTCGAATCCCACGCCAACCTAAAAAGGGGTTATCTTCTTTAATTGGAAAATAAGGCAACGACTTATCGCCACCAATATCCAGTGTGCGCATCGTCACAGGATTTGGCGCAAACGTTTCTAACTGCTGGCGATAGATTTCTGTTTGTTCTTTCTCGCTAGGAAAACGATCTTTCATCATAAAAGGGACTTCGGTGCGGTATAAACCTACTCCTTCGGCACCACGATCACGGCTGCGAACCGCATCGGTAATCAAGCCCGTATTGACCCATAAAGGTATTCTATAACCATCTTGAGTTATCGCAGGTACATCACGCAAACCTTCTAAATCTTTATTGAGTGCCTGCTCTTCCAGGTAGATCCGTTGATACTGCTCTCTAAGCTGATCTGATGGCTGCGAATAAATACGACCGCGATAACCATCAACAACCAGTTCTAAACCATCAAGCTGGGCGTAGGGGACGTCAACCACGCCCATAATGGTCGGAATACCCATTGCTCGAGCCAGAATGGCGACGTGAGAGTTGGATGAACCTTTTACTGAAACTAAACCTTTAAGTCTATCCGTTGGAATGTCTCCCAGCATAGCGGGGGTTAACTCCTCACTCACGAGAATAGTATTTTCGTGATACTCAGTGGTTTGACCAAGACCTTCAGTCTCTTGTAAATACGCTAAAATACGTACACCCAGATCACGAATATCCGATGCACGTTCGCGTAAATACGTATCATCCATCAATTCAAAGTGGCCGATATATTCCTGTACGATTTGACGTAAAGCACCTTGTGCCCAAGCACCTTCTCGAATTTTTCCAATAACTTCTGCACCTAACGCACGGTCATCCAGCATATTCAAGTAAACATCAAATAAAGCCATTTCTTCTGGCCGTAAATCATTTGATAATTTTTGACCGACGGAGCGAATGTCTCGTCGTACTGCGATGAGCGCCGTTTCAAAACGCTCAATCTCTTGTTCTATATTTTCGGCACGTTTATCGGGCACACTGGCAAGATCTGCCGCGGGATAGAGAACCACTGCGGTGCCAATAGCCACCCCAGGAGCGCCTGGTACACCACTAAAACGCGCTTCTTTGGGCGTTTTAGTGGCTTTTGCTGCGGCAGCAATATTACCCGTTGCTTCGGCATGGGCAATTACACCAGCCAATTGGGCCGACATAGTGACTAAAAATGCTTCTTCACTTTCATCAAACTTACGACGTTCTTGTTGCTGTACAACAAGAACACCCATCAAACGTCGGTGATGAATAATCGGAACGCCAAGGAAAGAATGATATTTTTCCTCTCCGGTTTCCGATAAGTAGTGATAACGTGGATGACCAGGGGCATTCTCCGTATTAATAAGTTCTTCGCGAGAACCCACTAAACCGACCAAACCTTGAGATGAACCTAGACTCACCTTACCTACAGCATCTTGATTCAGGCCTTTTGTCGCCATCAGTAAATAACGTTTGGTCTCTGAGTCGTAAAGATACACTGAACTTACTTCTGTACGCATGGCATTACGTATGCGCGTGACGACAACCTTAAGTGCATCGCTTAAGTCTGTTGCTGCGCTTACTTCCTGCACAATGCTTCTGAGCGTGTCCAACATCTCTTATATTACCGCGTTAAGTCTTCATTTTTATGATGTGTTGTTATTGCTCTGCTTGTTTTTGCAGGCGAATAATTTTCGGTGATAATTCTTTCAATGCCCGTCGATAAACATCTCGTTTAAAAGAGACCACTTGGCCTAAGGGAAACCAATAGCTCGACCAACACCAACCATCAAATTCAGGCTTGTCAGTTGCGTCGACATTGATTTGCTCATCATCACTCATTAGCTGTAATAAATACCACTTCTGTTTTTGGCCAATACACACAGGTTTACTGTTATAACGAATCATTCGCCGTGGCAAACGATAGCGTAACCAACCCCGAGTGCTGCCTAGCACTTCAACATGCTGCCTCTCTAAGCCAACCTCTTCCGCAAGCTCGCGATAAAGGGCATCTTCAGGAGATTCACCATCTTTAATCCCCCCTTGAGGAAACTGCCAGGCATCTTGACCAATTCTCCGTGCCCAAAGCACATCACCCTGTTTATTACACAGGATGATACCTACATTGGGACGGTAACCGTCCTCATCAATCACAATGCCATCCTGATAAAATCTAATGCCACCAAATTTGCGTATTTTGTGCCAAAGGTCAAGTAATACCTGAATATCGCAGTGATTTAGCCACTGTCTGATCATATCTCAACCGTTCTGCGCAACAACTCATTAAACTAACGACAGCCTCTGCGCTAGCCATTAGAATAGTGGTCAATATTCAGTTTAAGGAATTTCACGGTGGCATTGGCAATTTTTGATTTAGACCATACTCTTTTATCTGGCGATAGTGACCATACTTGGGGGCAGTTTTTAGTCGATAAAAAAATTGTTGATCCTAGCCATTATGAGAAACAGAACAACTATTTTTACGAACAATACAAGGAAGGTGGATTAGATATTTATGAATATCTGACCTTTGCGCTTAAACCTCTGACAGAGAACCCAATTGCAACCATGTTGGCATTACGCGATGAGTTTATTGAACTACGCATTAAGCCTTTAATCACCCAGAAGTCACGTGACCTGATAGCAAAACATAAAAATGCGGGTGATGATTTATTGATTATCACCGCGACAAACGCGTTTATCACGCGCCCTATCGCTAAGCTGTTGGGTTTTTCTGAACTTATTGCTCCAGAGCCTGAAATGATTGATGGCCAATACACGGGAGCGATTACCGGTATTCCTAGTTTTCATCAAGGCAAAGTAATACGCTTAGAAATGTGGCTAACCGAAAAAAATATAAATCTAGCCGGTGCTTTCTTTTATAGTGATTCTCATAATGACCTACCACTATTGAATATAGTTGATCATCCTATCGCAGTAGACGCAGATGAGATTTTGACTAACACGGCTACTCGTAATGGTTGGCCTGTCATCAGCCTACGAGATGCTTAGGCTTTTAAAATAATAAAGGAGACGCCAGTGACCCGCTTGGTCCTATTTATAAATTTCATTTTTTTGCTTGCTTGCAGCCCTAAAGATGAAACACCCCTCAGCAACCCCCAAACTAAAAAGCTGATTGATAGCAAGGCTTTTACCGCTCAGGTGGGGATTGTTGCTTATACCAGTTTGTCGGATGCAAATCAGGCCGCACAAATATTTGACAGTAAACTGGCGTCGTTTATGTACCATCCCAATCCTATGAGCCAAGCTGAAATTCAGCAGGCTTGGCGATTGGCTTACGATAGTTTTTTAAGCAGTCTTATCTTTTCATACCTACCCATTCAAGATCCACCCGATTGGTATAGCCAAGAAATAGACTACAAGCGTCTTTTAACGCAGCTCGATAGCTGGCCCATTGAAGGAGGTTATATTGATTACATCAAAGAGTATCCTTTCAGCGGTATCGTCAATGATCTCACGCTAGAAATCGATGAAGACATTATTCGTTCGCAGCACGGCTTTACAGATCCAACCAATGCAAGCTTAGGCTATCATGCTCTCGAATTTATGCTATGGGGTGATACTAGCCGACGTTCAACCCATGATTTTTTTCCTCAAGAAAATACAGCACCTGTCCCAGCCAGCAATGAAGATCACACGTCAGGCTCGACAGATTTCGACACGATACAACGAGCTGAAACAAGAGATTTGAAACCTCAAAACCATAACCGTCGTCGTCAATACACTCAGCTTATTAGTAAATTATTACAAAAGGATTTACACCGTATTCAGCGCAGGTGGGAACCGAGTAGTGGGTATTATGCTAAATTACTGCAGAACAGTAAGGCTGAAAATACATTACAAGCGGCGTTTATCGCAGCCCAAGATTTGCTTAGTAAAGAGCTACTGAACAAGCGCTTTATGCTAACAAGCTCTGAATTCAGTCAAACAAGTAATGCAGATTTGTCAGCATTGTTGGCAGGCCTACAACAGTGGTTTATGCCAGCAGAAAATAAATTACAGGAAGCAAGTCTGTTCTTCCTAATGCAGCAAGCCGATCCGAAAGTGGCCAATGATTTTTCTACCGCTTTACAGACAAGTACAGCCTGCATAGAGAAAATGACATCAGAACCCGCAAACATTGACCAATGTAAGCAAAATACCATCGGTCTATTATCCAGTTTACAAGATGCCGCACTTTCTTTGTCAGTGGAATTACCTCGTTTAAATTAATCCTAATATTAAAATTATCGACTAGACTAAATTCATACATTTTTGTTTAGTCAATTTTTCATCATTTTTATTAGGAATTCATCCTCCATGGCTGAAACATTAACCCAAGAACAGATCAGCAATGTTTTAATGGGTATTAAAATCCCGCCACAACCGCAAATATTGGTGGACTTGCAGATTGAACAAATCATGCCTGATCCTGATCTAAAGCGAATTGCGGCGTTAATTAGACGTGATGTCGGATTGGCAGGTACTATTTTAAAGGTCGTTAATTCTTCTTTTTATGGACTGAGAAATAAGATCACCTCGGTAGACCAAGCCGTATCTCTGATCGGTTTAGATAGCATCATCAACATCATCAACGGGGTGTCCATTAAAAGCGAAATGAGTGATGAAACGATTACTCACATGAATCGTTTTTGGGATACAGCCAACGATATCGCCATGATAGCCACTAATATTGCCAAGATGGTTGGCTTTCCAAAACCAGATCTTGCGTACCTGTTGGGATTATTTCACAACGTAGGTGTGCCTTTGTTAATGAGGCGGTTTGATAATTATTTAGAGGTCCTAGAACACTCATACGGTAATAATAGCGACCGCATTATAGATATTGAAAATGAAGTATTAAAGACCAATCATGCCGTTGTCGGTTACTACATTGCTAAATCTTGGAATTTACCCAAAATCTTATGTGAGGCCATTGCCGAACATCACAGTTGCGAGCAATGCTTTTTAGGCAAGCAACACACTGAAAGTAAGACTAAAACGCTGCTCGCTATTTTAAAACTCGCAGAACATGTATGCGGAAGTTATAAGATTTTAGGTAACCAAGCCGTTGATTTTGAATGGGAATTAATTGGAGACGAGGTATTAACTCACCTAGGGCTAGGTGAGTATGACGTAGAGCAACTAGAAGCTAATTTAGATGAAATGGGTATCAGTGTTAAGAACTACGCTTTTTAGCGTTGCTTCATTCATAAGGAACGCTATTTATTTTAAACCCATCGCTTGCATCACGACGCGATGCTTTATGGAAGTCGCTCGATTAAATAAGCGCATTCCTTGATTACGTAACAATCGAATAATAGGCTGTTCAGCGGAAAATAAACGTTTAAAACCTTCCATTGCAGCCATCATCAACAAGTTATCGGCTTGGCGGCGTCGTTGATAGCGCTGCAAGCTTGCCAATTCACCAAGACCTAGTCCACGTTTCTGAGCGCGAAGTAATTCTTCGCACAACACAGCCACGTCTTTAAAGCCTAGATTAACGCCTTGGCCTGCTAGCGGATGAATCGTATGGGCTGCGTCTCCAACCAGAGCAATTCCTGGCACGACATAATTTTTAACGTGTCGCTGGCGTAATGGAAAAGCCGTTCGAGGGCCAACTTTTACCACGTGACCCAAACGGTTTTCAAACGCCAAACCAAGCTGAACACAAAACTCTTCGTCACTTAAGCATAACATCTGCTGGCATTCTTCATCATGAGTCGACCAAACAATAGAACACGTCTTATCGTCTTCTCCTGCTAATGGTAAAAGCGCCAATGGGCCTTCTGGACGAAAACGCTGCCAAGCCGTATCTTGATGTGATTGCTCCACCTCGATGGTCGCAACTAAGGCTTGATGCTGGTAATCCCACTCGCTGCTCGAAAATTCTCCCCACTGTTTAATACGAGATAATGCGCCATCAGCGCCCACCAGCAATTGGGTGTTTATTGCGGCACCGGTCGTTAAAAAAACAGGCGTTAATCCTTGCGCATCTTGGTTATCAATATGAGTGACCGTATCACGAATGATGTCGATATTATTCGCTTGCTCTAAAACTTGCTGTAGCGCCCAGACAATTTCGCGGTTTTCAACAACGGTCCCTAAACATGCTACCTGCAGTTCCTTGGCATTGAAATTTACTTCGCCCGTACCGTAAGCATCCCAAACTGTCATCCCTTGGTAAGATGATTTCCGTACCTCAGGAATTAACGACCAAACACCCAGCTTTGTTAGTAAAGCCTCACTTTCCGCCGTAATAGCACTGACACGAGTATCAAAGTCAGAACAATTCAATACACTAGAAGGTGGTTGCTGAGCAGACTTAGGCTCAATCAAGGCAACAGAAATATGACTATTGGCCAGACTTGCAGCCAAGGCAGAACCCACCATTCCCCCACCCACAATGACTACTTGGTATGTTTCCATTTGATTAGTCATGATTCCTGCTCTTGTGTCTGTTATTAAAATGGCCCTAGCGGGTTACTTGCCAACATTAGTTATTCATTAAAGCTTCAATGTCAGCGACCGTTTTAGGTACTCTGTGACTTAACACATGGCAACCCTCTTCGGTCACGACAACATCATCTTCAATTCGAATGCCAATACCGCGCCAGCGCACATCGACGTCTTCACAGTCAGGGGCAATATATAAGCCAGGCTCTACGGTCAGAACCATGCCAGGCTTAAGTGGTCGCCACTCTTTGTTAATTCGGTATTCACCCACATCATGCACGTCCATTCCCAGCCAATGTCCAGTACGGTGCATATAGAATGAGCGATAGCTTTCGTCTTCTATCAGTTGTTCAACATCACCCGTTAATAGTCCGAGCTCAACCAAGCCTTTGACTAAGACAACCACCGCGACTTCATGAGGCGCATTCCAGCTATTGCCCGGTTTTATTTGCTCTATTGCGGCTAACTGGGCTTTTAATACCAGATCGTACAACGCTTTTTGTTCTGCACTGAACTTTCCATTGACTGGAAATGTTCGTGTAATATCAGAAGCATAAAAATCTAGCTCACAACCAGCATCGATTAAAATTAAACTGCCATCTTCAATAGCCATATCGTTATTGGTATAGTGCAAAATACACGCATTATCGCCACCACCAACAATAGAAGGGTAAGCTGCCCGACGGCTTCCTTGGTGCATAAATTCATGCAAAATATCGGCTTCTAATTGATACTCAAAGCAACCCGGAGTAGCGCTTCTCATGGCCCGACAGTGAGCAGCGGCGGAAATATCGGCTGCCTTTTGCATCATCTCAATTTCTGCAACCGATTTAATCAAACGCATCTCATGAAGTATGTGTCCGAGTACCGAGAATTCATGAGGCACTTCAGCCCCCTTACGCACCATCGATTTGACCTTATTAACCCAATGTAAAAGCTGACTATCAAATTTACAATTAACACCCATCTCAGTATAGATACGGTCTTTGCCTTCGAGTAGATCAGGCAGCACCGAGTCTAAGGCTTCGATCGGATAAGCTTCATCCGCGAAAAAGTAACGCGCAGCACCTTCAGGACCCGTTCGACGGCCAGTCCAAATTTCTAACGCCGGATCTTTCTCTTCACAGAATAGAATGTATTCCCCTTGCTCACGCCCAGGAATCAGCACTAAGCAGGCATTAGCCTCAGAGAATCCCGACAGATAATAAAAGTCACTGTCTTGACGAAAAGGATGTTCAACATCACGATTACGGACGCTTTCAACCGCGGTCGGCACAATAGCAATACTGTTTGAGGACATCTGTGCCATAAGTTGCTGACGGCGCTGACTGTATTCTGTTTGAGCAAGTTTCATTAAATTTCCTTAACCGCTTTTTTAAATAAAAATAGCGACTTCTGTATCAAAATGAATAAGAATTAATGCAGCTGACCTGAGCCGGACGGCGCATCTTCATCAACAATTTTAGTGTCACCCGCATCAGGTTGGTTAAACGCTAAAAACACTGTCAACGCAGCAACTCGGGCGTGTTCGACCAATTCGTGTAATAAGTCTTCACTATCTTCAGGGCTATCGTCGGCAGTCAGCTCTACTTGGCTGAACGCATCAAAATGTTGCAACACTTCTCTCGTCTCAGCATCCAGCTTGCCGCTGATTTTACCCGCTGCACCAAAGCCGTCTAAAAAGCCTTTACACCAATGCGCCATTGCATCAACTTGCTGACTTAATTCCGCGTCGTCACTTTCTGGTAAAAATAAAGTGAAATTCATGCTCTCATTTTTAAGCCCTTGTAATACCCAACCATAAAAAACCGTCATCAAACTCTGCACCGGTTTCGGCAAGGTTTCTGGCGTTTCTAAATAGTTTTCAGCTTCTATCTGCCACTGTGCGTCAGGCAAACGGGCACCGGTGCTCAAGTAACCCGTTAACCAACCATGTAATCCAGAAGGTGAACCGAGTGCACTAATCGTAATCATAGCATTAGCAAATTGATGAAAGGGAATCGATATATTCTTCTGCATGAGGTATCTTATTCAAAAATGATAGTATTGTGCAGAGTTTAGCATGAAAGATGGACGTATTAATCCCCTCTAATGCTTAGGTTTCTCTACTCTTTAAAGACAAGGTAATATAAAGATACTGACACATGAATGAACTCAACCTAACCAGCTTACAACATAACATTGATAAGCTCATTTCAGTAAATACCGAATTGCGGCAGCAAACGACTGCAATGAAGGTATCAGAAGCACGCTGGCAAGCCGAACGCGGTAAGCTGATGCAACAAAATGATATTGCTCGTCGCAAGGTCAACGAAATGATTGAGCGTTTGCAACTTCTGGAGCGAAATAGTGGCTAATACAACCAATACTCTAACGGTTTCAATTTTAGAGCGAGAGTTTCGGGTTAACTGCCCTGCAGATAGCCAAGAAGAGCTTTCTTGTGCAGCAAAGTTTCTGGACGATAAAATGCGAGAAATTCGTAATGCCAGTAATCACTCGGGTAAGGCCCTTGGTACAGATCGAATTGCCGTGATTGCAGCCTTAAACATTGCGCACCAATTGCAGCAGTTACAAAACAAGCAGGCTCAGTTAGCAGAAGAAATTCAACGCATTGATGAGCGTCTTGATGAAGCTTTGATGCTGGATGTTCAACTTGAACTTTAAACTTAAAGTAACAAAAAAAATAAATTTTACCATTCTTTAGAGATGAAAATTGCTATACTAAAATAGCTCCCTGGGGTGTTGGCCAGTCTATAAAGACCTCGAGCCGATGCTTATATCCCCGGAGGGTTATCGTATTGTTGTGCGTATGTCCGCTTGTCGGAAAACCTAATACAGTACCTAGCCCACCACCCTTGAACCTTGGGTTCAAGGCCTTTATTATTGACAGCGGCACAATGGGGAGCTCCATTTTATTTCTTCTGTAAACCTACCACTGACACAACAACACACTCCCCAGCAATATAAACGTCAGCTGCGTTTCAAGATGCGCGCAACTCGACGAAATTTAACACCGGCTGAACAACAAAAAGCTACGCAGTCGCTAAAACAAAAGCTCAACCAAAACACTGCATTCAAATATGCTCGATATATTGCTCTATATTTAGCGAATGATGGTGAAGTCAATACTCAACTCGCAATTAAGCAAGCTTGGGAAAATAAACAGAAAGTATATTTACCAGTATTAGACCCAGTACGAAAAGGGTTTTTGTGGTTTGTAGAATATAAACCGAATAGTCGCATGCGTAATAACCGCTTTGGTATCGCAGAACCCGATCCTAAATATAACGCACGTATTAAACCTAGATTTTTGCATGCCATTGGCCTGCCACTAGTCGCCTTTGATGCTAGCGGTAATCGATTGGGGATGGGGGGGGGATTTTATGATCGTAGCTTAGAGTTCTGCCGCCAAGAAAGTATGAAACCTAAACTATTTGGTTTAGCCCATCATTGTCAGCAGGTCGATAGCCTTCCAGTTGAAAGTTGGGATATTCAACTTAAAGAGGTTATTTCTGTTTAGATACGCATATTAATCTGTTGATCACTAACGGATTAAATTTTCGCTGACGAGCATACTAGTCTGAGTCATGTCGGGTGTCATAAATCCGGTTAATAAAGCGCCAATCGCGACCACGCAGGCCAACAATACTAACGTATCAGGTTTGCTGTTCATTTTTTCCCCAATTAGACAAGTCGTCTATATTTCAGGCTTATTTTAGCCTGCTTCTTTTATTGCTATCAAATTGAAAAACATTTTCACATCCAATACTTAAAATATATAGCAAGGTATGAGCCAGACTTCGATTTTTAGACAATATTTGAGTACTAATTAGGGATTAAACATATTTTTATTATTAATATTTCTTTGGTGCCCTAGTACTTAATTAGTATTATCATGATTAATGCACTATTTTCAAGCACTAAGACACGTAAAGACACGTAAAGACACGTAATGGCGCACAAATACTACGAATATTAGCCTGCTTTTAATGATGTGAGTCTAATTCTAAGCTTTTATTCTCGTGATTCATTTATCTCACCAATGCGGCAATATCCAAAAGAGTATTTAAGCTATGTATCTGACCTTTTTTAATTTCCCAAAATGAAACCGCTGAAAACGTAACAACATTAGCACTGGGCATACAGCCAAACATAGGCTTAACTAGAGTGCCAAAAAATAAAGATTGCGTCACAATATGATCACCCTCTGCAACAATATCCCCTAGCACTATTTCAAAGTCAGCCATCGAATGACGCACATTTTGCATTACTAAAGTCGTGACACAGCAAGTTTCTGGCCAAATTAAAATGACCTTCATTCCAAGTGAATTCAATCAGTTTTTAGACTAACTTTTTATTCTGCTCCAAGCTATTATTGTTATCTGTGTCGTTAGGCATAGAATTACCCAATAATATTTAAAGCACAATAAACCACCACAACGGAAATAGTCATAAATCAGAAACAAAAAAAGCGTCGACCGACAGGTGACGCTTTTTAATCGTTAAAATTAATTAATTGTAATCATTAATTAATTTTATTAACCAATGCAGACGCCAGTTCGGCAGCCAATACTTTGGCAACACTGCGTTCAGCTTTTGCTTTCGCTAGGTCAGCGTAACCTGATACGCCTTTAGCTTGTTTGCTAAAGGTACTCAAAGTACGGTTGTTTGCATCTTTAATGATTACCCGACTATCGGCAAAAACAAAATGGGAGCCATTCTGCTCTACCGGGCGTAAAGTTGCTGAGACCTCTATCATAAGATCATAAGCACCTTGATCACTAATACGCATGCCTTGTGCTGTTAAAGATTCCATAACCCCGTCAGCAATCTCTTGTGCACCAGTATTACTCATACGGATACGAACTTGCAGCTGATTGAACAAGTCATAAATAGTAGTTTCAATCGCTTGCAATTCATCGCTCAACGCGGGCTTCTGCCGCTGCGTTCCGACTAAGGCTAACTGATCGGCCAAGCGATCACGCTGAGCAAACAGTGTTAACGCTGGTAATACGACCCTTAGCTTTTGCAGAGTCGTACCCGAGCGCGGTTTATCGTGAATAGTAATGACCTGCTCTTCTAAGCCTTCAATTTGGGCGCGCAGACGGCTGGCCGCTTTAACACGATCAAGCTCTGCAAGGGCATAAACAAACTTCTTCTCAAAAAAAGTTTCAGTGACTCTCACCTCATCAAGCGTTACTGCGGGTACTTTACTGCGAATCGTATTCTGTACCGTTCGGACAAGCTCTGTGTGCTTACCCGTTGATTTACGCTCTTGGACAGTACTGGAAAAGTCACCGGTCACAGTCACACGCAACTGACTAACCAAGTTCACCCTAGCGGCATCACCTGCACGACGAGCAGCATCGGCCTTATCGCCCCAAAGATCACCAGAGCCAGTGCCATAAGCAAAACCAGAGCGCTGAGGTGGGTGATTAATCCATTCAGGAGTATCGAAACTTGTTTGATTTTCTAAACGTCTGGACTCATCACTTTGCTTAGGCGCATTAGCGACACAAGCGGCTAAACTGCAGACGACCAGAGTACTGGTTAAGAGTTTAAGTGAGCTTTTCATTTAAAAACCGAAGCCGCCTTTTTCTTGTAGCTTCTTAATTTTCTTTTGACCATTCCAAACTTCACGGTTATTGGCCATATCAATCAGCTTCATATCCACCTGGTAAAAAGTCACACGCTCGTCACCGACTTGATCAACAATGGAATTCAAGCTGCCGGAAATAGCAAAATCAGCCGCTTGCTCTTGACCTTGCTCTTTGGCCTTTGCAGCATTCAACTCTTGGTCTTGGCGTTCATCACGAATCGCCTTACGCTCTTCGCCACCCGCAACAAAATCAGCACGCCCTGAACGAATAATAGAACGTTTAATATCGTTGACGAACGTATCAATCGCGATATGTTCATGAGACTTATTAGCAATACGTTGAATAATAATAGTGGGGCGATTGCTGTTTTTTAATTCGAAATCTCTCGCCCAAGGGAACGACAACATGTCTGTAATCATCTCTTCTGCAACGAGCTGTGAATCCTTGTCATTCCAGCGATCGGACAACGCAATTTCCTGATCAGTATCGACACGACTAACGCGCGTTCCAGCACAGCCGACGATGGAGACTGCAACAGCCGCTATTAATAATAATTTTATATGCTTGATCATGGGAGCCTTCCTTTAAAATCCTAATTAAATACTTATGACCGTTACGTTAAATTATTGTTTGATTAAAGCAACCGACTTTTTCATTTTATTTTCTTCAGGTACTCGCTGAACTTGGTTTGAATAAGGCATCGATCTTACCTGAACGACTTGAATATCATTTTCCTGCAAAATAACGTGCTGATTCTGAATCACGAGAGGCTTTCCTTTTAAAACTTCAGAATTCATTTCAATGTCATAACTACCTGCATCGAGTGGAATACGAGTAATACGTACTTCGTAAGGAAGCATCAACCAGTTTCTGGTTTCAGCGGCATCCGATAATTGACTCGCAACTTTGCCCACCGCGGCCAAGAAACCACTCAGCTCTCCCCCCGCAAGTGCTGCTGCTTTGTTCGCCGTCAGTGCTTTAAATACACCACGAGTTAGCGCTAGCCTAATATCTTCATTTGCATTTAACAGCTGCTCATTCAGTCCCATATTGGCAGGACTGGCGGCTAACTTCATGGGATGATTTGTGCCGACTACCTTAGCAAAGGATGCCCCAGGTTTATGGGTAGGCGGAGAGTAATAAGGAACGGTAACTCTTAGACCTGTGCCAATAGCGTCGATAAAACCCAACTCCGCAATGGCACTCCAAGCACCCGCAAGATAGATCGTTTTTTGAAAATCATTAAGAATAAAATTCATGAAATCATTATTTCTATAATGCACGAGCAAGTTAGCTAAACTTTTGTCGGCATACACCAGATAAAACCACGCCAGCTTTTCTCTATGGCTTTGCAGCGTGCTGTAATAAGGTCGCAATATCAATGAGCGGTTGCCCGCATCGGCGCTCAGCTGTACGTTCATTTCTTTACGCTGAGGCACGATACCCACGTGTTCAATGACGACTAATTGAGATTTATCATCGTACTCTACTAACTGCTTACGCTGTAATACGGACAGTTTTTTTAATGCTAATCTGGGCCATTCATTATTGTAACCCCCTGCTAAACGCATCATGCGAACCGTATCGAACCACGCCTGAGAAGTCATGTCTGAACCTAGATCAAACTGCTCAGAATAGCCTTGTTCATATGAGGTGGCGGCTTTTTGATAACTAATACGAGCATTGTCGTATTCACCATTAGCTTCATACGTAATACCGGTTAGATAATGTGCCATTGCATCATCACGGTATTCTAACGAGTCATGATCAATTAAATTCCCTCGCAACGAACTAAACACATCCAATACCTGTGAAAAAACTTGATCATCTATATCTTTTTGCTCAGCGTAAGTTCCTTTATCTGAATTCAATGCGTTTAAACGAATGCCTAAACGGCGAGATTCAATGCGTGCACTTTCGATAGCGTCTAAACGGGCATTACGTGTTGCGGCGCCATTGCTAATCGCCATGTAATTCAAAGTCTTATAATAATTAATAAATACTTTTTCAAAGTCAGCTCCAGCATAATCCCCATAGCGAGGGTTAGTCATAAAAGCCGCGAGACTATTACTAACACTGGTTACTTCCAAGTCTTCAGCGATTTTTTCCGCCACTTCTAATAGCTGATTACTTTCTAGGTACTGACCTTGTAAGTGTTTTAATACCGCTAGTTCCATATGGTAAAGTAAGCGATCAACACCGGTTGGTGTTAATGCGGTGGCCATACTTTGCTCAGCTTCCAAATATTGACCTTTTTGCGCTGCATTTAAAGCTTTCTCTACCCCATTGCCATAGGTTGCACATCCCAATAATTGTGTAATCGATACGAATAAAAAAACTAAAAACGTAACATTGATATATTTCATGCGGTGTATTTAATATCCTTCATGCGATGTATTTAATATCCCTAGTTTTAGTTTTAAAAAGATTCAGATCGTTAAGTTGCCATTATTAAACAATATAGCGTTAGCGAATGATTACTTGCTGTAACCATTGATAAATCTGCTGACGCTTAGACAGGTCGTCGTTCACAATGTGGTGATGCCCTCCCTCAACCATTAACAGTTTTCTTCGAGGAAATTTCTCTAATAACAAAGGCATATTATGACGCCATTCAACAGTGCCATCTTGATCACCTTGAACAATATGTATTTCAAGATCTGACGAATCACAAGCCTCTATCATCCGCACCCATTTTTTTAACGCACTGACCCAGCGCACCGATAATACTAAAGGCTGCAAAGGATCGTTCTCAGAAATAAAACGTAAAAATTCGATGTCATTTGAGTTGATGGCAAAGGTGCGTTTAATTTGTTTTACGAAAGGGCTGATTAAAGTATGTAATATTTTAGCATTGGCCCAGCGGCATGGGCGCACTAGAGGTGCCAGTAGATTAATACTTGAAAAAGGGGAATTGTGCTGTTGGATTTTCCGAGTGAGTAAATAATTAATAATAATTGCGCCGCCCGTACTCTGGCCAAAAATATGTAAGGGCTGAGATTCACTCTCGGTATATTTTTGCAAAGATTGCGCCTGCTCCATCGCAACCGTCAGCACCTGGTCGTATTCATCAAAATCACTTATAACTGCACGGTCACCATTGGATAAACCATGCCCTGGCAAATCAAAAGCAAAAACGTTCCATCCCTGCTGCAAACAAAATTCAATCAAGCTTCCATAGATGCCTACATGGTCGTAATAGCCATGCATCAATATGGCAGTACCTTTGGCATTTTCTTGATAAAAAACTTGTGCTGTAAGCTGATAGCCTGCCGCAGAGAAGCTACCGATATGATGTTTAATACCCTCAAAGCGGCTAGAAAAATCAATTTTATAATAATGGACATAGCGCTGCTGGACGGGGGAAATTTCAGGGAGCTGCTGCCAATCTAGCGGCTTTAGCGCATGCTGCAATTCATTTACATCCCAATTAATTGCTTTCAAAGGCTACATCCCGTCAGTGAAATTCTTATCTAACTTAAGAATAGCAAGTCTTACCGCATATTACAGGGGAGTGAACGGGCTTTAGAGTGATTTTTCACATATAAATTAAACCAATCGCTTTTTAGGCAAAAAAAAACCGTTACTTATTGCTAAGTAACGGTTTTTCTTACTCTTTAGTTCTAGGCCGCTATAGCCAAAAACTTATAGAGAGTAGTACATGTCAAATTCTACTGGGTGAGTAGTCTGTTCAACACGGTAAACGTCTTCCATCGCTAGTTCGATGTAAGCTTCGATCATGTCTTCAGTGAAAACACCACCTTGAGTCAAGAAATCCATGTCTACTTTCAGACAATCGATTGCTTCACGCAAGCTACCAGCAACTTGTGGAATTGCAGCAGCTTCTTCAGCTGGCAAGTCATACAAATCTTTATCAGCAGCATCGCCAGGGTGAATCTTGTTTTTGATACCGTCGATGCCAGCCATCAACATAGCAGAGAATGCTAGGTATGGGTTAGCCATTGGATCAGGGAAACGAGCTTCAATACGCTTGCCTTTAGGAGACGCAACGTAAGGTATACGAATAGAAGCAGAACGGTTACGTGCAGAGTACGCAAGCATTACAGGCGCTTCAAAACCAGGAATCAGACGCTTGTAAGAGTTCGTTGATGGGTTAGTGAACGCATTCAACGCTTTAGCGTGCTTGATGATACCGCCGATGTAGAAAAGAGCCATTTCGCTCAATCCAGCATAGCCATCACCAGCGAATTGGTTTTCGCCGTCTTTCCAGAAAGACTGGTGTACGTGCATACCAGAACCGTTATCACCGATAACTGGCTTAGGCATGAAAGTAGCTGTTTTGCCATATGCAGCCGCAACGTTATGAACAACGTACTTATACATTTGAACTTCATCAGCTTTCTTAACTAGGGTGTTAAAACGAACGCCGATTTCGTTCTGGTTAGCCGTTGCCACTTCGTGGTGATGTACTTCAACATCAAGACCGATTGCCATCATAGTATTACACATAGCAGCACGCATATCGTGAGAGCTGTCTACGGGTGGAACTGGGAAGTAACCGCCTTTAACGGTTGGACGGTGGCCCATGTTGCCGCCTTCCATCTTAGTACCTGAGTTCCAAGCAGCTTCTTCAGAGTTGATTTTGTAGAAGTTGCCAGACATGTCTGCGCCCCAACGTACATCATCAAAGATGAAGAATTCTGGCTCAGGACCGAAGAAAGCGGTATCGCCAAGACCAGTTGATTGCAAGAATGCTTCAGCACGCTTAGCAACAGAACGTGGATCACGCTCATAACCCTGCATAGTTGAAGGCTCAATGATGTCGCAACGCAAAATCAAGGTAGTATCTTCAGTGAACGGGTCAAGGTAGCAAGTAGAATCATCTGGAAGAAGAATCATGTCAGATTCGTTAATGCCTTTCCAACCAGCAATAGAAGAGCCATCAAACATCTGGCCTACTTCAAAAAATTCTTCATTAACATAACCTGAAGGAATAGAAAGGTGTTGTTCTTTACCTTTAGTATCAGTGAAACGTAAGTCAACCCACTTAACGTCGTTCTCTTTGATCATGTTCAGAGTATTTACAGACATATATAGTCTCCAGATGTATTTTGATCTAATTCAGCGGTCCACACAAAAAGGGGCCACCACCTAAGTTTAATAATCAAACAGCAACTAATGTGCCATTTAATAAATTCACCACTAAGCCGATGCTGCCAAGGCTTTAGCCTAAAACAACCACACAATAAAGCACCATAAGAGGGCGTTAAAATAATACTGACCTAAAGTGGTGCACAGGTGCAAATATCAGACAAACACACTGTGGATTGGCTCATTATAGGTTCATCTATGCCCCAAGATAAAACTTTATTAGCACAAAAACAGGGCTTTTTTGATATTTACCGTTAATTGTGCAAAAGTCGACCAACTTCCTGCAATTTAATCAGCAATCTCTGCCTAGCTAATGTATAATCGCGGCCTTTTATAGCCAAGCCCGTCCAAGCTAGCACTTTTGCTAAGCCTGCAGGGCAATAACTCAGGGTCCCTAATTGTGATCGAGAACTTACGTAATATCGCCATCATTGCTCACGTTGACCATGGTAAAACTACCTTGGTTGATAAGTTGCTTGAACAATCAGGTTCACTAGAGCGAAATCAAGCCGGCGAGCGAGTCATGGACTCGAACGACCAAGAGAAAGAGCGTGGCATCACCATTCTTGCAAAGAACACTGCAATTGAGTGGAATGACTACCGTATTAACATCATCGATACGCCAGGACACGCCGATTTCGGTGGTGAAGTGGAACGTGTTATGTCGATGGTTGATTCTGTTTGCCTTATCGTTGACGCAATCGATGGCCCAATGCCTCAGACTCGCTTCGTAACGCAAAAAGCATTCGAGCAAGGCTTACGCCCAATCGTTGTTATTAACAAGATTGACCGTCCTGGATCTCGTCCAGAATGGGTTGCTGACCAAGTTTTCGATCTTTTCGATCGTTTGGGCGGAACTGACGAACAGTTAGATTTCCCAATCATATACTGCTCTGCCATTAATGGTATTGCCGGTACTGATCCTGATGATATGGCTGAAGATATGACGCCATTGTTTCAAATGATCGTTGATCATGTTGAAGCACCGAAGGTTGATGCTGAAGGTCCTCTGCAGATGCAAATCTCTGCTCTAGATTATGATAGCTTCGTAGGTGTTATCGGTGTTGGCCGTATCACCCGTGGTAAGTTGAAGCCAGGTACAGACGTACAAGTTGTTGATTCTGAAGGCAAGAGCCGTAAAGCTCGTGTACAAGAAGTGAAAGGCTTTAAAGGTCTTGATCGTGTTTCTACTAACGACGCAGAAGCTGGCGACATCGTGTGTATCTCGGGTATCGACAAATTAGGTATCTCCGATACTATCTGCGACATGAACCACATTGAAGCATTGCCGCCTTTGAGCGTTGATGAACCTACGGTAAGCATGACTTTCCAGGTAAACAACTCTCCATTTGCAGGTAAAGAAGGTAAGTTCGTTACTTCACGTAACATCAAAGACCGTCTAGAAAAAGAATTGATCCACAACGTTGCATTACGCGTTGAGCCAGGCGAGTCTCCAGAGAAATTTAAAGTGTCTGGCCGTGGTGAATTACACCTTTCAGTATTGATCGAAACCATGCGTCGCGAAGGCTTCGAAATGGCGATTGGTAAGCCTGAAGTTGTTCAGAAGATGGTTGATGGCGAACTTCAAGAACCTTATGAACAGGTTATGATCGACATCGAAGAAGAGCACTCTGGCGCGATCATGAGTGAAATGGGCAACCGTAAAGCTGAAATGACTAACATGGTTCCAGATGGCAAAGGACGTACACGTCTTGAGTTCATCATGCCAGCACGTGGCCTTATTGGCTTCCGTTCTGACTTCCTAACCATGACGTCTGGTTCTGGTATCTTAACCAACACATTTGATCATTACGGTCCTGTTCATAAGACTCTAGGTTCTACTCGCCATAACGGCGTGATGGTTTCTATGGTTGCTGGTAAAGTTCTTGGCTTCTCATTGTTTGGCTTGCAGGATCGTGGACGCATGTTCATGGAGCCAGCAGCAGAAGTTTACGAAGGCCAGATCGTTGGTTTACACGCACGTGATAACGATCTATGTGTTAACCCAACTAAAGGTAAGCAGCTTACTAACGTACGTGCCTCTGGTACGGATGAAGCGATCAACCTAGTTCCTGCTATTCGTCATACGCTTGAGCAAGCACTTGAATTCATCGAAGATGATGAATTGGTTGAAGTAACACCTCTAAGCATCCGTCTACGTAAGAAGCATCTTACAGAGACTGATCGTAAGCGTTTCGGTAAGAAGAAAGTTAAGAAAGACTAAGCTTCTGCTGATATCAGCTTATTACTTATGAGCTGATCGCTAATAAAAAGATCCCAGTCTGATTTAATTCATACTGGGATTTTTTTTGCCTATTTTTTTTCTATCGCTTAGCTTTATAATCCCCCTAATCATTCTTTGCTAGATCTTAACTATGCCAGATACTCAGTCCGATTCTTCGCTTAGCATTCCCGCCAGCTCTTCTATTAACTCTTCTCCTAATTCTAAGCTAGGAATTCTGTATTCTTTTCGACGCTGCCCTTATGCCATGCGAGCACGATTAGCGTGCACGCTATTATTAGCGCCGAAAAGTTTAGAGCTGAGAGAAGTGGTTTTGAAGAATAAGCCGCAAGCGCTATTAGATATCAGCCCTAAAGCTACCGTGCCGGTGTTACAGTTATCAGGAGGACAACTAATTGATGAGAGTCGCGATATAATGACATGGGCTTTAGATCAGGCTGCTAATGCTCTGAAGGTACAATACCTACCTTTGCACCTGCAATTAAGAATCGATGAATTAATTGATGAGAATGACGGCCCATTTAAATGGGCGTTAGATCACTATAAATATGCAGATCGTTTTGAAGAGAGTGAAGAGTACTACCGGAAACTAGGAGAAAACTTCTTAGCTAAGCTTGAACAGCTTTTAGAACATAATCGCTACCTATTCACTCAAAAAATGAGCTTAGCCGATATCGCAATATTTCCTTTTGTTCGCCAGTTCGCCCATGTCGATAAGCCATGGTTTGAACAAAGCACTTACCCTAAATTAATTCAATGGTTGAACGAGTTGCTAGAATCTGAGTTATTTGACGCCATCATGGGAAAGTATAAACCCTGGCAGGTCGATAATGATGCGGTATATTTTCCCAAATAAGCTTTTCGAACAGAGATAAAAAAGCCCAAGCTAATGGGCTTAGTTTGGGCGTCTAAATACAATGCCTACGATTAAATAACAGGCATTGAATAATCCCACCCTTTAACTTCATTGCATATAGATCAGCGAAGAAGAGATGCTAAGCTCCCCGCTCTTCATTCAATCATGAGTCTTAATTAAAAAACCCTTGTAATAAATTACCCATACTTTCCTTAGTCGATGAGCCTGTAGACGATTTGCCATCACCCGACTGCCCAATCAATGATTCTAGATTTAGCGTATGCTGCAGCGAGTATTCAAATGCACCGCTGCTAAAATTAAAGCTCAAAGGCAGCTTCGGGTTTTGCAGTAAACTGAATAAACTTGAGAATAACCGACTTGGATTAATGCTTAATGGGATTTGTAACAGATTTGTCCCTTGCTTAATGCTTTGATCTTTTAAGTTACCCTCTACCAGCTGATTGGCACCTGAGCTTACCGAATAACTCAACAGATCCAATGGCAAGGTAAAATCATTTTGATTACCTACGGTTAAGTTGACCACAATGTCTACTTGTTTAAAACCTGCTTTCTTTATTGTTAACTTACCTAAGCTCACCGTAGGCTTAAAGAAAGTAGAGGCTTTTTCGAAAGGGAAACTAAAACCTAATACTTCAACTTCACCTTTAATAACGTAATCAATTTTTCCTTCTTTAAATAGCACGTCTTTAATCGCTGCTAATGTGTCTTTGGTTAAATCAATTCCTAATGTCACGTCGGTGGATTGATTGGCAGGCAAATCACCCACCTTATCTGTTTCACCCTTGATCATCGTCTTTTGATTAAAAGAGAGTTCATATCTTAATGTATCAATTGGAATGGTGAAGCCATTCTTATTAGTAATACTAAAGGTTGGTTTTAGTTCAATTTTGTCACGGGTTAGCTGCCCTATCGATAAATTTTTATAGGTTATTTCGGGCTCTTTAATATTTTCTTTCATTAAATCTTGCAGCGTTGAACAAGCAGAAACTGTTATAGCCAAAGAAAATAACATTATTTTTTTAATCATAGATATTTACTCATCACATTACATAGAGTGGACTTAAAATCATTTCAGGGCTGACTTTTACGGGCTGCCGACTTGGCAAAAAAAAACCCCCAGCATTAAAAATGATGAGGGCTTTTAAAAATTAAGTAATCTTAAATCTATTCAATTTAAGACTCATTAACGTCATAATTTACTTAATTTTAGGATCAAGTTCGCCTGACTGGTAACGATCAAACATAGCATCCAATGAGAGTGCTTTCATCTTAGAGGCATTGCCGGCCGTACCAAATGATTCGTAACGCGCGACGCAAATTTCCTGCATGGCTTGCATAGAAGCTTTAAAGTATTTACGTGGATCGAATTCAGCAGGGTTCTGAGCTAAGAAACGACGAATCGCCCCCGTAGAAGCCAAGCGTAAATCGGTATCGATGTTCACTTTACGCACGCCGTGCTTAATACCTTCAACGATCTGCTCAACCGGCACACCGTAAGTCTCAGGGATTTCGCCACCGAATTCATTAATTATTGCTAACCATTCCTGCGGAACAGAAGAAGAACCGTGCATGACCAAGTGAGTATCAGGAATACGCTTATGGATTTCTTTAATACGATCTACCGCTAAGATGTCATCCGTTGGTGGACGAGTGAACTTATAAGCACCGTGGGAAGTACCACAAGCGATGGCTAAAGCATCAACGCCAGTTTGCTTAACGAAGTCAGCCGCTTCTTCAGGATCCGTCAACATTTGATCGTGAGTTAGAATACCTTCAGCGCCAACGCCATCTTCTTCGCCGGCCTGACCTGTTTCAAGAGAACCCAGAACACCCAGCTCACCCTCAACCGAAACACCACAACCGTGTGCCATTTCAACCGTACGCTTAGTCACTGCAACATTGTAGTCGTAGCTCATTGGGGTCTTACCGTCTTCACCCAACGAACCATCCATCATGACTGAGCTAAAGCCCAACTGGATAGAACGCTGACATACCGTCGGAGAACCACCGTGATCCTGGTGCATACACACAGGAATATGAGGGAATTCTTCAATCGCCGCTTGAATCATGTGACGCAAAAAAGGAGCACCTGCATAACTACGAGCACCCGCAGAAGCCTGCACGATCACTGGAGAGTCAGTCTGATCAGCGGCTTGCATGATGGCACGTATTTGCTCAAGATTGTTTACGTTGAAAGCTGGAACGCCATAACCGAACTCGGCTGCGTGATCCAACATTTGGCGCATGCTAATTAATGCCATGTTAAATTATCCCTATTAATTTTTTGAATTACATTTTCCGCTATTCTAGCGGTTTCTGCGGTTAAGAGAAATAACCGCACCTCGATTGTTCTGTTTCACGAAGCATTACTCATTAGACGAAGTGTTACTGCTAGTGAGTAGCTGAACGTCATGAAATTTAAATTATTGAGCGGCGCGCGCTTCTAAAATTGCGACGGCTGGCAATGTTTTGCCTTCTACAAATTCTAAGAAAGCACCACCACCAGTAGAAATATACGATATTTTATCAGCAATACCATATTTATCCACAGCAGCCAGAGTATCACCACCACCCGCAATTGAAAACGCATCTGACTCGGCAATTGCCAACGCTAGCGCTTTAGTGCCTTCGCCAAACTGATCAAATTCGAATACACCGACTGGGCCATTCCAGATGATAGTCTTCGCTTCTTTTAACTGAGCGGCAAGCGCTTTCGCAGAATCAGGACCGATATCAAAAATCATATCGTCAGCCGTTACTTCGCTCGCATCTTTCAACGTCGCTGCAGCCGTTTCCGCGAACTCTTTTGCACAAACAACGTCCGTCGGTACAGGAATCGATACCTTGTCCATCAAGGCTTTTGCTTTTGCCACTAAATCAGCTTCATAAAGAGACTTACCGACTGACTTGCCATCGGCTGCCAAGAACGTATTGGCGATACCGCCACCGACAATGATTTGATCACAAATGTCAGATAAGCTTTCTAAAACTTCTAATTTAGTAGAAACCTTAGACCCACCAACAATCGCCACTAATGGGCGTGCTGGGTTATCTAAAGCTTTACCCAGCGCTTCCAATTCATTGGCCAATAATGGCCCTGCACAGGCGATAGGCGCAAACTTAGCTACACCATGAGTTGAGGCTTGAGCACGGTGAGCGGTTCCGAAGGCATCCATAACGAATACATCACACAAACTAGCATAGGCTTGCGCTAGTTGATCTTCATCTTTCTTTTCGCCTTTATTAAAGCGAACATTTTCTAATAAAACTAGCTCGCCTTCAGCTACCGTAAGCTCTGCTTGAAAATCTTTGATCAATTCAACCGGACGACTCAGCATGCCGGCCAAATGATCAGCAACGGGCTGCATAGAATACTTTTCGTCGAACTCGCCTTCAATTGGACGACCTAGATGAGACATAACGATAACTTTGGCACCGGCTGCAAGCGCTTGCTGAATCGTTGGCAAAGACGCACGAATACGGGCATCAGAGGTTACTTTGCCATTTTTAACCGGTACGTTCAGGTCTTCACGTATTAATACGCGCTTGCCTTTAAGGTCACCTGAAGCGATCAGGTCAGTCATCTTGATTACAGTCATAATGTCTCGTCCATTTTAAATTTTTATACAATCTCAACCCACAAGATTTTAGATATTTTTTAACTGCAAGGCCGTATCTAACATACGGTTTGCAAAACCCCATTCGTTATCAAACCAAATCAATAGTTTTACTAGTGATCCGTCACTAACACGGGTTTGTGTGGCATCGACGACTCCAGAGTGTGGGTCGTGATTAAAATCCACAGACGCGTGCGGTTCTTGAGTAAAGGCTAATATGCCTGTTAACTCGTTCTCCGCAGCCTGTTCAAATAGGGTATTTATCTGCTCAACCGTAACATCCTGCTTGAGCTGTAATGTCACATCCAATACCGAAACGTTAATGGTCGGTACGCGGACGTGCAGGCTTTCAAACTTTCCTGCTAGCTCTGGCATTAATCGGGTAATGCCTTTGGCTAACCCTGTTTCGACAGGAATAATACTTTGTACTGCAGCGCGAGTTCGACGAAGATCAGAATGGTAAGCATCAATCACTGGCTGGTCGTTCATCGCCGAGTGAATGGTCGTTGTCATTCCTCGTTCGATACCAAACTCTGAATCCAATAGCTGTAAAACGGGAATTAAGCAGTTGGTAGAACAAGAACCGTTGGAAATGATTTTATGATCGGCAAGTAAGGTTTGATGGTTAAAACCTTGAATGACCGTCGCGTCGACACCCTCTTCTGCAGGGTGCGAAATTAATACGCGCTTTGCACCTTGCACCAAATGTAACTCGGCATGTTCGCTGTCTTTGACGACACCCGTACATTCTAATACCAGATCAATATCAAGGGCCTGCCAAGGTAAGCTAGAAACTTCCGTTTCATGAAATACCTGAATAGCATCGCCGTTAACGATTAGCCCATTTTCCTTAATTTCAACAGCACCCAGAAAACGCCCATGAGTACTGTCATAACGCAGCATGTAACTAACCGACTCGAGGTCGGCTAGTTCATTAATGGCGACTATTTGTAGTTGATCTTGCAAGTTACGCTCGTACAACGCGCGTAAAATACTACGACCTATACGACCAAATCCATTAATGGCTATTCGTATCATAAGGCTTAAAGTACACCTTCAACCGCGGCAACAACTTTCTCAACGGTGAAGCCAAAGTGCTTCATCAAGTCAGCGATAGGCGCTGATTCACCAAACGTATCCATGCCTACGATGGCGCCATTTAGGCCCACGAACTTGTACCAGTAATCTTTATGCAAGGCTTCAACCGCAACACGCGCGGCAACAGACGCTGGCAATACCGATTCGATATACGCGGCATCTTGCTTACAGAATATTTCAGCACACGGCATAGAAACAACACGAATGTTCTTTCCTTTCGCTGCTAGTGCTTTCGCAGCGTCCATGGCTAGACCCACTTCAGAACCCGTAGCAATCAAGATAGCTTCAGGTGTACCGACTGAATCTTTCAGGATGTAAGCACCCTTAGCGATGTCAGCAACTTGCTGAGTTGAACGCTGCTGGTGTGGTAAACCCTGGCGCGAGAAGATCAGCGCACTTGGGCCGTCAAAACGTTCAATCGCTGATTTCCAAGAAACCGCCGATTCAACTGCATCACATGGACGCCATGCGTGCATGTTGGGTGTATTACGCAGACTCGCAACTTGCTCAACAGGCTGGTGCGTTGGGCCATCTTCACCCAAACCGATAGAATCGTGAGTATAAACAAAGATAGAACGCTGCTTCATTAACGCTGCCATGCGAACGGCGTTACGCGCGTATTCCATGAACATTAAGAAGGTTGCACCATAAGGAACGAAGCCCTTGTGCAAAGCGATACCGTTCATCATCGCGCTCATGGCGAATTCACGAACGCCATAAAACAGGTAGTTACCAGACGCACCTTCTGCACTAATACCTTCACAACCTTTCCATAAAGTCAGATTAGAACCGGCTAGATCAGCAGATCCGCCTAAAAACTCAGGAAGCTTAGGACCAAAAGCATTCAACGTATTCTGAGATGCTTTACGGCTAGCAATACTTTCGCCTTTCTCTTGGCACTCAGCGATGTAAGCATCAGCATGAGCTGTGAAATCAGCAGGAAGTTCACCTGTGATACGACGCTTATATTCCGCGGCTAATTCTGGGAATGCAGCAGCATAGGCCGAGAACTTATCGTTCCAGCTGCTTTCGTTGGCTGCACCAGAAGTCTTAGCATTCCAACCTTCATAAACAGTTTCAGGAATTTCGAAAGCACCGTGCTTCCAACCCAAGCGTGCTTTAGTCAGTTTAATTTCTTCTTCACCTAGTGGTGCACCGTGGCAATCTTCTTTACCTTCTTTGTTTGGCGAGCCAAAACCAATAATGGTTTTGCAGCAAATCAACGTCGGTTGATCTGGATTTTCTTTCGCGTTTTCAATCGCCGCGCGGATCTCTTCTGGATCATGGCCATTTACTTTCGAAATCACCTGCCAGCCGTAAGATTGAAAGCGCTGTACGGTATCGTCCGTGAACCAACCTTCCACTTCACCATCGATCGAGATGCCGTTATCGTCGTAGAAAGCAATCAGCTTACCAAGACCCAACGTACCGGCTAAAGAGCAAGACTCGTGAGATATACCTTCCATCATGCAGCCATCGCCCATGAATACGTAAGTATTGTGATCAACGATCTCATGGCCTGGTTTATTGAACTGAGCAGCTAAAACCTTCTCAGCCACAGCCATACCCACACCGTTAGCGATGCCTTGGCCTAATGGACCCGTCGTTGTTTCGATGCCTGGCGCATAACCGTATTCTGGGTGACCCGGAGTTTTAGAATCCATCTGACGGAAGCTTTTCAAGTCATCAATCGAAAGATCGTAACCCGAAAGGTGCAATAGCGAGTAGATCAACATAGAACCGTGACCGTTCGACAAGATGAAACGGTCGCGATCAGCCCACTCTGGGTTCTCTGGGTTGTGCTTTAGAAAGTCATTCCATAGAACTTCAGCAATATCAGCCATACCCATTGGTGCACCCGGGTGACCAGATTTGGCTTTCTGAACGGCATCCATGCTCAGTGCGCGAATTGCATTGGCAAGCTCTGTACGTGATGTCATGAAATGACTCTCCGGCTATTACGGTTTTAAAATGAGGTTGATGCTAGCTTCTAAGACTAGCATTCAGCGCTTGATCTAACTGATTTCAAATACCTGCTCTCGCAATGCATTCACAGACAAATCAGGCGGATAAAAATGGCGCGCCATTGTCGCTTAATTGGGCTGTTTGGGCAAGAAATCAGGCAGATATGTAAGGCTTTTTATTATTTTAGCCACTCTACGCCAAAACCTATATCAAAATAAATTGATATAGGTTTTATTTCTGCTACACTGCTCATTATGATAGATACAAAAATATCCAATATTGAAGCTTTAGCAGCTCATTCAAAGGCCAGTGCCGACCCTCTTCGCCTGAGTATTTTACGCATTCTTGGGGAAGGTTCGTTTGGGGTTTTAGAGTTGTGTCAAATTTTTGAAATTAAACAAAGCAGCATGAGCCACCATTTAAAAATACTGGCCAATGCAGGGTTAGTATCGACCAGGCGCGAGGGCAACTCAATTTTTTATCGACGAGCATTACTTAGCTCAGGTTCAATGAACTCTAATATTCACAGCCCTAACCCTAACTGGTTTGAACTCACTGAAGTTTTATTTTCAACCTTGGATAAACTCACGCCTTCGCTAATAATTACGGAGCGTCTTCGAGGTTTGTACCAAGAGCGTGCACAAAATTCTCAAGAGTTTTTTACTAAACACGCGAGTGAGTTTAGTAAAAAACAAGATTTAATTGCCTCTCATGAGCAATACGGTGAAACCTTACAAGAGTTAGTGTCTACGCTGAATTTACAGCAAGCGATTATCGCTTTAGAGGTTGGCCCCGGTGAAGGGGCTTTGCTATCAACGTTAAGTAAACGCTTTGATCGAGTAATCGGGTTAGATGTATCACAAGCGATGCTCGAAAAAGCAGCTGTACACGTGACGGAACAACAACTTGATAACGTTTATTTATTGCATGGAGATTGCCAGCTAGCGTTAGATCAACACATAAAAGCTGATCTAGTGACGTGTAATATGGTGCTTCATCATGTGCCGGCGCCAAAAGAAATTTTTAACCACAGCGCTGAATTATTGAAACCAGGTGGTTGTTTATTAATTACCGATTTGTGTGCCCATGATCAAGTCTGGGCTCGTGAGTCTTGTGGTGATCTTTGGTTGGGATTTGCCCCCGAAGATTTAACCCGCTGGGCTACAGAAGCTCAGTTGAAAGAAGAGCAAACGCAGTTTTTAGCGTTAAGGAACGGATTCCAAATCCAGTTTAGAACATTCCGTCGTGCCGAAGCATAAGCCCAGCGCGAAAATAAATAATTGGCCTATTTAGATTAGGAGGCAGTATGAGCGAATATTCGATTTTTACTTCTGAGTCAGTTTCAGAAGGACACCCAGACAAGGTAGCCGATCAGATTTCTGATGCGGTTCTGGATGCCATCATTGCGCGCGACCCGCATGCACGTGTTGCAGTCGAAACCATGGTTAAAACTGGCATGGCAATTGTTGCGGGCGAAGTGACCACGTCTTGCTACGTTGACCTTGAAGACATTGTACGAAATGTGATTACTGGCATCGGCTATAACAGCTCTGATGTTGGCTTTGACGGTGCGACTTGTGCTGTGCTTAACGGTATTGGTAAGCAGTCTGTCGATATCAACCAAGGGGTCGACCGCTCTAAACCTGAAGACCAAGGCGCGGGTGACCAAGGATTAATGTTTGGCTACGCGACTAACGAAACTGAATCGTTAATGCCTGCGCCTGTTTATTACGCGCACCTTTTGGTTCAACGCCAAGCTGAATTACGTCGTAATGGTACGCTTTCTTGGTTACGCCCGGACGCTAAGTCTCAAGTGACCATCAACTACGAAGGCGACCAGCCTAAAGTAGATGCCGTTGTTCTTTCAACTCAGCATGATCCCAGTATTTCTCTAAAAGATTTACGCGAAGCAGTTCTAGAAAACATTATCAAACCGATTTTCCCGGCTGAATGGCTAACGGAAGATACGCTTTACCACATCAACCCAACCGGCAACTTCGTTATCGGCGGCCCTGTAGGTGATGCTGGTCTTACCGGTCGTAAGATCATTGTTGATACTTATGGTGGTATGGCGCGTCACGGTGGTGGTGCCTTTTCTGGTAAAGATCCTTCGAAGGTAGATCGCTCTGCGGCTTACATGGGTCGTTATGTAGCAAAGAATATCGTTGCCGCTGAATTGGCTGAGCGCTGCGAAATTCAAGTATCATATGCAATTGGTGTTGCTCAACCAACGTCGATTTCTGTGAATACTTTTGGTACCGGAAAAATTTCCGATATTGAATTAGCGAAGGTGATTCGCGAAGTGTTCGACTTGCGTCCGTACGCAATTCAGAACCAACTAGAGTTATTGAATCCTATGTATCAGATCACCGCTGCTTATGGTCACTTTGGTCGTGAGCCGTTTGAACATACCTATGAATATGAAGATCGTGGTGAGAAGAAGTCTAAAACCTTCACCGCTTTCACATGGGAACGTACTGATAAAATTGATGCGCTTAAAACCGCAGCAAACGTATAGTCCGAATTAATAGAAACCGTATTAGCTTGAATGCCGTATCAAATAGCAATCGAACTAATAGACATCGAACTTGAGAGAAAGAATATGACTACCTTTACCGATTATAGTGTTGCCGCGAAAACCGCCGAAGCCTTTGCTGCTGACGTCGCTTGGGGCCGTATGGAAATTGATATTGCTGAAGGCGAAATGCCAGCATTGATGGCATTGCGTGCTAAATACAAAACGGCTCAACCCTTAGCAGGGGCGAAGATCATGGGGTGTATCCATATGACAATTCAAACTGCTGTATTGATTGAGACCTTGATAGACCTTGGCGCTGAAGTTCGCTGGTCTTCTTGCAACATCTTCTCTACCCAAGATCATGCTGCTGCTGCCTTAGCCGCTGTTGGCGTGCCTGTTTTTGCTTGGAAAGGCGAAACTGATGAAGAATTCTTATGGTGTATTGAACAAACTGTCTTAGCCGAAACGGGTTCTGATAAAGTGTGGGATGCTAACATGATTCTCGATGATGGTGGTGACCTGACTGATATGGTGCATAGTAGGTTCCCACAGATGCTTCCGACTATCCACGGTATTTCAGAAGAGACCACTACGGGTGTTCACCGTCTTCTCGAGATGATGGAAAAAGGCGAGCTTAAAGTTCCAGCCATCAACGTAAACGATGCCGTAACGAAAGCTAAAAACGATAACAAGTATGGCTGCCGCCATTCTTTGAACGATGCAATCAAGCGTGGTACTGACCACCTTCTTGCAGGTAAGAAAGCTTTGGTTATCGGTTATGGCGATGTGGGCAAAGGTTCCGCTCAGTCACTGAACCAAGAAGGCATGATTGTTCGTGTTTCTGAAATCGATCCTATCTGTGCAATGCAAGCGTGCATGGACGGTTTTGAAGTTGTTTCTCCTTACATCGACGGCATCAATACCGGCACAATGGAAGGCATCAACAAAGATCTTTTATCAAAAACTGATTTAATCGTAACCACTACCGGTAACGCGAACGTCTGTGATAAGAACATGCTACAGGCACTTAAATCTGGTGCGGTTGTTAGCAACATCGGTCACTTCGATAACGAGATTGATACCGCGTTTATGCGTGAAAACTGGGAATGGTTAGAAGTTAAACCACAGGTTCATAAAGTAATCCGTGGTGAAGGCAACGATCACTTGATCCTGCTTTCTGAAGGCCGCTTAGTAAACCTAGGTAACGCAACAGGTCACCCAAGCCGTATTATGGATGGTTCTTTTGCTAACCAGGTATTGGCTCAGATGTATCTTTGGGATGCTAAGTTTGCTGATCTTGCTGAAGCGGATAAAGCTGAAAACATCTACGTTCGAGTACTTCCTAAGAAGCTAGATGAAGAAGTAGCCGCTGACATGGTTGCTGGTTTTGGTGGTGTATTGACGACGCTAACTCAAGAGCAAGCGGATTACATCAACGTTCCTGTTGAAGGTCCTTATAAGTCTGAAACTTATAAGTACTGATTTTGGTAGGCTACTTTTCTTGATTTGAATGAGTAGTCTCTAAGCCTATTTTAAATAGACTTAATTATGGTAGATATTGAGACAGGTCGATTTTTATCGATCTGTCTTTTTTTTGCGCGCGATACGCAAAGAGGGGCATTATGACCAAAATTAGTTTCTAATTCTCCTAACTCAAACGCAGCGGGCATGGAAAAATTATTGGAAGTACGCGATCGTTTAGCTCCAGAGAATCCTGAATTCATATCAGTAACTTATGGAGCAGGCGGATCTACTCGTGGCCGTACTCGAGCCATCGTTAAGGCCGTGCAATAATCCGGAGTGGCTGCCTATCCTGAGATGCATCCACAACCGAGTAATTTTGAAGATGATTTAAAAAACTCCGAACCTAAAGTAAAAGCGGGGGCTGATAGCGCCATTACCCAGTATTTCTTTAATGCCGATAGTTACTTCCATTTTATTGATCGTGTACGCGCTATGGGAATCGATATCCCAATTATTCCTGGCATTATGCCAATTACAAACTATTCAAAGCTGGCAAGGTTCTCAGGCGCCTGTGGTGATGAAATCCCTCGTTGGATTCGTAAACAGCTAGAAGCTTATGGCGATGATAGTGAAAGCATTTCGAAATTTGGTGAGGAAGTTGTATCCGACTTGAGCCGAAAGCTATTAGAGGAAGGTGCTCCTGGAATTAACTTCTATACCATGAATCAGGCAGAGGCGAGCTTGACTATTTGGAATAATATTAAATAATTTCTAAGTGAGAATATAGGGTAATGAGCTGAGCGAATAAGATACTAACTTGTCACCTAGCCCTTATATCACTAAGGGGGTTTTAATAAATAAAAAACATTCAAAGTATCAAATTCTCAGGAATAAATGGCTCAGATACAGTGAATATGGTACTTTGAAAAAATATTAGACTAGATTACCTTATACACAGTGTGAAAACTAGAAGCATAAAGCATCTCTTTGTAAGAAAAATATGCAATTTCTATATATGATTTACCTAGTTAAAGATATCTTAGATTTAATTTATAAGATCTAAAAGGAAGCCTTGCTAGGAAGCTATTATCGGTAAATCAGATCCACAATAGGCAATCTTCAAAACTGCACACTAAACTTATATTAGCTATTAGCAAGCTCATTATTAAGAGCTTGGTTAAATATAAAAAATAATCGTGTATCAGAATCATATTGAGTTAATAAACCCCATGCCTGACTATGAATTTTATTTAGTATCAACACCTCTCCACCTTTTTCTCAGTTCGGCTATCGCTCTACAACGCTCAGATAAAGTGCATATTTTAATCTTTATTGATCAAGAGGAAGTTAATAACAATTTTTATTATAACCAAGTAAGGCAATGGGAAAACTCTCCTTTCGAAGATGTTTACATTTTTCCAGGCAGGATAAAAGGGTTTCTAGAAAAACGTGCCTCTAGAAAATGTACTTTTATAGCGCTCGATAAAATCATTGAAAAATATAAACCTACTCAAATTTATACAGGAAACGACCGTCGTATTGAATTTCAATATTCAATGAATAAAAGCTTAGAGTACGGTGGTGCTAGTGGCAATTATATTGACGAAGGGACGTTTACTTATTTAGGTAGACCGCCATCACTTGGCATGCAAGATATGATGATTGATAGCTTCATCAAAAAAATAGTGTATGGCTTCTGGTGGAAAAACCCACCTACAATTGGAGGCTCTGCATGGGTTAACACTGTATATGCTGCATTCCCAAACCTTGTCCATCCTCTTTTAAAGCCTAAAAACATCATTGAGCTAGCATCAACATGGCTACAATCTGATGATCTAAATAAATTTTCCTCGCAACTCCTAGCCACGAAAGACATAAAACCAAACAGCATACAATCTGTGGATGTTTTGATTGCCCTACCGCATGAATCGATTATTGCTCAGAATAAACATTATAAAGATTCTATAATCAGCTTAATTAATCAGCTGCAACTACAGAATAAAAATATTGCTATTAAATATCATCCACGAGATATATTAGAAGACGCTTTAAACCTAAAAGAGAGTGGATGCCAATTAATACCAAGCCAGGTTAATTTTGAAGCATTATTATTAATTTTCCCTAAAAATCGCACAATTATTGGTGATTTCTCTAGTGTATTACTGAATGCGCGCTGGTTACGCCCAGACTTAAGAGTCATTGCTGCTTTAGAAGATAAATCTTTAATTTCAAAACAAATTTATTCGCTGTATTCATCTCTAAATATCGAAATGGTAGATGTACAAGAAATCAGCACCTTGAATAATTTATAGGCTACATTCGATATGCTTGAAAAAATTCAGTTGTCAGATAGTTTAATTATAGGCAAAGGGCGAGACCGTATTTGCTATGAACACCCGACTGCATATGGACAATGCATTAAAATATCAAAGACTAATGATAAACAGTCGATGCGTGAAATGAGCTACTTTAGTTTTCTAAAAAGAAAAAACACTGATTTATCAAAGATTTCAACATTTTTAGACAGTGTAGAAACCAGTAAAGGTTTGGGTTATGCATTCTTATTAATTAGAGATCATGACGGTAAAATTTCTAAAACCTTACTTCAACGCTTGCAGTCAAAAGAATTTACTACTGATGATATTCGCCCTCTGTTATCAGATTTAAAAAAATATTTAATTAACAATAAAATTTGTGTAAAAGATATTAGTCCATCAAACATCAGTTGCCAAATAACGGTAACGGGTATTAATTTAATGATTATCGATGGCGTTAGTAATTCTAATATCAACCCATTTACTATCAGATTGGACACTCTAATAAATGCCGCCATAGATAAAGCTTGGAGAGGTCTTGAAAGAAAGCTCGCTCGTATTGAAAAGTCATTTAAAAAAGAACTATAAGCGTAATGAAAATATCTATTTTTAAAATTGAAAATATAAAATCACAACCGTTTCTTACAATAAAATACGATAAGTATATTAATCAGAAATCCTTGAAGAATATTTTAGTCGACCATACTCCCTCTCTTGTGGGCACACTAGAGGAGTCTGGATTTATTATAAAATTCATTAGAGCTAGAAGCTGGCATGAATTTTTAAAATTGTTATGGAATCGAAGCAGAATAACAAAAGAAATTAGAGGTAGTAAGTTATTAGCAGGACTGCGTCTTAATGTACCAACAATTTATGAAACTGGCTTAGGCATAATACCCAGTATGAAACATGAATATTTAGGTTATTACATTATGGAAAACCTATCTCAGTCCGGTTATCAAGAGCTGTCAAAGTTAATAAAAGACGGGGTTCTTAATGAACCTATGCGTGAAAAGATAATGTACTCTATCTATAAAGGGCTTAAAGTGATGCGAGACAATCGAATTGTCTTTTCAGACTTTCACTTAGATAATATTTTTGCCAATAAAGTGGGGGATATTACTTGGATTGATACAGGAATTACTACTTATAGCCTAATAAATAATAAGAAATTCCGCTTGAAGTATAATCAGTCAATTACTCGATACATTAACTATGAATACGAGGGAGAGATACTGCTTTCTCAAAGTGAAAAAGCAATATTTGAAGAGTTATTGATTACCCTGAAAGAGAGCTAAAGGCTTTTCTCCATCGTCTCTATAAGTACAAATTAGCCGAATCAGAATCGTATTAATGATTATGAAGTATCCGATACCCAATTTCATTGAGAAGAAGCTCTCACTCAGGCCGTAGACCATATACCCTCCCACTACAGTAAGACCAGAAAGAGCGTACGTACGCACCTCTTCTCTCCCTACATTAATGTAATAAAAACGAAATAAGAACATATAAAGACCATATAACGTAATTAACCCTAACAGTCCTTTTGTCCCCATGGTCCAAAATAAATCACTATGTGCATGCTCGTATTTTTTTGTCGCTGGAATCACTTCGCTTAATGATATCATTTGATTTTTCTTTGCCATAAATCCAGTACGAGCGGATCCTATTATTGGGTTATCGATAAACTGCTCTGTTGCTACTCGCCAAAGCTCAAACCTTAACCCAACTGAAGTATTCGCACTTCCATCATTAAAATAGTTCTCTATATTTGAATAACCACTACTAATACGAGATTCAATAGCAGCTTTAAATGGTAAAGCAATAATACATAATATGATTAAAGAACTTGTACCAAGCAATAGCGCTCTATTTTTTCTTTTAGAATTTATAATATAATTATATGAAAAAACTACGATAAACAATATCAGGAAAATCCAACCACCTCGAGTCTGTGACCATATTGAACCAGCGATCCCAGCTACCGCAGAAAATAACAACAAACTCCTCGTTAACCAACAACCCTTATTAAAGAAAAATATTAAACTAATTAAACCTGTGGTTAACGCTATATTACCAAAAAATATTGGTTTTCCATGTGTAAAATAACCTCGTGTTTGATTACTAAAAATTTCTTTAACAACATCATAAGCGACTAAAGTAGAAGATAAGATCAAGATAGCTAATAAATAATTTTTTGAAACTTTTGACTGCATAAGCACCATAAAAACACCAAAAACTAATAGATATATCCAATGGCTGCGAAAGTCCTGAGTAAATATATCGCCTTGGGTTCCATAACTAATAATAGAAACCAAGAAAATACAAAGGATTAAAAAAACAAACTTCAGTTCATCCTTATAAAATTCTTTTTTAATGGGTAGTAAGAAAAAAAAAGGAAGTATAAAAGGTAAGAAGGTAAGCTGTGTTTGTGCGGGCTTAGAATTGAAATGTATGAATATAAAGCAGAATGCAATCATAAGCAGTCCAACTTTATTAATGAATTCGAAGCTATTACTATATTTATCTAAAACCTTCATTTTTTCTCAAGCTCTTTATATATGCGTTGTTCTATCAATTCTATATGTTCTAAAGAAGGTGCGCGCCAATCACCTTCAACATAATATTCCTTCAGATAACTTACAAATGATTTCTTTATCTGTTCATCAGGCTCCATTACATTGTATATTTTATTAATAAGTTCCTGCTCACTTTTAACCGTCTCGCAAAGTCCTTTTATTGAATAAAAAGCATTACCTAGAACTAAAACAGGCTTATTCTTAATTATACTTTCCAAACCTACCGTCGAATTAATCGTCATCACCATGAGTGAATTTAACACTAATTTATCGGTTTTTTCAGCATTATAAAATTTTATTCTAGGATTTTTATAATGGAGATAATCATAATTGCGGGCTGATTTAGGATGTTCTTTTATAACGAAAGTTAACGTTTTTGGCAAAGAAGAAACTAGACGTTCAAGAATCCGATAAAAATTCTCCATGTTCTTCACCCATGGAGAGTGACTAATTATCTGTGTATCATAATCAACTTGAAAAGGAACAAATATGTACCCATTTTCTATTTTAGTTGCTTTAGATTCACTGCCGTTGACGACTTCTGATTTCACCAGTCTGTTTAAGTAGAACGATTGATCTTTGGGCACGCTGTTATTAAAATTAACGCCTATAGGATCGAATGTTACCGTATTAGGCAACGTGCCATTTTCGAAAAATATAGTTTTAACATTTTGCTCTAATGCAATTTTTTTTATCAAATACTGATGCCATTTCATGTCATTCCAAAGAAGTATCAAATCATAATGTCCGCTTACAATGATTTTTTTTATCTTTAATAAAAAAACGAATGTTGTAATAAAATAGAATATTCTCCTTAACAACTGATCTGAATCGCTTTTCTCGATCCCTTTTTTATTATAAAAATAGCCCATTCTCATTTTGTTAACTTCATGAATTAAAGAAATGTCTATTTTAGTAAAAAATAAACTAGGCAGTCGAAAAAGCAAGCTTCGCTTATGTAAAGAGACAGCTTTATCATTGCCTTTTATTGATCTCATGAGACTATTAAAATACGACTGCTGAGGCCGATTGACAGAAAAAAATAGTATTTTATAATTCATTTTATTCACTGGAAGATAGAAGGAGCATTAAATACTCTAGAGCGGGAGAAATTTTCTTAATTATCACTTTATTCATTCTTTTCTTCTTAACATTAATTAAACTGGCTAGTAGATAAAAGAAAACCAATAACAATCTTTCATTCAATGAACGAAATGCAGAAATATTAGACTTTATGTACTCAAATCCACACTCATCTTTTGAGTATAAAAAAGCCAAATCCCATAATCTAATACCATACGTATAATACTGGCAGTCTATAACTTTATACCTATTAAAATCATTTAATATATTTTGTTGCTTAAAATCTCCGTGAACCAAGCCCTCGTAGCCGGTTAAATCATATCCTTTAAGGACACAGTAAGTATCATCCATTACAACCTTAAGGTTAATATAAGAATCTTTATGATTTGAAAACATTAATTTTCTCTCTAGCAAGAATTCTTTATAAAAACGTTCTGCATCTTTTGTTTTAAAATTTGATACTAGGTTCACTAAGATAGATTTTATTCGAGTAGAACCGTCAAGTTCACGAATTAAGTGTTCCTTGCAACCATCTAATGCCAAATGAGATAGCAACTCAGGCTGTTCACCTATACGTTGAAACAAAGACTCTGCTTGTCGGTAAGAGAATATTTTTGGATTATCTAAAACAGAAGAAATAAAACAACTATAGGCAGTATTTTCTATTTGTATTATTCCAAGAGGCATGGCAGCTAACAGACTTTTATGATATTTATTTTGCCATGCTAAAAATCTGTATTCACGCTCTGCTAATAAGTGTTCTTCAACTTTTGATATAGCGACGGGCTTATTCGTCGCTATAGAGAAGTGCAGAAGCATTCCGTGATTGTTTGCACCGCCTAAATCGCGAAACTTTGTATAGACAAGCTCACCGGTTTCTTCTAATAAGATGCTTTCACATGATTTGATTATCGACCTTAAGTCGGTACCTATAAGTTTTTCAAGCTGCTTTTTTTTCAGCTGATTTTTATATCTATTCAACCAACTACGTACTTGCCTCTTCATTAGTAACGGTACTTTTCTGGTTGATTACTTCTAATATCTTGTACGATATTGACAACCATATGATCTAGCATACTTTCTGCCATTTGAAGAAAATCATTCATTTTATCTATTTCTTGAACACTATATTTCTTATCATTCAATGAAATTATTTCCACAAGCTGAGAAATATTGATATTTCTATTAGTCTCACCTAATGCATCCTCTAGAAGAAAACGAATTTTAGGAGTATTTGAATCAATAGCGATAAAAGGTATTTTATTCTTTATACACATTGATACGGTGTGATAGCGCCCTGTTATAACTAAGTTATATTGTCGTAAATAATTTATGTACTCACTAGGGCTGGTTGATAGCTTCCAATCTGAAACTAAGTACTTCAAAATATTCTTAACATAAGGCCTAGGACTTCTAAGAAGTTTTGCATTAGCCGAACGAGCAACAATCATACTCTTAAAAGGAAAGCCATTTATATTAGCAAAGTCTTTTAATATTGGATTATCTTCTTTGATTGCACTATCAATTACGGCAACCTCTTTTGTAGGTTGCAGCTCAGAGTACTTCTGTTCGTTATGGGCAAAGGTTAGGTCGGGTACATATTTACCGGACAAGCCAAAACTTTCTAACTCTGCAAGACTTCCTTTATCACGAACGTATATAGCTCTATATGCTCTTAACTTTTCATATTCTTGAATATCATTTTGATACAAAGTGGCATTAATCAAATAGCTGGGGGTATTCAAGGTTTCAGTAGAGAATTGGGCAAATTCTGCTAGGGCCTTAGCAAACTTACGATCCTTACTATGATGTATAGTGCCTTCACCATTAACTATAATCGCATCAACCTTGGGTTTCTTTAAGATTTTACTTTTATGCTTTCGCCAATCGACGCTAACATCCCAAGTCCATATAACTTCAACATTATTTTTATCTAATAACGCAAGTAGGTTCTCCATAACCAACATGCAGCCGTAATGGCTGGTTATCCTTGTATCATTAATAATAGCAATTCTGATCATGTAGCCTACAACAGGTAATTAACGCGAATGTATATGCAGTAGAGATAGCGAAACTTATAATTCAGCTAGCTTCTGACGAATATAACCAACAGTTCTAGCCACAGCGAAAGGGGCAGACCGTTCATTATAGGCCAGTAAAGTACCTTTAATAAACCTCCAACGTAAGGCTAGCTTCTTGATCGCTTTAAGTTTGATTTTATCGTCACTGTATAATTTATTTAACTCTGCAATAACTCTTTCAAAAGCTTCACTTCTTACTTCAATTTTAATTGCTTGCACACTACCCGCGAAGCCAAACGTCCCGAATGTTGCCGCTGACAGTTCAAGGTATTCTGATGCTAATTGTTCAATTAACAGGATACCATTCACTCTATAGACATCTTTGGCAGGTAATAAGTCGCTATTAAGTTGTTTTTTTATACCCGAAATAATAATTAATAAGTCTTGATGTAAAATGCGCATATCATTGAATACGTATGTATCACCTTGAGCTCGCTGATGCTTTTCCCAGGCGAAACTTCTATATTTAGACCAACTAGGTGCTAATGCACTTGATTGATCCGCAAAGAGTGAACTTAACTGATCTCCCCTTGCTAAAACATCAAATAGACGCTGTTCTGACTGCTTATCTTTTTGCATTGCATAGACATTAAACTCAGTTACCACTCGATAACTAGTGGCTTCTAAGAAAATAATCTCTTTTGCTAGACTTGGACCTTCACTAGCGTCTGCCGAAGAAAAGGAAGCCAGTGTACAAAAAGACAGAAGCATAACAACTTGTGCTAATACACGTTTCATTAGATTATCCAATATATCTTAATAATTCATCTTCGATCATCTCTAAATCAGGGATCATAGCTTGTTCATCAAATAAGCTGACAGCCATTTGATCATAAGGCCCAGAATGCATCGCTTCTACCTTTACAATATCATCTTCTTTTACGTGTGTAAGCTTTGGAATACCTTGAATTAAAATGGCGTAAAACGGTAAATTTGAATTTTTTCCTGTGCCGTTAATAACCGCTAAGCGAGCCCCTTCAATAGGAGGTACTTCTGAACCACTGAAAGCTTCATATGAGAGTACTGGAATATTAATATTACGCCACTCTAACTGGCCCAATAGCCCGTTAGAAGAGTGATCACTTATAACCGTCGGAGCACGATAAGGAATGATTTCTGCAACCGTTACATTGGGTAAAAGAAGCTGTTTGTCATTCAACGGAATCAATAAGCTTGCTACTTTAAGTATTCCATTTTGGGTTACTAATTCTGCACTCATGGTGACTTCGTCCATTGTATTTGAAGGTGATTTACAAGTTGCGAGGCTAATTGTCTCGGGCTGACTATGTAAGAAACATGTCCGGTAGAGACTGCGGCTTCGGCATCATCGTAATGCCTGCGTGCCTGCCTAAAGTCTGAATCAATGCTTGTTGAAAGCATGAATCAATAACTGTGCATAGATAAAACCGACTGCCAGTCCTTACGGAAATTCTTTAACGGCATCCGGCCCACCCAAGCTCTATATGATTAAACATAGAAGGAAGAGGAAATGGATGCGTATCAGCAATAACAGACTCAAGAGCATTAAGGGTATCTTCATCACCGATGGCTAAGGAATTCTCAGCATCCTCGTCCACTATCCAGGCATCAACTTTAACCGTAATATCAGTTTGTCATTCATTTTACTAGGACCTGTGGTCAGTATTACGTTGAAACCAAAAAGCATTAATGCTCTTTTTAACAGGGATTGCTGCAGTAGATTATCGGCAATAATGCCAACATTCACTGCAGGCTTAGCGTGAGGCATACTAGTTCTCCGCATCCCCTGCTAATAGTTTTTCAATATTCGCGAGCAAGTTATCTTCTTGGAATGGCTTGCCTAAATATTCGTTAACACCAATAGAGAATGCTCTATTACGATGTTTATCACCGGTACGTGAGGTAATCATGATAATAGGAACATGCTTTAAACGTGAATCATGACGCATAATAGAGGCAACCTCAAAGCCATCCATACGGGGCATTTCAATATCCAATAACATTAAGTCAGGAATATGATCCTGCAAGGTGGCAATAGCATCGACACCATCTTTTGCTGTGAATACTTCAAAGCCATTACGCTCCAATAGTCGGGTCGTAACTTTCCGTACCGTCACAGAATCATCAACAACCAAAATACGCTTAGTTCTTACTTCCAGTTCGTGGCGTTTCTCTGCTTCAATTGCATCAAGTGCCATCGCTTGCTGATATTTAATATTACTTTGACTACGAATCATTGCAGGTAAATCAAGAATAATAACAACACTACCATCACCTAAAATAGTACCGCCTGAAACACCCATCACACTACTGAACTGAGTGCCTAGTGTTTTTACTACAATTTCGCGGCTACCTAATAAGGTATCAACTTGTAGTGCATAAGGGGTCTTTCCCTTAATAAGCAGAACAGGCGTTGGCATTGTCTGGCCAACCAGTTTAGGTTGTGCACCAGTACCCAGCAGGGTGCCTAAATACTCTAAGCGGTGATCTACGCCACCATACTCGAAGGTCCGTTCAGCCAATGGCTGTTGATATAGAGTTTCTAATTGATGCGTCGAAACACGAACAATACCTTGAATACTGTCTAGAGGCACTGCGTATAAATCATCACCAACCCGAACCATCAATGCACGGTTTACTGATACGGTAAAGGGTAAACGTACTTGGAATTCGGTGCCTTGCCCAGGTGTTGAATTGATAAATAGCGTTCCACCCATCTGCCTGATTTCGCTATTGACTACATCCATGCCAACACCACGGCCTGAAATTTGAGTTACTTGCTGTGCGGTTGAAAAACCAGCGTGTAAAATGAATTGCATAATTTCAATATCAGTTAATTTACTGTCATCGGTAATCAAACCACGCTCTAATGCTTTTTTACGCACCGCATTAATATCAATACCCTGACCGTCATCTTTTAAGATAACCAGTACATCACCCCCTTCTCGTGAAATACTTAGTTCAACTGATCCTTGTGCCAGCTTATCTGTCTTCGCTCTCTCTACTTTATTTTCAATACCATGATCCACCGCATTTCGAAGCATGTGCTCTAGAGGCGAGATTAAGCGCTCCAGAAGGGTTCTTTCCATTTCGCCATCAGCATTGAACACTTTAAATTCAACGGGTTTATCCAGTTCTTGACCTATTTTGCGAACAATACGTCGTAGACGTGGAACCAAGCGTTGGAAAGGTACCATGCGAGTTTGCATCAAGCCTTCTTGCAGCTCGGTATTGACTCGACTTTGCTGTAGCAATAATGTTTCTGCATCTCGAGTTTTATTACTGAGTGATTCTCGAATATCCAGTAAATCTGATGCTGATTCTACCAATGAACGAGCAAGCTGTTGCATCTGAGAGTAACGATCCATTTCTAATGGATCGAAATCATCGTAACTAGGCGTTTGCCGCTCTTGGCGGAACAATACCTGCGCCTCAGTTTCAATATCTAAACGGCGCAGTTGATCTCGTAAACGCTCAAGTGTCGAATCCATTTCTTCTAATGAATAAGAAAAATCAGTCACTTGTTGCTCCAAGCGTCCACGAGATATCGAAGTTTCACCGGCGAGGTTGACCAAGTCATCTAACAAGTTGGCCGAAACTTTCACCATTTTTTGCGGGCCACGACGAGCCTGCTGAGGTTTCGTAAACTCTTCTTGATCCAATTTTGTTAATTGCTGAACCGCAACAGGAGGACTCGTTATCTCCATTGGCTCACTAACGTCAATATCAGAACGCTTAAACTGAACAATATTCGTCTGCGCCACACTGCTATCAACCGCCAACACATTTGTATCAGTCTGTTTGGAAGTACTGTTGATAATCTCAATATCAGATTCTACAGGATCATTATTTGATGCTTGAGATAACAGCTTAGCAACCGCATCAACACTGGAAGCTAATGCATCTTGTCGCTGAAAAACTTCATCAAAGAAATCATTATCAACTTTAATTTCATTTTTCTGAGCTTTAACCATCCAAGTTTCAAAATCATGAGCAAGATCACCTACTTCAGGCAATCCTCCCATACGTGCTCCACCTTTTAAAGTGTGCATAATTCGCTGAATTTCTTCTGTCGCTCTTAGATTATCAGGTGTTAGTTTCCACTTTTGTAACACAACATCTAATTCTTCTTGTAACTCGTGAGCTTCTTCTAAGAAGATCTCTAAAATTTCATGATCACTTTCATCAAAATCTAACGACACGACATCGTTATTAACCGTGTTCGCCAATATAACTTCAGGCAGTAATTCTGTATCGTCAACGCGGCCTAGAAGAACATCCAGCCCATCGTTTTCATCAACAGCATCGACATTTAAAGGATCACCACCTTTTGCAACAGAATGAATCTTAACCACAACCTTAGGGTCTAAATCATAGCGCTGGCCATTACTAATATGCTCTAACATATCGTCAAGAATATCGTGATAATTGTTCAATAACGGAATTAAACCCTCTCTAAACTGAACACGACCGTCATGAAGGCCTTCGTATATGGATTCTAATTCATGACAAAGATCGGCTACGTCTGCCATCTCTGCCATACGCGCACCCCCTTTTAAAGTATGGAGCTCACGTTGTAACTCGGCGACATCTCTCAAATCTTCAGGATCAGCTTGCCAGCGCTGCAAAGCAACACCAGCAGCTTCCATTATTTCTTGAGCTTCCTCTAGGAATATCTCCAACAGCTCAGAATCAATGTCATCTTCAGGATCTTCAAATTTAGCTTCAGAAAGTACTTCTAACACGCCTTCAAAATCTTCTAACTCAGCCTTTAGCTCTGAATTCACACTCTCTAATGTCGCATTAGATAAGGCTAAAATAGCATTGTTAATTCTCGCCAATATTTCATCATCCGCGTACAGACCTTGTCCTGCTGCTAAACAATCCATCATGTTTAATAAGCTTTCATGAGCGGCTAACAAGCAGTCCTCAAACAATGAAACGTCTGGCATGACCGATAACGCCAGTATCTCTTGATATAATTGATGCAAGACTGCAGCGAGTTCGCTGACTTCCAGAACTTCAGCTTTGTTAGCACTGTCTATCAGTTGAACTAACTCATTGTTTAATCGCGTTAAAGCGGTTGTTTCTTCTGGTTTATTTGCCCACTGTTTAACAATATCATCGGCATCTAATAAAACGTCCATGCCCTGAGTTAAAAATTGAGCCAAGTGCTGAGGGTCTGGAAGAGCTTGTTCTCGCTTATCTGAAGCAATAGGCGCTAATAACCGATGCTCCATTTCTGCGACTTTTGCAGAGAAACTGTCTTCGTCAAGTAACGGGGCAATCGAATTCGCTTCTAATTGCTTTATACCTGACCTGATCAACTGACTGCCCTCTACGAGCAAATTAACGAGTCCAGGTGTATTTTTAATCTGATAGGCTCGTAATTCTTTTACTAGCTTTTCTAATGGAGAAGCCACTAAAGCGATTGGCGTAATGCCTGCCATATGAGCACTGCCTTTTAAGGTATGCAGTGCGCGCTGTAACAGGTCTGATAGCTCATTACTGAAATCTGTCGCTTGCGACTCTTCAACAAATTTTCTGACAACCTCAAGGTGAGTCGCCACTTCCGCGCGGAATATTTCTAATAATGTATCGTCGATCAGGTTTTCTTTGGTTTCTACAACTAAATCAGCCTCCTCGACTAATTCCATTCTTTCAGGTTCTAGCTCAACAAGAGAATCTGATAAAGAAAACTCTATATTAAACTCATTAACATTTTCACCTTTGGATAAGGCTTTAGCGTAATTCATTAACGCAGCAGTATCGATACTGACATCGCTTCTCGTGCGGAAATTTTCAATAAGCGCGGGAATGTGAACAATAACTTGATCGATAAGTGCGCAAGCGTTGTCATCCAAAGTAATTATTGGGTCTATGACACAATTAAGAAAATTCTCAACAGACCACGCTAACTCGCCAATAACCTCAGCTTTCACCGTGCGCCCGCTACCTTTTAAGGTATGGAATGCACAACGAACCGTTAATTGTGCTTCACTATTTTTAGTATCAGCGCGATATTCAGGCCAAGACTCTTGCAGTGTTTCTAACACCTCTTCCGCTTCTTCTAAAAATATCTCAATGATTTCATCATCAATAAGATCATCTTCTGCAACCGCTATTTCGGTTTCCTGAACCCTTATTTCTTCAACAATAATTTCAGACTCTTCTCTGCTTTGGTCAGGTAAGTTGGCCAAAGCAATCTCTGCTCGATGCAATAAGTGCTCATCGGCTTCTTGAGGGCTATTGCTATAACGTTCAATGTAATACTCAACACTGGTTAAAATATCAGCGAAGTTATCCATGACAGTCCCGTGAGCCTTCAAACCGTCAAAGATCAGCTGCTTTTCAACAAAATCTGCAGCGCCTTCAATAATTTTAGCGACTCGAGGCATTGGAATCATGTTGATTGAGCCTTCAATAGATCTCAACCAATGGGGTGTTTCTTCTAATTCAATGATATCCCATTGCTTAGCAATGTATTCCACAACGGAGTCTTTTACCTGCTCTAAAACATTTCGAGCTTCATGCAATACCGCTTTTTGTGCATCACTAATAGAAACATCTTCTGGGCGGGTTTCAATCAATGTTCCTTCTTGCTGCATACCGTTTAAAGTCGCTTTAACATAAAGTAAAGCACCCGCGGTATCCATTAAATCAAAATCTGAGGCGCCACCTTGATCGATTAATCGAGTTACATTGCTTTGCTGTTCTTGTAATACCCTGCGTAGCATACCAATCCCAAGCATTCCCATGGTATCGGTAATTTTCTTAAACATGGGTAGTAATGAGATCAGTGCGTCTTGACGATCATCATCACCACGAACAAGACTATCAAACCTGTCTTTGAGCCCAGTGATTTCTTCAATTAATGCACCAACGACAGTGCCCACTGTTTCTTTATCTGGACCCGAAAACGCCGCGCGCTGATCCTTTAACTCTTGCTCATTAGGTAACGCAAACTCTAAATCGAATTGAGCTTTCACCGCCGCAATTGCACCACTGTCTAAGGGTGATTTAGCAATATAATAAAGAAGATTTTTTAGCAGTTCATCAGGCACAGGGGTGTTTAATAATACAATGCCCTGGTCTTGGATTTTCTTAAGCTGTACGTCTATTTGACGCAATAATGGCTTAGCAATTTTAGGAATTTTCTCTTCTGATTTAAGGTATTCAACAAACGCTAATGCTGGCAACCATACTAGGCCTTGCGGTGTTTTTCCGAGTGTTTTATGAAGGTGGGAAAAAACCTTATGCAAATAATTAATCGCTAATATTTCTTGCTCACCGCGAAGGATATGCAAAATAGCAGTTTGCTGCATTTGGAGTAATTTATTTAGCCAAGGGGCAAAGCCAGGATCGTTAAATTTACTTAATTGGCCAGTAGAAAGTATAGCTGGTACAGCTATACTGGGTGAAAATAATGCCGTTTCAGACATTAGACTTTCACCGCGAGCAGCCCGCAACTCATTCAATATGGGTAACAACACAATAGGCAGGTCTCTTCGACCTATCTTGATATGCTCTAGGTAGCTTGGCAGTTGAAGAATTGCCTGCATCAATACGTCAAGCACGTCAGATTCATTAGCAACATCCCCTTCAGCCAATACCTTGGCTAAAGCTTCCATTTCTTCTGCTAACAATGCTGCGCCGTAAAATTCAACCATCTGCAAAGTGCCATGCACCTGATGAAGATAGCTCAAACAAAACTTGAGACGAGTACGATCCTCCGTATTCTCTACGTAGGTTTCTAATGCTTGTCGCGCCTGCTGAAGGGTCTCTTCAATTTCGCCTTTGACCCACTCTAGGGCGATGTAGTCATGGCTCATCGCCTAGCGGCCTCCATCTGATTATTATCATCACAACGCACATAAATTGATAATTTATTACTATCAACCTGAACTAAATTTGGATGCTGCCAGTCTACCATCTCAGCTAAACCTGTTACTAAAATTCCACCTTCAACTAAACGATCAGCCAAAGCATTAACTTGCATCTATAGAGTTTGTTTACTCTCAGGAAGCTTAAAGCCAGCAACCGATTCACGTAACTTATTCGCCATATCGGCAAGGTTACCAATCGATTTCGCGGTGGCCGTTGTACCCGCTGAAGTCTGCGATGTAATTTCTTGAATAACGTTCATCGTATTGGAAATATGACCTGCAGAAGATGCCTGCTGGCGGGCAGCGTTGGAAATATTCTGAATCAAGTCAGCCAAATTCTTCGATACCGTCTCAATCTCTTCCAGTGCAACACCCGCATCCTGTGCTAGGCGTGCGCCTCGTACAACTTCTGATGTTGTAGTTTCCATAGAGATAACCGCTTCGTTAGTATCATTCTGAATCGTTTTAACCAAGGCTTCAATCTGCTTTGTGGCCGCAGTAGAACGTTCTGCTAATCGCTGTACTTCATCGGCAACAACGGCGAAGCCTCGACCTGCGTCACCTGCCATAGAAGCCTGAATTGCAGCGTTAAGCGATAAAATGTTTGTTTGGTCGGCAATATCGGTAATCAAAGATACAATATCTCCAATTTCCTGCGAAGACTCACCCAAACGCTTAATACGCTTAGACGTTTCTTGAATCTGCTCACGAATGTTATCCATGCCGTGAATTGTTGCCTGTACAACCTCAGCACCTTTATTGGCGATCGCAACTGATCGCTCTGCTACCGCAGACGATTCAGAGGCGTTTGCCGATACTTGGTCAATCGACACCGCCATTTCGTTAATAGCCGCTGACGCCCCAGCAATTTCTTGGGCCTGGTGTTCAGATGCTTCGGCAAGATTCATGGCCGTTGCCTGAGTTTCTTGTGCAGCGGACGATACTTGTACCGCGGTTTCGTTAATCGCAGATACCAATGAGCGCATCTGATCAATTGCGTAGTTAATAGAGTCAGCAATCGCACCTGTGAAGTCTTCTGTTACCGTTGCCTGTGTTGTTAAGTCACCATCAGCAAGATCGGCAATTTCATCCAGTAAACGTAAAATAGCGATTTGGTTTTGTTCGTTTTGATCAGCGGTTTCAGATAAATCTTTGCGCGTACCTTGATAAGAAACAACACCCAAACCGACCATACCGATGACAGCCATTAAGGCCGATAGATAAGCAATGAACTGTAAAAACCCCAAACTTTCCGTATTTGTTTGGAAAGCATTGGTCAAAGAAGAGGTTTCATTCAGTAATAATTGAGAATCGGCAAAAATGGCATCCGATGCTTCACGTACTTGGAATAGTTCAGGAGAAGTTTCAAGAATTTCATCAACCGAACCCGATACGAACTCGAATAATTCAGCAATTTCTGCTAATGCAAAGATAGCTTCTTCATCGGCTACCTGGCTCAGGTTCATGGCAACGTTACCTTCGATCATGCCGTTAAGCACTCGACCAAAAAGAGAAGCATCTCGACCGAAGGCATCCGCTGCCATTACTGCATTTTCACCACCGCCCAGTACTTTATCAACCGAACGTACAATACGCTCTGCTAACCATGACTGACGCTGAGCAACAGCAACCTGATCAGCAGGAGCGCCACTATCGAGTAAGATTTCTACAATCTCATCGTATTCGACTTGAAGCTGTGGAATGGTTTCGGCTAAGGTTGCAGCAACCTCATGCAACGAAAGAATAATATCTTGGGCTTGTACAATCTGATCAGCGTTATTGGAAACTTTATTCCAAATACCCTGCACATTAGTCATTGTCGCAATTTCAGCAGGAGGTAAGCCAGTATCGTCATTACCCTCGTTTAAATAACCCCAACGAACTTGGAAGTTATCACGCGCATTACGAAGTAATGAGAAAGCTTCAGCTTTACCATCTGCCGCCTCCACTGCGTTCTTTGCTAATTCCTGCGAGAGAACCCGAAGTTCACCCGAGTGACTAATATATTCTTTATCTTGGTTCGTCTGCGTATTGACAAAAATTGTTACACCTAAGAAAGCCAGAATTGAAACAACCAGCATCGCAGTAAAGAAACCTGCTCGTGGGTTACCAAATACCGAGGACCACACGCTTCCCGTCTCTTTACTCATTAAGCCATCTCCGCACTTATTTGCACGTTTGTTATTATTAAGAATTCAGCGCCATCCATCAACTGAATCGCAACAAACTATTTTATTAAACGGCGACCTTTAGAAATTCATCTGCTTGCACCAAGTCTGTAAAACTAAAGATAGGCCAATTAGACCCGTCACGCTCAAAGCCACCCCGCACGTAAGGCACACAATTAGCTTCAACATATATTTGACTAATTACTTGATGAGAAGGGAACTGCTGCATCCCGAGAACAGCATCAACCAATAGGCCATATTGTTGCTGACCTTCCCCAATAACTAATACTCTTCGGGTTCGCCAGTTAGCTTTAGACGGTACGTCTAATAAACCCGCCAAATCTAAAATAGGCACTAAACGTCCCCGAATATTGGAAACACCCAACACCCAGTTTCTAACACCAGGGACTTTGGTCACTCGAGGAGTTTTAAGAATTTCTCCAACGTCCCCCATAGGCGCTACAAACCTCTGGCCTGCCAACATAAACCCGATACCACGCCAATAGGTTATCGCCTCGGTTTTCTGAGGCAATTCGCGGGCGTTATCTCGACTTTTTTGTGCAATCTCTACCAACAGGGCAAAAGGTGACATATTAACCAGCCATCACCATTTCAATTTCTTCCAGTAAACGAACCGCAGTGACAGGCTTAACCAGATACCCAAGGGCACCTTGTCGCTTTCCCCATACACGATCCGTTTCTTGATCTTTCGTCGTCACAATAATCACAGGTATGTGCTCAGTGCTGGGATCTTTCGTTAACTGGCGCGTCGCCTGAAAACCATTAAGACCGGGCATAACAATATCCATTAAGACAACGTCAGGCTTTTCTTGGCGAGCAAGAGCTACACCATCCGCACCGTTTTCAGCCGTTAAGACTTCATGACCATGTTGTTCCAACATAGTTTTAAACGAATGCGTTTCCGTTGGAGAATCGTCAACTACTAGTACGCGAGCCATTCTCAAATCACCTCTAATTTTATAATGCTACCGACAAACTATTTAACAAAATTTCGAATTGCACCGAGCAACTCATCTTTACTAAACGGTTTGGTTAAATATTGGTCAGAACCAACAATGCGTCCCTTAGCCTTATCAAAAAGACCATCTTTACTTGAAAGCATGATAACTGGCGTATCTTTAAATTTAGAATTATTTTTAATTAACGCACACGTCTGATAACCATCTAAGCGCGGCATCATGATGTCGACAAAGATAATTTTGGGGCAAGTATCTGCGATTTTTGCTAGCGCATCAAAGCCATCAGTTGCAGTTATCACATCACAACCGACCTTTTTTAATAGGGTTTCGGCGGTTCGACGAATAGTTTTACTATCGTCAATAACCATAACTTTCAGATTATCGAAGTTATCGTCCATATTAAGAACCTTCACCATCTAGATTAATATTATTGTTAGAGATAGCGGTCTCGATGTCCGAGGTGGCGCTGATTTAAACCTTTGTAACATAGAATTGTAGACCTTAACAACGCTATCTATTTAAAAATTAGAACTGGTCGAAACAATTTATTCCACTGCAAGTCTTAATAGTTAGGGTAAAATAAACTCAACATATTCGTTTTCGTTTTTAGGAGCAGTAATGAACATCAAAGTCGGCATCGTTATGGATCCCATTGAACAAATATCTTTTCACAAAGATACCTCCCTCGCCTTAATGTTTGCCGCTCAGCAGCATGGATGTGAACTGTTTTACATGGAACAGCAAGATCTATCGATCCAAAACGGCGAAGCGTATGGTCGAATGGCACCCATTAAAGTAGCCATGAATCCAGATAGTTGGTTTGAAAGAAAAGAGGCTGTCGATAGACCTTTGTCTGATTTACAGCTAATTTTAATGCGCAAAGACCCTCCTTTTGATAGTGAATTCATTTACAGCACCTATATTCTAGAACGTGCAGAGCAGCAAGGTGTTGTGATTGCGAACAAACCTCAAAGCTTGCGTGACTGTAATGAAAAGGTATTTGCTACCGAGTTTGCGGAGCTAATGAGCCCAACAACGGTTACTCGTCGTCCTGATTTACTAAAAGCCTTTCATGCAGAACACGGAGACGTGATATTTAAACCACTCGATGGTATGGGCGGCTCTTCTATCTTTCGATTAAAGAAAGACGATCCAAATGTCAGTGTTATTATTGAAACGTTAACAGACCATGGCAAGCAACAAATCATGGCACAACGCTTTATCCCTGAGATTACTCAAGGCGATAAGCGTATTCTGATCATTGATGGCGAAGCCGTACCTTTTACTTTGGCGCGTATTCCCGCGGAGGGTGAAACCCGTGGCAACTTAGCCGCCGGCGGATCAGGCATCACCATGGCATTAACAGACAAAGAAAAAGCGATTGCCGAAAAGATTGGACCAAAATTAAAAGAAAAAGGGTTATATTTTGTAGGTCTTGACGTTATCGGTGACTATGTCACTGAAATTAACGTCACCAGCCCTACGTGTGTTCGTGAAATCAGCCGTGATTCTGGTATTGATGTCGCAGACCAGTTAATCACCTGTTTACTACAGAAAGTGCGCTGTTAAACTAAGGTCACTTTTAATTAATACCAACGTGAGATCGCCCATGAGTAGCTCTGCTACCGTTACCAGCGCTGACCGCCTAACCTTTACGGGGTTTTTGGCTGCCTTGCTGCATGCGGCCCTCATATTGGGTATTAGCTTTACGGCAACCGATCGCAATCCAACGTCACATACATTAGAAGTAACGCTCGCCAGTTATAAAAGTGAGCTAGCGCCCGAAAAGGCTGACTTTCTTGCTCAAGAAAACCAACAAGGCAGTGGCACGTTAGACGAAGCTAAAATGATTACTACCAATGTTGATGCTAATTTTAATGCGAATAGCGTTCAACAAACCTCACCTTTAGAACAGCTAGCCACTACGCCCAAAGTCAAACCCGACCAAGTGGCACTGATATCAACCACAAATACAAACCCTTATAAAGCACAGGTCACTCTGCAACAAAACGCAGTAGAGACCAATGACACCCCCAGTGGACCTAGAAAATCGTTATTAGAGCGCAGCTTGGAAATTGCAAGTTTAGAAGCAAAGTTTGATAGCCAGCGACAAATTTATGCAAAGGCGCCGCGAATTCAACGCCTTACGGCAGCGTCAACCCTGAAAGCTAATGATGCGTATTACGTCGATAGCTGGCGCAGTAAAATTGAGAATATGGGCCGAATTAACTACCCTCAAGATGCAATCAACTGCTTCAATCAATGCTCATTGCGGGTATTGGTTTCGATTCATCCAGACGGTACGATTAATAATCTTAAGGTTTTAGAATCTTCTGGTAAAAAAACGCTTGATGATGCGACGGTACAAATCATCCGTCGAGCCGCTCCCTTCGCGCCTTTCACAGAAGAAATGAGACGTGATATCGATCTGCTCGAAATCATTAGAACCTTCAAATATAAAGGTAACCGCTACATGACAGGCGCAAACTAATGGCTGAAACTCCAACATTTGGCAGCCTAAAAGATCATTTTTTGATCGCAATGCCAACGCTCAAAGACTCGTCTTTTGAACACAGCATCACCTATATATGCAGCCATGACGACAACGGTGCTATGGGCATTGTACTTAATCAATCGACTGACCTAAATCTTCACGAAGTTTTAGAACAGTTAGAAATCGAAGGTATCCATGGCCACGATCACTCCGTATTGCTAGGCGGCCCCGTGCACCAAGATCACGGTTTTATTCTACATTCAGAGAAAGGCGACTGGCGTTCAACCTTGTCCGTTACCAATGACATTCATGTCAGCACATCCACAGATATTTTAACGTCCCTAGCTCAAGGTAATGGACCTAAACAATATAAGGTAGCCCTGGGCTATGCAGGATGGGAAGCAGGTCAGCTAGAGCAAGAGCTACTGGACAACTCATGGATAACCGTCGAAGCCAATACGGACATCATTTTCAATACCCCCGAAGATGAAATGTACCAAGCCGCGCTCAAGCTGCTTGGCATTGATGAAGGGTTTCTCAGCTCTGATGCAGGTCACGCATAATGGCACAAATTTATGATCACTGGATGGCCTTTGATTTTGGCACACAGCGTATTGGCATCGCCGTTGGCCAGCGTATAACAGGCAAAGCGACACCACTCGACCCAATAAAAGCCCGCGATGGCATTCCCAACTGGGAACAGCTTGGAAAAATAATTGAAGAATGGAAGCCACAAGCATTTTTAACCGGCCTACCGTTAAATATGGACGGTACTCCCAGCGATCTAAGCCGACGAGCCAATAAGTTTGCCAATCGCTTAGAAGGGCGCTTTCATAAACCGTCCTTTACTCATGATGAACGGCTCACCAGCTATGAAGCAAAAGGTATTGTCATTGAAATGGGCGGTAATCGCAATTTCGGTGAAAACTCGGTAGATGGCATCGCAGCACAACTCATTTTAGAAAGCTTTCTCACACAATATCAACCTGAGCAAAGCGAATAAGGATTTAGGAACATGATCACGTCCACCTCCGAACTACCCGACGCAGAAGTGCTGTATCAGCAACTGGCTTTGGATATTAAACAGTTCATTGTTAAAAAAGATTTACAGCAGCCGCTTATTATTGGTATTCGTACCGGTGGTGCGTGGTTAGCACAGCGCTTACAACGTGCCTTGGAATTACCGGAACTGGGTATTTTAGACATCAGTTTTTATCGTGATGACTTTGACGAGCGCGGTTTAGTTACCCAAGCAAAAGGTTCAGAGCTGCCAGATTCAATTGAAGATCGTGCCATTATTTTAGTCGATGACATATTAATGAGTGGCCGTACGATTCGCGCCGCCATGAACGAGATTTTCGATCATGGCCGACCGACCAGTATTCACCTAGCGTGCTTACTGGATATTGGCCAGCGTCAGCTTCCTATTCAAGCGGATTTAGTGGGCGCAGTACTAGACTTGAACACTGGACAAAAAATAAAATTATCCGGGCCTAACCCATTAGCACTGACCCTTGACCGTTAGTCATTTCGCTTCACCGGAAGCTTTAGAAATTATGAGTTATTAATTATGACCCGCCATTCCGATCCAACCCAAGTTCAGCTTACCGCCGACGGCCGCCTAAAACACTTCTTAACGACAGAAGGTTTAAGCAAAGCACTTTTAACCGAAATTCTTGATCTTGCTAATTCTTTTATTAGCACTCAAGAGCGAGCGGTTAAAAAGGTTCCTCTATTACGCGGTAAAACCGTAGTTAATTTATTTTTTGAGAATTCGACTCGCACTCGTTCAACATTCGAACTCGCCGCTAAGCGCTTAAGTGCAGACATTCTCAATTTAGACATTGCCAGCTCTGCGACTTCAAAGGGCGAGACATTAATGGATACCCTGTGGAATCTGGAAGCCATGTACAGCGACATGTTTGTTGTACGTCATGCCGACAGTGGCGCAGCTCACTTCATTGCAGAGCAAGTAACCCCAGGCGTCGCCATTATTAATGCGGGGGATGGCCGACATGCTCATCCAACACAAGCCATGCTAGACATGCTGACCATTCGCCGCCATAAAGGCGCAATTGAAGGTCAGGTAGTCGCGATTGTGGGTGACATTCTTCATTCTCGTGTTGCACGCTCTCAGATTCACGCATTAAAAACGTTAGGCGCAAAAGAGATTAGGGTCATTGGGCCCGCGACCTTGATTCCCAAAGAAATGGCGGATCTCGGCGCCGATATCTATTTCGATATGGCACAGGGCCTAGCGGATGTTGACGTTGTTATTATGCTGCGTTTACAAAAAGAACGTATGTCAGATGCCTTGCTACCTAGTGAAGGTGAATATTTCAAACTCTATGGCTTAACAGAATCAAAATTGGCGCTTGCCAAGCCTGACGCCATCGTCATGCATCCAGGCCCCATTAATAGAGGTGTTGAAATTGACTCCGCCGTTGCTGATGGAAAGCAGTCCGTTATTCTAAATCAAGTAAGCTACGGCATTGCCGTTCGAATGGCCGTAATGGCAATGGCCATGAGTGGTCAAGTAGAAGAGCAGCTAGCATTAGCAGCAAAGAAATCGAATAACGACGATTCTCAACCTTCAATCTCAGGAGCCACCGCATGAGCACTTTAACCATAACCCATGTTCAAGTGCTCGATCCAAGCCAAGAGCTCAATCAACTTAGCGATATTGTCATCGAATATGGAATGATTGCGACCATTACGGTTGCCGGTGAATCGACATCGACTAATCCAACATTCAATGCAGAACATTCATTATTAATACCGGGTCTTATTGACCTCAGCGCTCATATTAGCAATGTCGCCAGTGAAACCTTGGCCGCCGCGAAAGGAGGGATTACTCACTTTTGCGCGCAACCCAATAGTAAGCCACTGATCGATACTCCCGCCAATGTAAGCTTGTTACAACAAGCGTCGGCAAAAGCGAATAGCAGTCGATTATTACCGATTGGCGCGTTGACTCAGCATTTAGCCGGTGACCAGCTAGCCAACATGCACAGCCTTAAACAAGCAGGCTGTATTGCACTGTCGAATGCCCGCGCTCCCATTAAGAATGCTTTAGTCTTACGCCGCATTATGGAATACGCCACCACACACGACATGCTTATTATGTTAACGGCAGAAGATTGCGCTCTAAGCTCGAATGGGAAAATGCATGAAGGCCCGACGGCAAATCGGCTCGGTCTAACGGGGATCGCCGAAGTAGCCGAAACGACCGCCCTCGCACAACAGCTTCTGTTGGTCGAACTCACCGGCTGTCGAACGCATTTTAGCCAACTTAGCTGTGGCCGCTCGGTATCGATGATTCGTGATGCGCAAAAACAAGGTTTACCTGTCAGTGCAGATGTTGCCATTGCAAATCTTATGTTTACTGACGAAGACGTTAACGGTTTTGATAGCACGTTTTACGTTCAGCCGCCCTTGCGCAGTGAGCAAGATAGAAAGGCATTATTAGCCGGCGTTAATGACGGCACATTGGCAATTTGCTCCAATCATCAAGCGCAAGATATCGCAGCGAAAAAGGCACCCTTTGCGGCCGCAAAAGCAGGGATGAGTATTTTGGATACGTGGTTATCCATGATGTTGACACTCGTTAATAAGAAAGAATTAGAATTAAGCGCAGTTGTTAATGCGAGCTCAATTTTACCTGCAAAAATTTTAGGTTTAAAAGCAGGCCTACAATTAAAGCAGTTAGCTAATTTAGTCGTTGTTAAGCAAGATGCAGAAGTTCGCTATTACGCAGAATCAATGGCGTCAGAAGGAAAAAACAGCCCGGTATTGGGCAAAGTATTAATGGGGGAAGTAAAACTTACCTTGAGTGCTGGACGCGAAGTTTACAGAGCATAACGTGGCTAGGATAAAGAAGCTTACTTAAACGTAAGCTCCTTTTTCTGCCAGCGATCAAATAATTCATCCGCAGGTATCGGCTTGCAATATAAATACCCCTGCACAGAATCACAGCCTTGGTCTTGCAGGAAGGCTTACTGTTCTATCGTTTCAACCCCCCTCTGCTAACACACGAATATCAAGCTGCTACGCCATCGCAATGATAGCACTGACAATGGCCTTATCACTCGCATCAGTGGTTATGTCGCGAATAAAGGATTGATCTATTTTTAATATATCGATTGGGAATTGCTTCAAATAACTTAGCGATGAATAACCTGTACTGAAGTCATCAACATGACTAGTCCTGTAATGTCAGGCCTTTAAAAGCCGCATTGAGCTGATCTGAATCAGTTTTTGAGCCTAGCTTAATCATTAAGCGGAGGTCATTAGGAGAATCTGCGTGAGCAATTGCATCTTCATAAGTAATTTCAGCGGACGCGTATAAGGAATACAACGCTTGGTCAAACGTCTGCATACCCTCATCATTGTGACGACTCATTAAACCTTTCAGCTCATGCACCTCACCTTTACGAATCATGTCGGACACCAAGGGTGTATTAACTAATACCTCGACCACCGCTCTTCGGCCCTTGCCATCTGGCGTAGGTATTAACTGCTGCGCCACAATCGCTCGCAGGTTAAGCGACAAGTCCGTCCAGATTTGCTGATGGCGCTCTAGTGGGAAAAAATGCAATACACGATCCAAAGCCTGATTAGCATTATTCGCATGCAATGTCGCTAACGCCAGGTGACCGGTTTCAGCAAAAGTAATCGCGTGGGACATCACGTCAGAGCTGCGTACTTCACCAATCATAATGACATCCGGAGCCTGGCGAAGAGCATTTTTCAAACCGATTTCAAAGCTTTCTGTATCCAATCCCACTTCGCGCTGAGTAACAATACAACCTTGATGCTGATGAATAAATTCAATAGGATCTTCAACGCTAAGAATGTGACCTTTACTGTTATTATTGCGGTGACCAATCATCGCCGCCAGAGACGTCGATTTGCCCGCACCCGTCGCCCCGACAAATAAGATCAAACCACGTTTAGCCATGGCTAAATCTTTAACCACATCCGGAAGACCCAACTCATCGACAGATGGAATAGTGGTTTCAATACGGCGCAATACCATGCCAATAACATTACGTTGATAAAAAGCGCTGGCGCGAAAACGCCCAATACCGGTGGCATTAATCGCAAAGTTACACTCTTTGTGCTCCTCAAATTCATCACGCTGACGCTGGTTCATTAAACCTAATACGATATCTCGGCTTTGCTCAGCGGCTAATGGACTCTTAGTGAGAGGCATAAGACGACCATGCACTTTAATAGACGCTGGTACTCCCGCGGTAATAAATAAGTCAGAGGCACTTTTTTCCACCATGACCCGCAAGAATTTTTCCATCGACATGAACGATCACTCCAAACGTATTAAGTAGCTAAAATAAAATCACGAATCATTATAAAGGTGTATTAATAATGATTAAAAGTTTTCGGGCATCTTCGCTTTATCACGAGCAACTTCACGAGAAATCAATCCCTTACTCAGCATGGTCTGTAAACACTGATCCATTGTTTGCATGCCTAAAGAACCCCCAGTTTGAATGGCGGAATACATTTGTGCAATTTTAGCTTCACGAATAAGATTACGAATCGCAGGAGTGCCAATCATAATCTCGTGAGCGGCAATTCGACCACCGCCAATTTTCTTCAATAGCGTTTGTGATACTACCCCTTGAAGTGACTCTGATAACATTGAACGCACCATTGATTTTTCTTCTGCAGGAAATACATCAACAATACGGTCAATGGTCTTTGCCGCTGAACTCGTATGCAGCGTGCCAAATACTACGTGACCTGTTTCTGCTGCCGATAACGCTAAACGAATCGTTTCTAAATCTCGCAACTCACCCACAAGAATAACATCAGGATCTTCACGCAAAGCGGAACGAAGCGCTTCGTTAAAGCCGAGCGTATCTCGATGTACTTCTCGCTGGTTAATCAGGCTTTTCTTCGATTCATGTACAAATTCGATCGGGTCTTCTACGGTTAAAATATGATCATATTTTGTATCATTTATATAATCGACCATCGCGGCAAGCGTGGTTGATTTTCCCGAACCTGTTGGCCCTGTCACTAATACAAGACCTCGGGGAGTCATAGCTAAATCTTTGAAAATTTGACCCATACCCAAATCATCCATACTCAGGATCTTTGACGGAATCGTTCGGAACACGGCACCGGCACCGCGGTTATGATTAAAGGCGTTAACACGAAAACGAGCGACACCAGGGACCTCAAACGAAAAGTCAGTCTCTAAAAATTCTTCAAAATCCTTCCGCTGTTTATCATTCATGATTTCATAGATCAAAGAATGCACTTCTTTATGATCCAGTGCAGGTAAGTTAATTCGACGAACATCGCCATCAACTCGAATCATAGGTGGCATCTCAGCGGATAAGTGAAGATCCGAAGCGCCTTGCTTAGCGCTAAATGCCAATAACTCAGTAATATCCATACTTGTTTCTCACCTAAATTGGGATTTAGCTTATACTATTTGTGTCGCTTATTATGGACACCGAAAATTCAGTATAGAGATCGATCCACTACTGTAACTAATATCAATTTACTAATCCTAAAGCAGTTATTAAAAATGTCTACATTAGAGCAACGATATCAAGCCGTTACAGCACATATTTACTCGGTTTGTGAACAAGAACACCGTTCTAAGAAAGAAGTACTTCTGCTCGCCGTCAGTAAAACTAAGCCCGCTCATATGGTGGAAACACTCTACCAACTTGGGCAACGCGCGTTTGGTGAAAATTACCTGCAAGATGCTGTCGAAAAAATAACCAACTTGGCACATTTAACGGATATAGAATGGCATTTTATTGGTCCTATTCAATCGAATAAAACCCGGGTTATCGCCGAGCACTTTCAATGGGTTGAAACATTAGACAGAGAAAAGATCGCTCAACGCTTAAATGATCATCGCCCTAAAATACTCGCACCCTTAAAAGTGTTAATTCAGGTCAATATCAGTCGTGAAGATCAAAAAAGTGGTATGGCCCCTGAGCAGGTTGAAGTTTTTGCTCAATTTATTGAAAAATTGCCACATTTATCATTACAGGGCTTGATGTGCATTCCCCAAGCAACCGATGATGAGAGGCTACTCGCGGCACAATTTGATGCAATGCAACAGCTATTAAAACAACTCACTAACAATCATCCACAATGCACAGTATTATCCATGGGTATGTCGAATGACTTAGCATTAGCAATACAATACGGCAGCAGCCAAGTCAGAATTGGTACCGATATTTTTGGCAGCCGTGATTAGTTTAATAGAAGCATGATTGGCACATTTTTAAAAAGAGCAAAGGAATTTCCATGAGTAATATTTGTTTTATCGGTGGTGGCAATATGGCCACCAGCCTCATTGGTGGTTTAATCGCCCAAGGTCATTCAGCAGATTCAATTGTTGTCAGCGATCCTAATGAATCTCAACGCGACCAGTTAACAACACAATACGGTATTAAGACGTTTGCTGACTGTGGCCCTGCGCTGGTTAATGCCGATATTGTTTTGCTCGCAGTAAAACCTCAAGTAATGAAAGTAGTTGCTCTGAATATTGCATCTGCTATACCAGCCGATGCGAAACAACCCATATTTGTTTCCATCGCAGCTGGCATCAATTTATTTTCACTGCAATCTTGGTTAGGAGAACAGCAAGCCATTGTGCGCTGCATGCCGAATACACCCTCTCTCATTCAATTAGGCGCCAGTGGCTTATTCGCGAATGAACACACCAGTATTTCGCAAAAAAACTTAGCAGAAACCGTCTTAAAAGCCGCGGGCATTGTGCAGTGGGTGCAAAGCGAAGCAGAAATCGACGCCGTTACCGCTGTTTCTGGCAGTGGCCCTGCTTATTATTTTCTATTAATGGAAGCCATGATTGATGCCGGGGTTGAACTAGGCTTAAGCCGTGATACCGCCCGTGAACTAACCCTGCAAACGGCTATTGGCGCCGCTCAAATGGCAAAAGAAAGCGATGTTGATGTTGCAGAACTGCGTCGTCGCGTGACTTCTCCAGGTGGTACCACAGAACAAGCAATTAATTCCTTTGAAAGCGCTCACTTACGGGATATCGTGCAAGCCGCCCTCAACGCTGCCCATCGTCGTTCAGGTGAGCTGGCTCAATTGCTAGGCGAAGAACAAACCTAAAGCTGAGGGGAGAAGCCACTCAGTCAATCATTGTATAAATAAGCATAGCATCATGATGAAGGGTAGAAAATCACCCCCGTCGGATCTATTTTAGTATTAATCATTTCAATACCTTTTCGGAGATATAAATGTCCTCTCTTACCCAAGTGGGCTTGTTAATAATCAATACCTTAGTTGGCCTCTATCTTCTGTTAGTGGTCATGCGTTTCTTACTGCAACTCGTTCGTGCAGATTTCTACAACCCTATTTCTCAATTTATTGTGAAAGCGACGAACCTCCCCTTAATTCCATTGCGTAAAGTTATCCCTGGTATTGGCGGCATAGATGTAGCATCGATTGTATTGGCCCTATTAGTACAAGCCGTCGCGATTGTATTAATTTTGCTATTGAATGGTATACAACCACCACCCCTGCAAGTTGCAATGTGGTCCGCTATTGGGATTTTAAGCCTGCTATTGAAAGTGTATTTTTGGGGATTATTAATTACCGTGATCGCGTCTTGGGTAGCACCCAATTCTTACAACCCGGTCCTTATTTTGATTAATCAAATTCTTGAACCTGCGATGAAACCCATACGCAAAATAATGCCTGATTTAGGCGGTATGGACATTTCACCCATCATCATGTTTTTGCTCATTCAAGTATTAGAAATATTATTAGTCAAAGGCTTGGCTCAAGCGAGCGGAATGCCAGCTGGCTTAGTCATGGGTGTATAGCACTAAGTAGCACTGCCTTAAGTTGGGGTAGAAAGTTAAAAGTTAAGGAGCAGATTGCTCCTTAACTTATCCCCATTTGTCGTTATAATCCCTCTATTTAAGCTGTCTTAACGACCTCTACTTAATAATAGTGACTTGAACAGCAATCGTATTTCTTAGGACAACTAGCAATCATGCCAGTAAACATTCCAGCCGATAGTGTCGGTATCATAAGCCCGAAAACTCAGCGCTTTGATGAGCCTTTAAGACTCCGCAGCGGTCGAATTCTTGAGTCTTACGAGCTGATTTACGAGACTTACGGTGAACTTAATGCAGAGGCCAGCAACGCCATTCTTATTTGTCATGCGTTAAGTGGTGATCATCATGCGGCGGGTTATCACAGCATGGAAGATAAGCGCCCAGGCTGGTGGGACAGCGCCATTGGCTCAGGTAAAACCATCGATACGAATAAATTCTTTGTTGTTTGTCTGAATAATCTTGGCGGCTGCTCCGGTTCCACTGGGCCAACCAGTACCAATCCCGAAACCGGTAAAGCCTTCGGCCCAGACTTCCCGATTGTCGCCGTTCGTGACTGGGTACGCAGCCAAAAACGCTTGGCAGACTTCCTGAATATTCAGCAATGGGCCGCTGTTGTAGGGGGTTCCCTTGGCGGTATGCAAGTCCTGCGATGGTCTATTCAGTACCCAGAACGTCTGCGCCATGCGTTGGTCATTGCCTCTGCGCCTAAACTTTCAGCACAAAACATTGCCTTCAACGAAGTCGCCCGCCAAGCCATCAGCAAAGATCCTGATTTCCATCAGGGTCGCTACATGGACCATGGTGTAGTTCCTAAAGCAGGGTTATCTCAAGCACGTATGCTTGGGCACTTAACCTATATGTCAGGGGATGCAATGAAAACTAAATTCGGTCGCGATCTGAAAGCCGATGAACTCAGTTTTAGCTTTACACCCGAATTCCAAGTCGAGAGCTACTTGCATTATCAAGGGCAAAAATTCAGCACTCAGTTTGATGCCAATACCTACATGCTAATGACCAAAGCACTGGATTATTTTGATCCTACCGTTGATCACGATGGCGATTTGGTAAAATGTTTAAGCCAAGCCAAGTGTAATTTTTTTGTCGTGTCTTTCTCCACGGATTGGCGCTTTGCGCCCGATCGTTCTGAAGAAATCGTCAACGCGCTGATACAAGCGAATAAGAACGTAAGTTATGCGTGTATAGAATCTGAGAATGGCCACGATGCTTTTTTATTACCGATCCCACGCTATCTCGAAGTATTCGCTGCCTACATGGAAAGAGTTGAGGGTGATATTCCTGTGAGTCCGACACAGGCAATAATCAGTAACGGATTCAGTACCGCAGCAGGAAAACAGTCATGAGCCAAGCATTAAATAATTTACGCCCCGATTTAACGATTATCCAACATTGGGTTAAGCCTAATAGCCAAGTGCTCGACCTAGGGTGCGGAAAGGGCGAATTGCTAAGCTTTCTAAAAGCAGAAAAAGGCGTCCGCGGTTACGGATTAGAAATCTCCCCGGAGAAAATCACTCATTGCATAAAGAATGGCATCAATGTTATCGAACAAAATTTAGATGCAGGCTTGAGGAATTTTAAAGATAACAGCATCGATACGGTCATCATGGCACAGGCATTACAGGCCGTTCAAAGCCCCGATGTGTTAGTGGATGAGATGTTACGTATCGGAAAACAAGCCATTGTTACATTTCCTAATTTTGGTTATTGGCGAACACGCCTATACTTATTATTAAAGGGTCGCATGCCGATGTCAGAATCGCTACCTTATAACTGGTACGATACGCCCAACATCCACCTGTGTACTTTTAAAGACTTTGAACAACTCTGCCGCAGCAAGGGCATTCGCATACTGAATAAAACAGTTGTTGATGACCAACATAACGAACACTGGCGTATTGGCCTATGGCCTGCCATGCTAGGTGAAACTGCGGTTTATCATATCAGCCGATAGGAGGCTTTATTATGTTTACGTTTAAAATTAATTCCTTATTCACCCCCTTTCATGCTCTGTTTACAGTGCTGTTACTGGGCCTAGTGTCTGCGAGTGCAAACGCAGAACAAAAACTAGTCTTTGGTGAATATGAAATTCACTACATGGGATTGAGTAGCAGCTTCTTAACCCCTGAAGTAGCTAAAATTTATGATATCGCTCGGTCTGGCTCATTGGGTTTTTTGAATATTGCCGTGCTGCAACAGTCTAAAGATAAACAAGTCCCAGACGCTGTCGATGTTAAATTAACAGGTACCATTCGTAATCTAATTGGTCAGACTCGTGAATTAGAGTTCCGTCGAATTAGTGAAGGTAAGGCCATTTATTACATCAGCACGTTCCGTTTTGATGATGGTGACATGTATAACTTCGACCTCGATGCTGTGCCGAGCAATGCCAAACAAAAGAACTTCGACGTAAAATTCAGCCAGCGCTTCTACAACGAAGAATAACGCATTGAATCAGCACCGTTGCTAAAAAAGACATGCGCCGCAAATAAAGACTGAAGAAACAGATGATTGAAAAACTTGTATTAGCCAGTGGCAACCAAGGCAAGCTGCGTGAGTTCTCGCAGCTTTTTTCTGACAAAAATATTCAAGTCATTCCTCAAGATGAGTTTGAAACCATTGAAGTGGAAGAAACTGGCTTAAGTTTTGTTGAAAATGCCATTTTAAAAGCACGTAATGCCTGCAAATTTTCAGGCTTGCCATCATTGGCTGATGACTCAGGCTTAGAAGTCGATGCCCTTAAAGGCGCACCCGGTATTTATAGCGCACGCTATGCCATAGATGAAAATGGCCAGACCAGCGATGAAGCAAATTATGTAAAACTGTTAGATGCTCTAAAAGGTATTCCCACCACACAGCGTACGGCTCGTTTTCAGTGTGTATTGGTTTACATGCGTCACGAAAACGACCCGACGCCACAAGTATTTCAGGGCAGTTGGGAAGGCCAGATTTTAACTGCACCCAGTGGTATCGAAGGCTTTGGTTATGATCCCGTATTTTGGGTACCGAGCGAAGGCTGCAGTTCCGCCGAACTCAGTAAAGATCAAAAGAATGCCTTAAGCCATCGTGGAAAAGCCATTCAAGAGCTGCTTAGAAACTGGCGCCCCTGATGTATAACATGCGCTAGAGCAAGTTAAATTGTTACTGGCCGCGAGCTTTGCCCACAGAGAGAAAAGATCCTGTATTCAAACCCTGACGGTAACTCATTGGCGCCGGTTTTATTAGGCTAATAAAGCCTGCTTTTCTTTTTCAGATAAAAAACTGCTGTTAATACTATTGCGGGCAAGCTGTACCGCTTGCGCTTCACTCATGTGCAAGTGTTCCGCAAGGGCCGTAAAGTTTTCTAGCAAGTAACCGCCAAAAAAAGAAGGATCGTCAGAATTAACCGTCACGTTTAAACCAAATTCCAACAACCTTAAAATATTATGGTCACTCATTTTCTCATAGACCTTTAAGCGAACATTGGATAACGGACACACCGTAAGCGGCACTTGGCTTGCAGCCAAACGTTGCATCAATGTTTGGTCTTCACTGCAGCGGACACCATGATCGATGCGATCGACATGGAGAATATCCAATGCTTGGACAATATACTCTGGAGGTCCTTCCTCACCGGCGTGCGCCACGGCTTTTAAACCTAACGCCTTTGCCATTTTAAACACGCGTTCAAACTTCTCTGGTGGATGTCCTAATTCAGATGAATCCAAACCGACCGCCGTAAGATCCCCTAAAAAAGGTTTAGCCTGCTCTAAGCATTCTATCGCGTCATCTTCACTTAAGTGACGTAAAAAACACAAAATCAACTTACTACTGATGCCTAATTTTTTCTCGCCATCTTTTAATGCACGAGTAATCCCATTAATCACGACACTCATTTCAATACCGCGCTGGGTATGAGTTTGTGGATCAAAAAATGGCTCGGTATGAACGACGCCATCGGCCTGGCAATGTAAAAGATAGGCCCACGTTAACTCGTAGAAATCTTGTTCAGTACGCAGTACATCTGCGCATCGATAGTAAATATCTAAGAAAGACTGCAAGTTGTGAAAATCATACGCTTTTTTTACTTCTTCAATACTGGCATAAGGTAGCTTGATGTTGTTGCGTTCGGCCAGTTTGAACATTAATCCAGGCTCAAGTGACCCCTCAATATGCAGGTGTAATTCGGCCTTGGGCAGCGCGCGTAAAAACACGTCACTGGCGACTGTATTGGGGGAATGCGACATAACAACTCCTGCTGTAGCGATGATGACAAAGGGACAACGAACGAACATTCCATTAACTTTAACAGATGCTCTGAGTTCAGTAACACCCCTGAAAAGAATGCATAAATCCACACCGTCATTCAATGAGTAAAGATTTATATCTATTTATTACAGTTTAGTGCCCTAAGACTAGGCAATCACTGGACTTAGGGCGAAACGAGCAATGGCTCTAGAACCGACTATGCTGTAAGCTGCAGCACCGCTAAAACAAGTGAGATATCTATGAGCTTTGCCTCTTTGGGGCTTTCCCCTGCCATTCTTGAAGCCGTAGCCGAACAGGGCTATACAATACCGTCACCTATTCAGGCTGCAGCTATCCCTGCCATCTTGGAAGGTAAAGACATAATGGCAGCCGCGCAAACGGGTACAGGCAAGACCGCAGGTTTCACGCTACCAATTTTAGAGATGCTTGCCAAGGGTCCGCGAGTACAAAACAATCAAGTCCGCGCGTTGGTTTTAACACCGACTCGTGAACTAGCCGCACAAGTTGCAGATAACGTTGATAAGTATTCCAAAAATACTCACCTAACGTCTTGTGTGATTTTTGGAGGTGTAAAAGCCAATCCACAGATGATGCGCATGCGTAAAGGGGCCGATGTTTTAGTTGCCACCCCTGGCCGCTTATTAGATTTAATGAATCAAGGTGCGATCAAGTTCGCACAGTTAGAGTTTTTAGTTTTAGATGAAGCCGACCGCATGCTGGATATGGGCTTTATTCACGACATTAAAAAAATATTAAAAGTACTGCCTAAACAACGCCAGAACTTATTGTTCTCAGCCACCTTTTCTAATGACATTCGTTCATTAGCCAAAGGCCTAGTGAACAACCCTGTTGAGATTTCTGTTGCACCGCCTAACGTAACCACTAAATTGGTTAAGCAGTGGATTTATCCGGTTGATAAAAAGCAGAAGCCAGCCGCTCTTGCCAAGTTAATTGAAGATGGTAACTGGAAACAGGCACTTGTCTTTAGCCGCACTAAACACGGCGCGAATAAATTAACCAAATTTTTAGAAGGCCGTGGTATTACCGCTGCTGCCATTCATGGTAACAAAAGCCAAGGCGCTCGTACTCGTGCATTAGCCGATTTTAAAGCCGGTGAAGTTCGCATTCTAGTAGCGACTGATATTGCAGCGCGGGGTATTGATATCCAACAGCTTCCTCAAGTTGTGAACTTTGATTTACCGAATGTTCCTGAGGATTATGTTCACCGTATCGGTCGTACGGGTCGTGCTGGATCTGAAGGTCATGCTGTATCATTAGTTTGCGCCGATGAAACAAAAGAACTGTTCGCGATTGAGCGTGTTATTGGTGAATTGTTAGAGCGTGAAATGTTGCCAGGATTTGAGCCGGTAAGCCGTTTACCTGAGTCCAAGTTAAATACTCGCTCTGCTAAACCTAGTAAACCCAGAAGAACTCACTCGCAAAGTGAGCATCATGATGGTCAGCACGCAGCCAATAGCACTAAGCAACATAAACAAGGCGCAAGTAACAACTCACCTCGTCGCACGCCTAAGCCAGCGGCTAATAGTAACGGTGGTAATACCGATAGTCCTTGGTCAAATAGTAATGGTCAGCGTCATAAGCCTAACTAAGTAAAATGACTTTGCGTTAGTGAACAACGAACGCTATAAATTGAGATCCCTGGCGAATGCTGGGGATTTTTTTGCCTGTTATTCTAGAATCGTCAGCGATCATTTCACGAAACGACAGGCATAAAAAAAGGCCAAACCTTTCGGTTTAGCCTTTTTCAAACTTGAACTGTTTAAAGACTCATAAGAGAATCTAAACCGTTACCTTTAGACTATAAAGGAACGATGTTCTCAGCTTGTGGGCCTTTTTGACCTTGAGTTACAGTGAACTCAACTTTTTGGCCTTCAGCAAGAGTTTTGAAGCCAGTACCTTGGATAGCACGGAAATGAGCGAAAACGTCAGGGCCGTTTTCTTGCTCGATAAAACCAAAACCTTTAGATTCGTTGAACCACTTAACTGTACCAGTTGTAGTAGACATAATAATATCCTGTAAATTCAGAAAAAATTTGCGGCTCTAATGAGCCATTATGGCTGGAAGCACTGCCAATAATCTATGAAAACAGGACGAAATACAGGATATCGAAACGGTGTACATAAAACTAAGACTAACTTTCAGACGAATGCATTGTATGCTGATCCTAGTTTTTGTCAACAGAATTTAGACAATACATTGCCGGATACCCGCCTCAGAATAATTTACGATTACTCGAAATAGAAAGTATAAATACCCATGAAAATCTGACTAACCACACAAATATGTACCTGTACCCACAGCAATTAAATCGTCTTTTTCATTCTTGAATTCCATTCTGGTCACCGCGACTTTGTTACCGATACGCAGCAAGGTAGCACTAATCGTGAACTCTTTTCCTTTTCCAGGCTGAAGAAAGTCGACCCGCATGTCAATCGTCCCTAATTTAGACAAGGTTTTAGACCGCTCTGATGAAGGCACGTCCCGATCTTTTAATCTTTGCCACGCAGCGACTAACGCCATTGCGCCACCCGTAACATCGAGCGCCGTTGAAATCGCTCCCCCATGAAGGATTCCCTGAAGGAAATTACCGATTAAATCGTCCTTCATATTCATTTTGAATTCGCAGTAATCTTGACTGAGCTTGGTTGGGCGTAAACCTAACGCTTTATTAAAGGGTATTTGTTCGAGAAAATTAATCGCCAACTTGTATTCGCTAGGACTAAACCCCTCTGTCTCAACGGGTTTCTTTTTGTCATCTAAATTGCTTTCTATACTCATACCCTATTCCTAGCGCAGACATTGGCCTGACAGTGGACTGCTGCAATTTTATTACAATTTATTTTCACAAAGTTTTATGGTTGTACCACTCGACTAACGCTAATAATCTGGCTGAAACGTGCTTGCGTTTCCATTGCCCGGCAACGAATTTATTAGCTTCCATATAGGTAGGATAGGCATGAATAGTACCTAATACCTTGTTCAGACCCAATCCATGTTTCATACCAATGACAAAAGTAGCAATAAGATCATCCGCTCTCGCCCCGACAATCGTAGCTCCTAGAATTTTGTCTTTGCCCGGCACCGTCAATACACGAACGAACCCCGTCGCCGCATCATCGGTAATCGCTCGGTCTAAATCATCCAAGCCATATTGAGTACTTTCGTAAGGTATATTTTGAGTTTTCGCATCTTTTTCACTGATCCCTACCCGGGCCACTTCTGGACTAGTAAACGTTGCCCAAGGAATCACTCGATAATCCGCTTTAAAGCGTTTAAATCGCCCAAACAAGCTATTTACTGACGCAAACCAAGCCTCATGCGCAGATACGTGAGTAAATTGATAACCGCCAATGACATCACCACAGGCATAGATAGTAGGACATTCTGTCTGTAAATATTCATCAACGGCTAAAAAACCATTATGATCCGTTACAAGGTCAACATTCTCTAACCCTAGGTTTTCGGTATTGCCTTCACGGCCAATGGCCAAAAGTAACGCATCAAATTCAACAACCTCCCCATTATCGAGCTCGGCAATATTAACGCCACTAGAGATTTCGAGTCTACTAATTGAACGACCTGGGATATGGTTAACGCCTTCGGCTACCATGGCATCAGCCACTAACTGCGAGACATCTTCATCTTCTCGCGGCATTAAGAATTGCCCTTTATCGACCATAGTCACTTGCGAACCTAAGCGCGCAAACGCTTGGCCTAACTCACAACCAATAGGCCCTGCACCCAATATCAATAAACGCTTCGGTAATGCTGTAATCTGCCAAAGCGTATCTGACGTGTAATAGGTAACCTGATCTAGGCCCGGAATTTGAGGAATACGCGGCTGGCCACCCGTCGCAATAATAATGTTGGCAGCACTGCGAATTTCGGTTTTGACAGCTCCTGACTTAGAAACATGCTGAATCTCAACTTCCCAAGGAGAAATTATTTTAGCGTGTCCTGTCGCGCAAGAGACGCCTAAACTTTCATATCGCTCGATCGAATCATGAGGCTCAATCGCTTTAATCGAGCCGTGTACGTGTTTCATAACCTGAGAAAAATCAATACTCGCAGGCTCTCCATGTAACAAGCCAGTGCTATGCCCTTTTTTATTCTCATGAACAATTTTAGCCGCATGAATAATCGCTTTACTGGGGACGCAACCTGTATTCAGGCAATCACCACCCATTTGATGCTTCTCGATAAGCGTTACTTTTGCTTTTACGGCCGACCCGATAATCGAACTGACTAAGCCTGCTGCCCCACCACCAATAACGATTAAGTTATCGTCGAACTTCTTAGGCTTTACGCGACCTTTAGCGCGCTGCACTAACGCTCTTTTAGCCTGAACACGATTGACGACAGACCGCACTATCCAAGGAAATATAGCTAATAATATTAACGCGCCCAACAAACCTGGTGTCATGATACCGGCCAAAGAAAATCCAGCATCTTGACCAATGACTGCGGCAAACTCAGCACCCGCATTCACATAAACAGCGGTTCCTGCCAGCATTCCTAACTGACTGACCCAATAAAAACGCCATGCCGATATCGGCATTAAACCCATTAATAGGTTGATAGCGAAAAAAGGAATAACGGGAATCAGACGTAGCGTGAATAAAAAGAAAGGACCGTCTTTCTCAATACCTTCGTTAATGGTTTTTAAATACGTCGAAAATTTATTTTGGACCCAGTCTTTTAAAAGTAACCGCGACATTAAAAATGCCAGCGTTGCGCCGATTGAACTGGCAAAAGAAGCAATAAGCAGACCCTGACTCAAACCAAAAATGGCACCTGATATTAACGTCATCAACGCGGCCCCTGGAATAGAGAGCGCGGCAACAAGAGCATACACTGTAAAAAATATCCCTGCGGTCTGCAGTGGATCTTCTTTATAAAGCGCCTGATACGTCTCAGGCAACAACCATTGCTCACCCACTAAATAAAAGCCAAAGACTAAACCCATGATTAAGCCTAGTAGTAATAATTTCTTCATCTTTCACCCTTATGATTGCCGCTTAAATACGACCTGTTACTCTAATTAGTCAGACAATGAGTCATTACGTTCATTTTTATATCGAGATCAATGAGCTCGATGAATAGTTTTCTAACAATTCTGTCATAAGTCAGCGATTAGATGGGCTGAGTCAGCTAGAATAGTGATTATATTTTCATAACTTACAGATGGCTACACACGGCCTAACGCTTGGAGAATACCCTTGGCTTTTAATGATGCGCAACGCTTTTATCCAGAAACTCGTCTTCGTCGTAATCGTCGAGATGATTTTTCACGCCGCTTAATGCGTGAAACGACATTAACTACGGACGATTTAATTTACCCCATGTTCGTACTGGAAGGCCAGAACCAACGCGAAGCCATTCCATCAATGCCCGGCATTGAACGCCTATCGATTGATCTGTTAGTCACTGAGTGTAAGCACTTAGTTAAACTAGGTATTCCTGCAGTAGCGCTTTTTCCTGTGACGCCCGGCGATGCCAAAACAGAATTCGCCGAAGAAGCTTACAACCCTTATGGTTTGGCTCAGCGCGCCGTTCGTGCAATTAAAGATGCTTGCCCATTATTGGGGGTAATAACAGATGTCGCCTTAGACCCCTTTACCCTTCATGGCCAGGACGGCATTTTGGATACTAAGGGTTATGTATTAAATGATCGTACCGTTGATACATTAGTTCGCCAAGCCCTCTCTCACTCTGAAGCGGGTGCTGACGTGGTGGCACCGAGTGATATGATGGATGGACGCATTGGCGAAATCCGCACTATTTTAGAAAATGAGGGGCATGTCAATACTCGTATTCTCGCTTACTCGGCTAAATACGCATCGGCTTATTATGGCCCTTTCCGTGATGCGGTAGGTTCTGCGGCCAACTTGGGGAAAGCCGATAAGAAAAACTATCAAATGGACCCTGCTAATACCGATGAGGCCCTGCACGAAGTCGCTATGGATTTAGCCGAAGGCGCTGACATGATTATGGTTAAGCCTGGCATGCCTTACTTAGATATTGTTCGCCGCGTGAAGCAGGAGTTCGGTGTACCCACATTTGTGTATCAGGTCAGTGGTGAATATGCGATGCAAAAAGCGGCGGCACAAAATGGCTGGTTAGATGATATAGCGGTCATGCACGAATCGTTAACTTGCATCAAGCGCGCCGGTGCTAATGCTATTTTGACTTACTACGCGAAGCAATTTGCTGAAGAATTAAATAAATAAAAATTCCTCTAATGAATCACCGTCATTCGAAATACTATCGTGGTGATTCAACGGGGAGAATTTATGGATAAGGAAGAACAATGTCAGCGACTGACGATACAGTGATCGATCTGCAAAACCCAGAATATTACATCAATCGGGAATTGAGCCATTTGCAGTTTAATATTCGAGTATTAGAACAAGCCCTAGATGAAACTCATCCGCTATTAGAGCGCCTGTTCTTTCTTTGTATTTTCAGCAGCAACCTCGATGAATTCTTTGAAGTACGCGTAGCAGACTTAAAGCAACAATTGGCATTTGGTCGTGAAACTGCTGGCGCCGATGGTTTGCATGCGGGCGAAGTCTTAAAACAAATCAACGAAATTTGTACCAATACTTTGGAACGCCAGTACGACATTTTAAATGATGTTATGTTTCCTGCACTCGCGCAAGAAAACATTCGCTTCTTACGCCGTGCAACCTGGACCGAAGATCAGCAAGCTTGGGTGAAAGAGTATTTCTACAATGACGTGCTGCCTATTTGCAGCCCCATTGGACTCGATCCGTCTCACCCATTTCCTCGTTTGGTCAATAAAAGTCTCAATTTCATTGTTAGCTTAGAAGGCAAAGATGCGTTTGGGCGTGAGACAGGCTTAGCTCTAATTCCTGCTCCTCGTTCACTACCTCGTATCATTCGCCTACCGGATAAACTCTGTGAAGATGGCGATAATTTTGTATTTCTATCGTCCATTATTCACCAGTTTGCCGATGAACTCTTCCCGGGCATGACGATTAAAGGCTGTTACCAGTTCCGAGTTACCCGCAACGCCGATTTAGAAATCGACCATGATGATACTGTCGATCTTGCCAGTGCACTTGAAGACGAACTGCATTCGCGTAATTTCGGTGAAGAAATGCGGTTAGAAGTCGCTGATAACTGCCCGCCTGAATTGGTTGAGTTCTTGCTGTCCAAGTTTGATCTTAAAGAAAGCGATCTCTATCAAGTTAATGGCCCCGTGAACCTTGGCCGCATGATGGAAGTGGTGGGTCAAATCGACCGTCCAGATTTACGCTACCCACCTTTCACCCCAGGCTTGCCTAAACATCTAAGCTTTAAAAAGAGCATTTTCGAAGCTATTCGGGAAAAAGATACGCTTCTTTTACACCCATTTGAATCGTTTACCCCCGTCGTCGACATGTTGCGCGAAGCCGCAAAAGATCCTTCTGTACTCGCGATCAAACAAACACTTTACCGCACGGGCGCTAAATCAGAAATTGTTAATGCCTTAGTCGACGCAGCACGCAACGGTAAAGAAGTCACCGTGGTCATCGAGTTGCGTGCGCGTTTTGACGAAGAGGAAAACCTTTACCTGGCTAACCGCCTGCAAGAAGCGGGAGCCGTCGTGGTTTATGGCGTAGTAGGTTACAAAACTCACGCTAAAATGATGCTAATTGTTCGTAAAGAGCAAAGTATATTACGCCGCTATGTTCACCTAGGCACAGGCAATTACCACGCGGGTAATGCCCGGGTATATACCGATTACAGCTTTTTAACCGCTGATAATTCTATTGGCGAAGACGTACACAAGGTATTCCAACAGCTCACTGGGATGGGCAAGGCATTACGCATTAAAAAGCTTTTCCACGCCCCTTTTACTCTGCATAAACAGCTACTTGAACTCATTGACCGTGAACGCTTAAACGCCGAAGAAGGCAAGCCCGCCTACATTCGGGTAAAAGCTAACGGACTGACCGAAAACAAAGTAATTCGCGCGTTGTATAAAGCATCCCAAGCGGGGGTTCAAATTGATCTTATTATTCGTGGCATGTGTTGCTTGCGACCTGGAATCCCAGGCGTATCAGACAATATACGCGTTCGTTCCATCGTCGGTCGGTTCCTAGAACATACCCGAGTATATTCTTTCTGTAATGACGATAAATATGAGTTTTACGCGGCCAGTGCCGATTTAATGGAGCGTAACTTATTAAACCGCGTTGAAACCTGCTTCCCAATTGAAGGCAATAAGTTACGCAGCCGGATGAAAGAAGAGTTTGAATGCTACCTTGCAGACAATAGCCAAGCCTGGGATTTAGACAGTGACGGATATTACATTTTGGCTAATCCACAGAAAAATGAAGAAACCGGTGAGCTAGAGATTGTGCGCGCGCAACAAATTTTATTAGAGAAACTTGCGGCGGCTAAATAGCCGCAGTACGTTCGCTGATTGGTTAAGAATCCTCAGCGATCACTAGCTCTAGCCCCGCTGCATTTAAGTAATTTGATTCCACGATTAGATCATCATGAGTCAGTGGGTGCTGTTTAAACCAACCATTAGGAAAAATTAGAGTAATCGAAGCATTCTTAACTTGGCATTCTATTTCGGGTAATTCAACGGCGCCACGGCTGTGATTCAGTACCGCAGAAAGACGCAATAACATGCAAAGATAACGTGCCTGCTGTCTTACCATTGCGCTTAAGCTTTCAATCCCAGACAGCGGAAATTTTCGGCGCTGCCCTTTCAGTAATACGGCTAATAACTCTTGCCCTTGGCGGGTAAAACCGGCCATATCACTGTGTTGAACCAAATAAGCACCGTGCTTCTGAAATTGGTGATGCGTAATACTCAGCCCCACTTCGTGCAACTCTGCCGCCCACAATAACCATTTCCTTGCAGAACTCGGTAATTTCCAATCTTTTTCTACCTGATCCAGCAAATTTAAAGCACAGCTTTTAACCCGACTCGCCTGACCTTGATTAACATGAAATCTTTCCTGCATTGAGTTCACAGTACGCTGACGAACGTTCTCATGACCTGAACGACCGATTAAATCCCACAAGGCACCTTCGCGCAGAGCCCCATCAGAGTAATCCATTTGATTAATCTTAAAGGTATCGAAAATACCTTTTAATATAGCAACACCGGCAATAAAAACCTGCTGACGCAAAGGTTTAAAACCGGGCAATTCAATATCATCAATCCTTTTATGCGACGTTAACCATTGGCACAGCTTATTTAAACCTTCACGCGAAATACCCTGTTCACTCCAGCCTTTACTAATGAGGATTTGCTCAGTGGCACGAATGGTTCCAGACGAACCAATCACTTCATTCCAGCCAATTTTTTTATAAGCTTGTTGTATGTCTAAAAGTTCGCGACGAGCACGAGTCACCGCACGATGAAAATTCAGCTCGCTGATTTCGCCATCAGAAAAAAACTGGCGGGTATAAGAGACACAACCCATAAATAAGCTTTCCAACGCTTTAGACTCAAAACGCTCGCCTATAATAAGCTCGGTACTTCCCCCACCGATATCGATGACCAAGCGCTTGCCTTCATCATCTGCCTGGGTATGACTCACCCCAAGATAAATCAAACGCGCTTCCTCACGACCTGCAATCAATTCAATCTGAAAGCCTAAAATGTCTTCTGCACGACTAATAAACTCGCTACGGTTGCGCGCAACCCGCAAAGCGTTAGTCGCCACCACTGTCACGGCTTCTGGCTTGAAACCTCGTAAATGCTTAGCAAAGCCACGCAAGCATTCCAGTCCACGCTGCATAGACTCTTCACTAAGATAGCCTCGTTCATTCAACCCCGCTGCCAGCTGTACCTTTTCGCCACGCTTCTCAACCGTGCGCAGCTCTCCCTGCAACGGCTGGGCAATCATCATATGAAAGCTGTTTGAGCCCAAATCAATGGCTGCGATCTGATTAGACTCTTGATGATTAATGTCTGGCATAGTTGAATTCTTACCCGAAGGCCTTATATTAAAATAATATTTTATATCATACGTGATTGTGACGGCGTTACGAAACAGCTGTTTTATGTTAGTTAAGTATTTTTTGACTTGCGTCCTCAATCTAGCTCCGTACAATGCACATCTTTATAATTTTAGTTAACCAAATTCCGGAGATAATCCATGAGTGATAATATCTTAACTGTTTCTGACGATTCTTTTGACGCAGACGTTCTAGGTTCTGATCTACCTGTTTTGGTTGATTTCTGGGCTGAATGGTGTGGTCCTTGTAAAATGATAGCTCCTGTTCTTGAAGAAATCGCTGAAGAATTCGCTGGCAAAATTAAAGTTGCCAAAGTGAATATCGACCAAAACGAAGCGACAGCGCCTAAGTTTGGTATCCGTAGTATTCCTACATTGATGATCTTTAAAGATGGCAACGCTGAAGCAACTAAAGTCGGCGCGTTGAGCAAGTCTGAGCTAATCGCTTTCATTGAACAAAGTATCTAACTTGCGCAGCACTTAATGATCAATTGGGTGCAATTTAAAGGTAAAGCATGAGTTATCGTGTTTTATCTCTGCCCCCCCCCTAGACAGTTTATAGCAAACCGTCTATATTAAATTTGTACAATATCTAGTCGTAACCGACAACCCCCCGACATATACCCACTTCTTAGGTATATTTTTTATTCCTTAATAAGCATTAAAACTTCTTATCCTATCTATGAATCTTACCGAATTAAAGCAAAAATCTGTTCCAGAATTACTGGATATCGCCAAGGAAATGGGCATCGAGCACGTAAGCCGTTCTCGTAAACAAGACATCATTTTCGCAGTCTTAAAAAAGCACGCTAAAAGCGGCGAAGATATCTATGGCGATGGCATTTTAGAAATTCTACAAGATGGCTTCGGCTTCTTGCGTAGCGCAACGTCTTCTTATCTAGCTGGCCCAGATGACATTTATGTGTCTCCTAGCCAAATCCGTCGCTTCAACTTGCGTAAGGGTGATACTGTTTCAGGTAAGATTCGTCCACCAAAAGAAGGTGAACGTTACTTTGCAATGCTGAAGGTCAATGAGATCAATGGCGATAAGCCTGAGAATGTTAAGAATAAAACCTTATTTGAAAACCTAACGCCTCTATTTCCAGATGAGCCATTGATTTTAGAAGTCGGTAACGGCTCTGCTGATGATTTATCATCACGTGTTATCGATCTAATTGCGCCTATTGGCAAAGGTCAACGTGGCTTAATCGTTGCACCGCCTAAAGCCGGTAAGACTATGTTGCTTCAGAGCATTGCCCAAGCAATCTCACGCAACAACCCTGAATGTGAACTGATCGTATTATTGATCGACGAACGTCCAGAGGAAGTAACTGAAATGACTCGCTCAGTTCGTGGAGAAGTAGTTGCTTCTACCTTCGATGAACCACCTTCGCGTCATGTTCAAGTAGCCGAAATGGTTATCGAAAAAGCTAAGCGCTTAGTTGAACACAAGCGTGACGTCGTCATACTATTAGATTCCATCACTCGTCTAGCCCGTGCTTACAATACCGTTGTTCCTTCCTCTGGTAAGGTACTAACCGGTGGTGTTGATGCACACGCATTAGAAAAACCAAAGCGTTTCTTTGGTGCGGCACGTAACATCGAAGAAGGTGGTTCTTTAACGATCATCGCGACGGCGCTAGTAGATACCGGCTCTAAGATGGACGAAGTGATCTACGAAGAATTTAAAGGTACGGGTAACCAAGAGCTCCACCTTGATCGTAAAGTCGCTGAGAAGCGCATTTATCCCGCGATCAACGTGCGTCGTTCTGGTACTCGTCGTGAAGACTTGTTGATGTCTGAATCTGATCTTCAGCGCCTATGGATCTTGCGTCGCCTACTTGCAGAAATGGAAGACGTTCCTGCCATTGAATTCTTATTAGATAAGCTGCGTCAAAGCGAAACCAATAATGAGTTCTTCGATTCTATGCGTGGCGGTAAAGCGGCTAAGAAGAAATAGCCGTTTCATTGCCGACCGAGAGCTTTTCCAAATAAAAGCTCTCGACACAAGAAAGCCCGATTAGTTATGCTAATTGGGCTTTTTTTTGGATCACGTTCAAAGAATATCACTGCTGGTAATTTGGCAGTATTACCAAAATAAGTACTGACTCTAATTAAGAAAAAATCGAGAAGACACCCATAAAAAAAGCCGCTACCTTTCGATAGCGGCTTCTTTAAAGACAATGCCAGGGTGCTGAGACTGTCGGTTATGCGAAGTTAGGCCGCTTCTGCCTCCATGGCGTCACGAACTTTCTTCATTGCATTCTTTTCTAGCTGACGGATACGCTCTGCTGATACATCGTATTCAGCGGCGAGCTCGTGCAGCGTTGCTTTATCATCCGTCAGCCAACGTTGCTGAAGAATGTCTCGACTACGTTCGTCTAGATTGGCTAGTGCAGAGTGTAAGCTAGTGCTTGCTTGTTGCTCATGTATGGTATTTTCAACCACTATTGCCGGATCAAAACGCTGATCTTCTAAATAATGAGCCGGTGATTTATAAGCCGTTTCATCATCTTCATCAGCGCCCGCATCAAAAGCAGCGTCACGTGCTTGTAGGCGACCTTCCATTTCAAATACAGTTTTAGACTCTACGCCTAATGCTTCAGCGATGTCTTTCGCTTCCGCTTGTGATAACCAACCTAACTTCTTTTTAGAGCTACGAAGATTAAAAAACATTTTACGTTGCGCTTTCGTCGTCGCAACTTTCACAATACGCCAGTTGCGCAATATGAATTCGTGCATTTCGGCTTTAATCCAATGCACAGCAAAAGAGACCAAACGTACACCAACAGCAGGATCAAAGCGTTTAACCGCTTTCATTAAACCTACGTTACCTTCTTGTATTAGGTCACCTTGGTTCAAACCATAACCAGAGTAGCTTTTTGCAATATGAGCAACAAAGCGCAGGTGCGACATAATTAAACGACGCGCAGCCTCTAAGTCCTCTTCATAATGAAGCAGGGTGGTTAATTCTCGCTCTTCCGCAATACTTAGCACAGGTACAGAGTTAACCCGAGCCAAATAGGCTTCTAGGTTAGCACCAGGGCTTAGAGCATCAATAGATTGCAAGGCAGTGTTCATCAATTCTTCCTATTCAATTTATAAAGGACATATCAAGTGTAGCACTCGTCTTTATTGAGTGCCATGTTGATATTAAGTTCATTGTTGGAACAGTCCTTTTACTTTTCTTTGCACTACACCATTGCCACACTAGGGTTCGATGGCGACCAAATGACGCTGTACTGACCACCAAGAACCTATTAATCCCAGCAACGCAGCGCTTGATATTAGCCAACATGTTGGCTCAAAAGGCAGTGGCTGTAAATAAAAGTCAGCCCCATATAATTCAGCGATATCGGCAACCGGACCTTGTAATAAAATCCAGCAGAGTCCTAACATCAGCCACGCGAGTATACCGCCAATCGCACCGTACCAAAAACCAGAATATAAAAAAGGGCGTCTAACATAAGCATTCGTACCGCCCACCAGCTTAATAACACGAATCTCTTCGGTACGCGCCGCAATCGACAAACGTATGGTATTGCCGACAACGAGTACAATCGCGAGGGCTAATAAGACCCCAACCACGGCCACCAAACGTTGCGCTAACGCTAATAGAGCCAATAATCGCTCCACCCAAGCCATATCAACTTGTACACTATCAACGTGTTTAAATGATTGAATTTGCTCGACTAGGACACTGAGTTCCTCTTTATCAATTCCTAGAGGGGGCTCCACCAGCAATACCCCAGGTAGTGGATTTTCATCCAAGAAGCTCAAGGCTTCTGAAATACCCCCGTATTGGGTAAATTCTTCTAAAGCTTGCTCAGGAGAAACATAAACGACTTTATTGACTTGATCGAGAGAGGCCACTCGTAAGCGCAGAGCATTGCTATCGGCTTCACGAATATCGGCAGCTAAAAAAACAGTCATCTGACCCGAGGCTTCAAAGTGGCCACTAAGCTGCTGTAAATTGTTCACAGCCATATAGAGCGCACCTGGAAGAGTGAGCGCAATGGCAATCACTAACCACGTTAATAAGCTGGAAGCGGGGGTCGCCAATAACTTTGATAAGGATTCAACCGCGACCATCTGATGATTACGGAAATAAGCACCGAACTTGTCACCCGCATCCAATTTGGCTGTGGAAGCGCCTTGCTGATGCGACGTTTTTTCAGACATGTAGCGCTCCGTGATCGATGTCATTACCTGCGATCATTTGGCCATTTTGTAAAATCAATCGACGCTTATTCATTCGCTCTACGAGGGCAATATCGTGGGTCGCGATTAACACAGTGACACCCACTTGCTGAAAGTGACTGAATAAATTCATAATTTCAGCAGAGAGCTCTGGGTCTAGATTACCGGTTGGCTCATCCGCAATTAATAGGGCTGGTTTATTCACAACAGCACGGGCGATACCGATACGCTGTTGTTCGCCACCCGAAAGTTGGATCGGGTTGAGTTTTTCTTTGCCTAACAAACCCACTTTATCCAATGCCGCGCGTACACGACGACCGGTTTCTTTTAGCGAGGTGCCCGCGATTAATAACGGTAAAGCAACATTTTCAAAAACGCTGCGATCAAAGAGTAATTGGTGGTTTTGAAAAACGACGCCGACTTTACGCCTATGGTAAGGCACGAGACCTTCACGCAAACGGGATAGATTGCTGCCATCGATAACGACTTCACCACGCGTAGGCACTTCCATGCGCATCATGAGCTTAAGCAGAGTACTTTTCCCCGCTCCAGAGTGGCCCGTAAGAAAAGCCATTTCACCACGGGCTAGCTCGAAACTAACCCCGCTAAGCGCTTCGTTACCCGATGGGTAACGCTTACTGACACGATCAAAACGAACCATTGGCAAAATTAGGTTTCCTTGCGACAACATTAGGACCGAACGCGGGTTGCTTTTTCACATATCAATGCGCGAAAGCGGGAACAATTAATGTATTTTTTAAATAAACACGCTTAATGAACTAGGTTATAAACTGTCTTTATCGAACAGCGCACGGGTAAAGTCATTGGCGTCGAATGGACGTAAATCATTAATACCTTCACCAATGCCAATAAAACGCACAGGTAGCGCTAATTGTTTGGCCAAAGCGAAAATCACACCCCCTTTCGCAGTGCCATCTAGCTTGGTCAACGTGAGCCCCGTTACGCCCACAGATTTCTGAAAATGAACCGCTTGATTGATAGCATTTTGACCGGTGCCCGCATCCAATACCAACATCACTTCGTGGGGCGCTTCAGGATCAATTTTCTTCATCACACGAACGACTTTTTCCAATTCGCCCATAAGATTATCTTTCGTATGCAATCGACCTGCGGTATCGGCGATTAGGATATCGGTGCCACGGGCTGTTGCGGCTTCAAGTGCATCATAAAGTACCGAAGCACTGTCTGCGCCCGTATGCTGAGCAATAACAGGAACATCATTACGATCGCCCCATACTTGCAGCTGCTCTACTGCGGCAGCACGGAAAGTATCTCCCGCCGCCAACATAACGGATTTGCCTTTGGCTTGAAATTGTTTGGCCAACTTACCAATCGTAGTGGTTTTACCCACACCATTAATACCCACCATCAAGATTACATAAGGCTTGTTGCCCCCGGTATCAATCACCAACGGCTGTTCGCACGGCGCTAAGATATCTTGTAATTCTTTAATCAAGGCTTCAAACAAGGCATCTGAATCGGTTAGCTCTTTTCGGCCAACACGCTCGGTCAGCTTCGCCATAATTTCACGAGTGGCTTCGACACCGACGTCGGCCATCACTAGCTGAGTTTCTAGATCTTCCAGCAGGTCGTCATCAATCTCTTTTTTACCCAAAAGAAGGTGGGCGACGCCATCACTAAAACCAGAGCGAGTTTTGCTTAGCCCTGTGGCTAAACGACTGAAGATACTTTTCTTTTCATCAACAGATGCGGACGTTTGATCCGCGGTATCTTTGAAAAAAACAGCATCTTCACTGGCTGGAATGCCCGCTTTTCTAGTGTTTTTTACCGGTGCATTGACCGCAGTTTTACTGCTATTATCATGGCCTTTGGTATCGTTTAAATCTGTCTCTACAACTTTATTATTAGTTGTTTCAGCCGCTTCTTGACCATCGTCGGCTGGTTTTTTATTACGTTTAAATTTTTCAAACATCGCGGGCTCTCGAATCTATCGCTCGAATAAGATTTAGTTGCGGTCTATCCTAACACCTATCGTCTGTTGTGAATAATACAAGGAAGCATAATGAACCTGCGTTTTAGTCGCTCATCCCTCAATTTAATTATTTTCACCTGCATTATCTTAATTGGCTGGGCCAGTATTGATAAGCAGCGCTCAGAAGACTCACTAAAAGCAGAAACCGTAGGCTTGCCTGCGCTGAGTGAATTACAACAACAAAGCTGGTCGAGCCATGAAGGCATTCAGGTTATTTGGCAGACCCGACTCGATACTGATTTTCACATACGCGTCCGCGGGCAATTGCCTGAACAAGGAAGCCTGGAATCGACCATTAATAGTCATTTAATAGATTCAGGTTTCATCAGCTGGCAGCAAGATCATTGGCAGTGGGATATCAATATGGGTGACGACTTTGAATTAGGTTTAAAAAAACTCAGCCAGCAAATTAATGATTTTCCTTCACCCTTAAAAGGTCAACCTGGGACGATTATTTTACAAGGCCCTTGGAGTGCAGACATCGCTCGCCTTATCAGTGCTCGTCTTATTAAAAGCCTAACGCTAAAACCATTAAACTCATTCGCTGACAGCTCAAAGATGAATAAAACAGAGTTAAATAGAAAAGAGATAACCTCTGCCGAAATATATCTCTGTCCTTGGCAACCCGTGAGTGCCCAATACTGGTTACAGGATCAACTGAGCAGCACTCACCAAAGCCGCGCGAATATCGACGCTAAAGAATGGTTAGTCTCTCCATGGCCTAAACTCCCTCCGATCAACGAACAATCATTGCGCATTTGGAAGCAAACTTTTGTGCAGCAATGGCAATTAAATTGGCAAAACCCAGCAACTCAATTCGACATACTCTCCGACCTCGCATACTATCGCCTGCCTCAAAACTACCTATTAGCAGGTTATTGGGGCATTAACGTATTAGATGTAGAGCAGTTAAATCTGTATTTGAGCCAATGCCAGATACAAGAAACATGATTAGAACCCTCATTAGAATCAGAACCCGCAGAACACTTAGGTAGCATCCCTCATGGCGAAAAAGAAAAGCAGCAGTAATAAAACCAGTTTACGCAGAGGCACTCAGCAACTGCGTATTATTGGCGGTGATTGGCGTTCGCGTCGTATTCAATTTGCTGACGCTCCTGGCTTACGCCCCACTATGGACAAGGTACGCGAGACCGTTTTTAACTGGTTGCAATGGGATATCGAAGGAAAACTAATTCTCGACTGCTTTGCGGGCAGTGGCGCTCTCGGGTACGAAGCCCTTAGCCGGGGCGCAAAAGAGGTTACCTTCTTAGAATTTAATGCCAGTGCCGTGCGCTGCATTCGTGAATCACTAGAATCGTTCAATGCTAATAATACACAAGTGCATCAAACAGATGCGATTGCATGGTTAGCGCAACATAGCCAGTTAGAACAATTTGAGGTGATTTTTCTTGATCCGCCATTCGGCCGAGACTTGCTAAAACCTGCGGTAGAAATCATCGCAGAAAAAGCCCAAATAGGCTGCTTGGTGTATGTCGAAGTAGAAGCCAATGCCGACCTCTCCTGCATTCCAGAAAACTGGCTAGAAACAAAACGTAAAGATGTAAAAGAATTTAGTTTTATGGTGTTTGAGGTGGAATAACCCACCTCACCTCAGCGCCACCCTTTTACATTTAGAATCGTGGCTGCGACACCTCACCGTCTTCAAATAAACGACTGCTGCCAGTGCGTACTTCAACCGTTTTTATTTTATCATCACTTTCAACACCCGATTGCTCAGCCGTATCGATATCAGCCGCATAATAATACTCAGCTTGCGTCCGCTCTCGGGTTACATCCATTAAGATAAAACCACGACTCGACAGCTCGGTATATTTAATATGTGGATTCGCAATCGGTAATACTTCAGACAATAATGCGTCCGACTCGGGAGGGAAACCTGGAGAAGTAATACTGGTGGTGACAAATTCAGCCGCCAAGGGCTCGTCAAATAACCCACTGGTTACGATCGCACTGCTTTTATACACTTCACTGGCCCAGCTACTGTGGATATCGCCGGTAAGGACCACCGTATTTTTAATGTCTTTTTCTTCAATAAAATCTAGGATTTCTTCACGCTCAGTAGGGTAGCCATCCCATTGGTCCATATTGACAGCAATCAAAGGACTAAAGTCATTGGTAGGGACGCCGGGCAATAAGCGCTGAACCTCCAATACCTGAAGCTGTGCAATCATTACTTGCTGACCGACAAATTTCCACAAACCTTTTGACACATCCAACTCGTTTTTAAACCAGTCTTTTTGCTTTTGACCCATCAAATCTCGCTGTTCAATACGGGCAGGATCAAGAGGATTTTCCAGCGGCTTTTCACGCCCTTCTAAACGCGTATCCAGCATCATAAAATCGGCGAGATCACCAAATTGGAACGCACGATAAATACTGTCTTTGCTTGGCGTTGGTGGACGAATCGGTAACCACTCAAAGTAGGCTTTAACGGCCCCTTGCTTGCGAGTCGCCCAATCGCCTTCTCCTTCGTCTTCATTATGGTTGAGCGCGCCATCTTTATAAGAGTTATCACACGTTTCGTGATCATCCCAGACCGTTATAAATGCATGTTGTGCATGGGCGGCTTGCAGATCAACATCCAAACGATATTGCGCGTAACGGCTGCGATAATCAGCAAGAGTAACAGTTTCATGGGGCGGAACGACTAACCGTTCTGGGTTATCACCGTATTCGCCTTGTCCGTACTCATAGATATAATCACCGAGGTGCAAAACAAAATCGAGATCGCTACGATTCGCAATCATTCGATACACTGAAAAATAACCATGGGGGTAGCTGCTGCAAGAACACACGGCAAAACGAAGACGATCAGTAGAAACGCCTGGAGATGGCAAAGTACGAGCACGCCCAACACCCGATTCAGAATCTGCCGATTTAAAGCGGTACCAATAACGTCGATCAGCCGATAGACCGACGCCATCAAATTTTATCGTATAGTCACTATCGCTGTCCGTCGTCAAAAATTCTGATAGCACTAGGTTTTCAAAGGCAGGATCTTCAGCAATTTCACACAGTACAGTGATACTATCAAAATACCCTGTTGGCGGAGTTGCTCGAGTCCAAAAAATAATACGATCGTCAAGGGGATCACCACAGGCGACGCCATGTAAAAACTCAACCCCTGAACTTAATGGTGAAACTACCGGAATAGTTGGCGACACAATATCGGCAACATTTTTCGCTTTAATTGACGCTCCACCACAGGCAGTCAAAATTGGAATACTAAAGCTGGCGGCGGTAATAGCTTTTATAAAATGTCGGCGATCCATAAAAATACTCACATTAAAGGCGTGCTAGAGAGGATAAAAACATAGTCGTTACTACTACTATCTTATGAGGGTATAGCAGAGCGACTACATCCATATAGGCACAAAAAATCTACCCTAAACAAGAGTTCAATTATACCTCTAAAGAATGAAACAGTGAAAAAGTGATGGGGGAAAGCCCGTTCTTTACCTATTACTGAAGTTGATAAGACAAACAACCCGGCAAACGAGTATATAGAGGGCTAAGTACCTAAGAAAAGAGCATAAGGTTTAGGCAAAATTAACGTAACACGTGTATTAAATAACTCTTAACTATAAGCAGACTATAGCCAATCTGGCTTTGGAATAAAGGCTGCCTGCATGGTTTCTACGCGCTCGCGATACTCATCGCTCAGATACGGGCGTTCTAATTGGAAAATTTGGTAAATCCCTCCTTTCAGCATATCTAAAGTAATACTTTCATATTTATCTGTCAGTAGATTGCACTGCAAGAACGAAAACCAGCTTGTGACTACAATCCAGGTGTTCAATGCTAAGCCTTCTAAATCCCTATCATCTAAAACAATAATATTGGCATTACGCAGGCCTTGATAAATACCTTCAGTATTTTTTTTGCAGCGGCGAAAAAAATCACGATACCGAGAATGTAGACGCTCTTCTACCAACAATAAATGCTCCATGTCTCGGTGAATGAAACGATATTCCCACAATCCCTGAAAGACCTTTTGCAAATAATTAAGTTTATCCTCTACGGTGAGCTCGCGACCTGATGGCAGCTCTAAATTTGCATCCACTCGCTTTTCATAACTCAGAAAGAGTTCATAGATAATTTCTTGTTTATTTTTAAAATGGTAATAGAGATTACCCGGAGACATGCCTAGATGTGCTGAGATATGATTGGTCGTTACCTTCCGCTCGCCTTGTTGATTAAACAGTTCTAAGGCAGCAGCAAGAATTCGGTCACGAGTTTTCATTTTTGTTTAAATACCCTTTTATTATGTCTTAATTATATACATTGGATTGTAAAGCTTAGTGCCAATTATGGCAGCAGCTATTGACAGTTTAGAGTAATCACTCTAATAATACTCGTACAATAATTAATAGCATTCACTTCGGAGGCCCAATATGGTTGCCAATACCGCACAAGTCACTTCTTTAAATACCGAAATTATTCGATTAAAAGAACTTTTTATCCGTCAAAAAAGTGCTTATGGTAAAACACCTATGCCAACAGCAGAACAGCGTATTGGCCACCTGAAAGCCCTAAAAAATGTCACTATAAAATACCAAGACCAATTAGCGGTTGCGGTAAACGAAGATTTTGGCTGTCGTTCAAAAGATGAAACTTTGCTCGCTGAGATTCTGACCAGTGTTGAAGGCATCAATATGGCGATCAAGAACACTCGCAAGTGGATGAAACCTAGTCAGCGGGGTGTCGGCATGTTGTTCGCTCCCGCTAAAAACGAAGTACGTTATCAACCATTAGGGGTTGTGGGGATTATTGTTCCTTGGAACTATCCTATTTTCTTAGCCATTGGCCCTCTAGTAGCGGCATTGTCTGCAGGTAACCGCGCCATGATTAAGATGTCGGAGTTTACTCCGAATCTTAATCAAGTATTTAAAGCGATGATTGCGGAAATATTTGAAGAAAATCGAGTGTGTGTAATTGAAGGTGAGGCCGACGCCGCGATCGCCTTCACCGAACTGCCTTTCGATCACATTTTGTTTACGGGTTCGACCTCAGTCGGCCGTTTCGTTATGGCGGCTGCCGCAAAGAACCTGACACCTGTCACTCTAGAATTGGGTGGAAAATCTCCAGCCATCGTTTCTAACAATGTCCCCATGAAAGACGCAGCTGAGAGAATCTGTTTTGGGAAATCAATGAACGCAGGCCAAACATGTGTCGCGCCTGATTACATACTGGTTCCTAAAGCGAAAGAAGAAGAGTTCATTAAAGCTTACATCGCTGCCTTTTCTAAGATGTACCCCACCCTTAAAGACAACGACGACTACACCTCCATCGTCAACGATCGTCAGTATCAGCGTTTGTCTAGCTGGATTCAAGATGCTAAAGATAAAGGTGCAAAACTCACAGAAATCAACCCTGCCAAAGAAGATCTTTCTGCTGGGCGCAAACTAGCACCAGTGATCGTGCAAGGCATGAAAGACGATATGACCATCGCAGAAGAAGAACTGTTTGGTCCTATCTTGCCGATTATTACCTACGATGCAATGGATGAAGCCATTGCACATATTAATGATCGTCCACGTCCTCTAGCGTTATATTTCTTTGGTTATGACAAAAACGAACAGAACCATGTATTAGATAATACGCATTCTGGTGGCGTGTGCGTGAACGATACCTTGATGCACCTTGCCCAAGAAGACATGCCGTTTGGTGGTGTGGGTGATTCGGGTATGGGGCATTATCACGGTAAAGAAGGGTTTATTACTTTCTCGAAAGCCAAAGCCGTTCACCGTAAAGGTCGCTTCTCAACAGGCAACCTAGCATACCCACCTTACGACAACTCCATTCGTAAAATGATTTATACCTTTTTTATTCGTTAATCAATTTTTTTCCGACTAACGATTTACTGACCCAGAGATCTTCAAACAAGGTCCCAGGGTCATTTACAGTAAGTGATTCCGAGAGCTAGATGATGACATCATTCGAAAAAACACTGCCCACAACTCGCCGCGGCTTCTTACAGCTTGGGCTGATGGGTACCACAACGCTTGCCTTAGGCGGTGCCGTTGCAACACTCACAGGGTGCTCGTCCCCTTTAGTAGAGCAGAATTCTGAATATAAATTTCTGCAAGCCAATGATAGAGAGTTTCTTTCCGCTCTCATTCCTGTCGTTTTAAACAAAGGCTTCCCGGGTGAATTGAGCCATGATGTCGCGATTAAGCGCATGTTATTAGGCCTAGATGATTTAATCTATACCTTGCAGTATCACAATCGGAATCAAATGCGTCAGCTATTTGATGCCATGTCAGTCCCCGCAATTCGTATACTAGCAGGGGCTCCTTGGGCTTCATGGAAAGATATGTCAGAAAAAGAAGTCAACGATTTCTTAATTAGTTGGCGTGATAGCATTATCCCACCCAAGCGAAATGGTTATGTCGGTATGAGCAAATTAATAGGTATGTGCTGGTACGCTCAGCCCGAGTCGTTTGTCAGTACTGGTTATCCAGGTCCACCGATCCAAACCCCAACACCTGTTGCTAACAAAACAAGCATCACGTCTAACACCAGCACATCGATGTCTGTGGAGAATAGCTAATGGCTAACAAAGTTTATGAACAAGTCCGCGGGATTACTGATCCTATTTTAGAAGGCATCAGTAATGGTTGGATAACTCTCGATGCGGGGGATTATACAGAGCACGCCACTTTAGAAGCCGATGTTGCCATTATTGGCACGGGCGCAGGGGGTG